>JACMRG010000162.1 GCA_014376585.1 Opitutaceae bacterium | reverse complement strand
GCATCTTTCGTTCCCTCGGTTCACTCGCGCGCGCCATCACCCCCATCCTCGCCGGCGCCGCTTTCTGGCTCTACGGTTCGCGCAGCGTCTTCGTCGCCGGCGCCGTTCTCGCCGCCGCGGCTTTCGCTCTCAGTATCGCCCTGCCGAAGCCGACAAAATGAATTGGCGGCGTCCCTTCGCTCTCATTCTCGCTAGCCTTGCCTGCGCCCTGCTCGCCGGCTGTTTTACGTTTCGCCGCGAAGCCCCGCGCCCCGGCAAGACCACCCTCCGCTCCCCGCTCGTCGTGCTCCCCGCCCAGCGCCTCGGCTCCTATCTGATTATCTCAGGCAAATGGGATCGCGGCGGCCCCTGGCATTTCCTGATCGATACCGGTGCCAACACTACGCTGGTCACCCCGGAATTCGCCAAACGCTATGGCATCAAGGACGAGGCCGCCATTGCCGCCGCCCCCGTCTCCGTGCTGTCCGCCGACGGCCACTCCGTGGAGCTTCCGCCGATCACCCTCCGCCGGCTAGATCTCGGCGACGCGCGCTTCGAAAACATCAGCGCGCGCATCTACGACTGCGCCGCACTCTCCGCCCACCTCGGCGTAAAAATTGACGGCATCCTCGGTTTCCCTCTCTTCCGGAAAACCCTCCTCACGCTCGACTACCCGCACGATCGGGTCGTGCTCGCGCCCTCCGGCGGCAGCCCGCTCATCCCCGGACTTTCGATCCCTTTCAACAACGCGAACAAGACCCCCCTCATCCCCGTGCGAATTGGCGACCGCACCTTTATCGCTCTCCTCGACAGCGGCAGCGACGCCCCGCTCAGCCTCAACCCCGTCGGCCTCAATCCCAAATTCATCTTCGGTCCCCGCGCCGGCAGCACCGTCAGCACGCTCTCCGGCGACCGCCCCCAACGCATCGGCCGCCTCGCCGATACGTTCACGCTCGCCGACTACTCGCTGCCCGCGCCCATTGTGGATCTCTCCGACGAACTCTCGGCCGTGGGTGGCGCGATCCTCCAGTATTTCACCGTCACGTTCGACCAGGAGCACGACAAAGTGACGTTCTACCGCGACTCGCCCGCGCCCATCGCCACCGGGGCCCGCCGCACCCCCGGCCTCAGCTTTGCGAAAACCCCCGCCTACTGGCGCGTGGCCGGCGTCGTCCCCGGCTCACCCCCCGATGCCGGCGAAGTCGAACGCGGCGATCTCGTCACGCGCATCAACGGGGAGCCTGTCGCCCGGTGGGATTTTCGCCGCTACGAGCAACTCGTCGCCCGCGCCTCCGAAATTTCGTTCACGTTTCTACACGGCACCCGCGAAATCGAAAAACGCTTCACCGTTTTCGAACTCGTGCCGTAGCCGCCGGGGCCGGGAGCGCCCGCCGCAGCAGGGTGCGTTGTCGTCAACCTCACTCGCCAATTCGGTGCCGCCCCCGCCTCAGAGCTTCTTCCGCAGCAAAAACGCGCCCGCGCCATCGTGGCCGGCCACCCAAGGCTGGCTGATGCTCTTCGCCTCAAGCGTAAACGGCCCGCCCGCGCGGCTGTCGAAAAACGCCTTGATGACGCTCTCGTTCTCCTCGGGATCGATCGAGCACGTGGAATAAACGATCCGCCCACCCGGAGCGACGAGCTTGGCCGCCGCGTGTAACAACTCGAGCTGCTGCCGCCCGTGCTTGTGAAAATCACCTTCCTGCAAACGCCATTTCACATCCACCCGATGCCGCATCACGCCGGAGTTCGTGCAGGGCACGTCGAGGAGCACCGCGTCGTAGCCGGTCGGCAGCTTGCACGCATCGAGCTCGGAGTAACCGTTCTTCGCCACATCGGCCTGCACGAGCGCCACATCGACACCCTCGACGCGCGCGAGGTTTTCCTTAAGCCGCGCGATCCGCTCTCCCGGGATATCCATCGCGATGACGCGACCGGGCCCATTTTTCGGGGGCGCGGAGTCCGCCACCATCGTGTCTGCGATTTGCAGACTCTTTCCACCCGGCGCCGCGCATACGTCCAGCACCGTCTCGCCCGCCTTCGGCGCGAGGAGCTCCACCGCGAGCCGCGTGCCCGGATCTTGCAGATAAAGTTTTCCCTTTTTCAGCAGCGGCTCGACCTCGGACCACTTGCCTGACGGCACTTCATAAAACCCCGCCCAAGCCGTGGCCTTCAAAAACTCCGGGGCCGGCGATGCGCGATCCCGCCAACGCGCATAGACGGGCGCCGGCGACTGGTTCCACTTAAGCAACGTGCGCGTATGCTCCGCGCCGTAATTCGTGAGCCAACGCTTCACCAGCCACTCGGGATGGGAAAAATATGCCGCGAGCACATCCGCCGCCGCGAGCCGGTTGGGCGCGAGCTGCGTGTGCAGCGCCGTCGCGAGTTTCCGCACCACCGCGTTGACCAACCGCGCCTCGGCCGCGCTCGCGAGCACCTTGGCCTGATCCACGGCATGATGGACGATCTTTGCCACGAGGCCCTTGTCGGCGTGTTCGCCTTCGGCCTCGATCAATTCAAATCCCGCCAGATAGAGCACTGCGCGCGTCGCATAGCGCGGCGGATGCGCGATCAGCTTCGCGAGTTCCGTTTCCAGACGGCTGGCGTGACGCACGACGCCAAACACCAAGTGCTGGCAACGCGCACGCTCCGCGCCCGCAAATTTGCCCGGCAACGAGTCAAATAAGACGTCGATCCGCTCGCGCCGTTCGAGCCAGCGTGCGACCAATTGGGCCGCCGCCGGCCATGCCGTGAGACGGGTGGAATCAGTTTTTTCGCTCATGAGCGGGTGGTTTCGAGACTCGGGTTGACAGCGTTAGTCATTGTCCGCTCAACTCTCCCGTTCAGGCCCTTACTCACGCAACCATGAATTCCGCCGAAGTATCCGCGCTCATCGCAAAAAACCCGACGCTCAAGGCGTCCAAAGCAAAATTGGAGACCATGGAAGCGGATGCCTACGTGGTTCACCGCAGCTGGGGCTTTGGCCAGATCAAGCGCTACGACGATGTCGCGCGGAAGCTCATCATCGATTTTAAAGACAAGAAGGGCCACTCGATGGACCCGGCTTTTTGCATCACCACGATGGATGTGCTGCCCGCCAAGCATCTCCTCGTCCGCAAAGAGACCGACACCAAAAAAATCAACGAGTTGATCGCCGATAACCCTGCGCAACTCCTCGTCGAGACGCTCCAAGCCTATCCTAACAACGCCGCCACCGCGATCGAGATCGAGATCGTCCTCACGCAGGTCCTCGGGGAGGAAAAATTCAAAAAATGGTGGTCCGCCGCGAAGAAACTGATCGCCAAAGACGCCCGTATTTCCATCCCGGTCAAAAAAACCGATTGCTACGTCATCCGCGAAACGCCTGTGTCCGCCGAAGATGAGCTCGTAGAGCAATTCAAGAACACCCGCTCGGCCCGCCGCCGAATCCTCTTGGCCGAAGAACTCGTGGACGGTTCCGACAAGGCCACCTCCCAAAAAGATCTCGCTTCCGTCTTGGAAGGCCTCGCCGAGTCCGTCAAGGAGAGCAACCAGCTCGACGCCGCCGAGCGTCTCTATGGAGCCGTCGTTCGCGACGACCTCGCCAAGCTGGTCGGCACCGAGACGGCTTATGAGCCCACTCAGGCCGGCCTCATCGCCAACTCCCGCGACCTTCCCGAGATCGCAGAAAAGATCCCCGTCCACTTCCAGAGCCGCTTCCTCGAGCTCATCCTTGCCACCCATCCCATCGAAACCCGCGACATCGTGTTCGGCCTTTTGAAGGTCTCGCAGGGCAAATTCACCACCGAGTGCATTAATTTCCTCGTCGAACAGGGTTACTCCGACGATCTCGCTGCCACGCTCCAGCGCTGGCAGACTGAGCAGAATCTTCGCGCCCCCGTGCTCCTCTGGATCGTCAAGAACCGCCACTCGAAGAAATTTGCGAAGCTGCTCAACGATCTCATCACCCCGCGCCTACTGAGCGCCGTCTTCTTCGCGATCGACTACGAGGCGCTCCAAGCCGCCAGCGCGCGCCGCATCCCACTCGGCGACATCCTCTCTGAGGACACCGATCTCATCGCCGACCTCCTTTCCACTGCCGATCCCGAGACCGCCCGCGATCTCGCGAATACGCTGATGTTGAACCAAGGCTTTGAGGAACTCACCAAAAAATCTCTCCTCGCCCGCTTCATCAAAATCTTCCCCAAGATCCAATCCCTCGTCGCCGCCGATGCGGAGAGCAAGGAAGAACAGCTCCTCGTCTCCCGCTCCAGCTACGAGCGCAAGCGCGAGGAATACGAGAGCATCGTCTCCAGGAAGATTCCGGAGAACTCCAAGGCCATCGCCACCGCCCGCGAGCACGGTGATCTCAAGGAAAATTCCGAATACAAAATGGCCAAACAGGACCAACAGGTCCTGATGGGCCAGAAGACCCTCCTTGAAAAAGATCTCGGCCGCGCTCGCATCACCGATTTCAAGGAAGCCTCTGCGGAGCAGATTAGCGTCGGCAGCATCGTCGAACTCCGTTCCGGCGGTGCCAAGACCACTTACACGCTCCTCGGAGTCTGGGACGGTGATCCCGACAAGAATATCCTCTCCTACAAGACCCCCATGGGCGCTGCCCTCCTCGGCAAAAAAGCTGGCGACACCGTCAAGGTGAAGACGGGCAATTCCGAAGACACCTACGACATCCTGAGCATCAAGCGCTACGTTGATACGCTTTGAAGCAGGGCGGGCTTCAGCCCGCCCCATCGAAATTCCAGCCCGACCGCCTAACCCGCCGTCGGGCTTTTTTTGGCCCGCCTCCCAAAACAGCCCGCTTTTCCACATCCCGGTCCTTTCGCGCCCATTCGCGTCTGTCGCGGGCAACTCCTCCCCAGCCTGAATGATTCCCGTCCTCATCTCCTTATCCTAGATTCCCCGCCCCTTTTCCCGCGCCGTCATCGTGGACCCAATCTTCAAAGGCGCCCTCATCGGTTTCTCCATCGCCGCCTCGGTCGGCCCCGTCGGCCTCCTCTGCATCCGCCGCGCTCTGACCGACGGTCGCCTCGTCGGCTTCGTCTCTGGCCTCGGTGCCGCCACGGCCGACACCCTCTACGGTCTCGTCGCCGCCTTCAGCCTCACCGCCCTGACCGACTTGCTCATCGAGCATCGCGCGACCTTTCAACTCCTCGGCGGCATCTTCCTTCTTTACCTCGGTATCCAAACCCTCCGCGCCCGTCCTCCCACGTCGGCCGCCGAACGTTCCGCACCCAATCTCCTCGCCGCTTATCTCTCCACCTTTGCCCTTACCCTAACCAGTCCCGTTACCATCCTCGCCTTCGTCGGCATCTTCGCCGGTCTCGGCTTGGGCGCCGCCACCGGCACTGCGTTCACCACCCTTCGTCTCATCCTCGGCGTCTTCGCCGGCAGCGCCGCGTGGTGGCTCATCCTCAGCTCCTCGGCGTCCCTGCTTGGCCGCAAACTCCAATCCGGCGGCCTCCGCACCCTCAATCTCATTTCCGGCACCGTCATCCTCGCCTTCGGCTTATGGCAACTCGCTCAGCTCGCCCGCTCCGCCAAATAGCACATCCATAATTTCAACTCCGAATTTTTGCCTCCCTTCGCGGGTTTTGCGGGCACTCCCCTGCTTTCTTTCGTTTTGCCGCCTCTTCATCCCGACCCTTGCCTCCCCGCCTTCAGCCCTCACCTTCCGAACCCGTGAACGCCTCGTGGGACATCCTTAAAACTCTCTCCGACCCCACCCGCCTCCGCCTGCTCGCCCTCGTGCTGCGCGAGGAACTCTCCGTCGCCGAGCTTCAGGAAATTCTCGGCATGGGCCAGTCCCGCATCTCCTCGCAGCTTGCCCTCCTCCGCCAGGCCGGTCTCGTCTCCGACCGCCGCGAAGGCAAAAAAGCCTTCTACTCCCTCCGGCCCACCGTCGCCCCCGCCGCTCTCGCCCTCCTCCGCGCCGCCGTCGAATCTGTCGCCGATCTCCCCGAACTCATCGACGACCGCGCGAACCTCGACCGCATCCTCCAAAAACGCCGCCGCACGCAGGAACAGTATTTCAACCTCATCGCCGGCCGCCTCGGCAAAAACTATTGCCCCGGCCGCTCCTGGGAAGCCATCGGCCACCTCGCCCTCCGCCTCACCCCCGCTATCACCATCGCCGACCTCGGCGCCGGCGAAGGCCTCGTCTCCCAACTCCTCGCCCAACGCGCCTCCCAGGTGTGGTGCATCGACAACTCTCCGCGCATGGTCGAGGTCGGCACCGAGCTCGCCGCCAAAAACGGCCTTGCCAACCTCGCTTACAAACTCGGCGACATCGAAAACGTTCCCCTCCCGGATAAATCCGTCGACCTCGCCATCCTTAGCCAAGCCCTCCACCACGCGCGGCACCCCCAACGCGCCGTCGAAGAAGCCCATCGCATCCTGAAACCCGGCGGCCAAGTCCTCGTCCTCGACCTCGCCGAACACACCTTCGAAAAAGCCCACGAACTCTACGCCGACGTCTGGCTCGGCTTCAGCGAAAGCGCCCTGCACGGTTTTCTCAAAACCGCCGGCTTTCAACACGTCGAAGTCACCGCCGTCGCCCAAGAGCCCACCGAACCCTTCTTCGAAACTCTCCTCGCGAGCGGAATGAAGTAAATAGGCGTGCCTTTAAAATTCCACTTCTTGAAGAGACGCCGGATCCGCGTGCGAGCGTTCGTCAGCTTTTTGCTAGTTGCCGCAGCACAGTTTACGAGCCCCCCCCAGCCGCCGACCCCTCTTCGAAGATTGATCCGCTACCTTGGTCGCATCGGGCATTCCAAAGAAGACCGGCAGGCATACGGAGCGAAAGCCACCGCCCAAGAGCCGGAGAAGAATGTAAATCCATTTGTTCGAGAAACACGGCTACGTCGATTGCTCAGGCAACAACAGTCCGAGAGGTGATAACAAGGGCAGCTGTGTAACAACGTCCGCGAATTATGAATCTACCGAATTCGAGGAAATAGTGGCAGCGTTTACCGCAAAAAACCCGGCTACGACTGATCGCAGCGGTGCTCATGGTTTTCCTCGGCACTGAAGCAACCATGTTGGCTCCTTGGGCGTTCGATGTGGCCTTCCTCGTGGACTTGTTCGGTGCCGGATTTTTTAAAATTTTTGTTTTGGGCCATGTTATTCTCACGTATTCACAGGCCGTGATTTTCGTGAAAAATATCTGGCATCGCTTCGTGGCGATGACCTGCCTGAAGTCGCCGCGAAACAGGTTTCAAATGCCCAAGAACGTCGATGCGTTCTTCTACTCATTTTACGAAGCGGGAGAAAGAATCCGACATATCCTGGTCCAGAGCGCTACCCTTGGATCCTGCGTCTTCGCGGTCGCGTTGCTCATCAGGCAGCTCGCCAAGCTTAACCCGAGTTCCGCAGTTGGAGCAGGGAGTGAAAATAGTTTCAGAGGAGAGCGGTTTTTCCCGCGGAGCTGTTTACGAGGGAAGTTGATTTTTTGGAGCGATGTAGTGCCGGACGCCCCGTTGTGAGCGGGCGGGTTTTCTGCGAGTGTGTCGGGCCTGTTCCTGCGACGTAAGACCAGGTCGGCGCGTGGGGTCGGTTACAGTTATTGGCACTTGTGCCGGACGGTGCGCACCGCGCGCGGGCCTCGCCAACAGGTGGTCGCCTCACTCGGTAAACTCGACGAATCCGAGCTGGCCGGCTGGCGCGGAGGGTGGGACGACTTGCCCGCCTTATTGCGCGGTGAGCCGCCGCCGCCCCGCGTGGTCACCGCGCCGCTGCCCGGCCTCGGCTCGCCGACCGAGGCCGACTTCAGCTCCGCCACGGCCTCCGACCCCGCGTCACGCTGGGAGCCGGCGGATCTGCGCGCGTTGCGCGTGGAGCGCAGCCGTGACTTCGGCGAGGGTTACCTCGCCCTATCGCTCTGGCACCGACTTGGTCTCGACGCGCTGCTCGCCGAGCTTTTACCCGCCGGTCGCGAGCAGGTGGGCTGGGCCCACACGGCGGCGTTGCTCACCGTCGCGCGGTTTTGCGCGCAACGCTCCGAACTCGGCGTGGCCGAGCACTGGTATGAGGCCACCGCGCTGGATGATCTGCTCGGCGTGGACCCCGCCTCGGTCAACGATGACCGCCTCTACCGCGCGCTCGATCACCTCGGCGCGCACAAGGAGGCGTTGTGCGCCCACTTGATGACGCGTTACCGCGAGTGGTTCGGCGTGCGCTTCGAGTTTTTGCTCTACGATGTGACGAGCACGTGTTTTGAAGGTGAGGCCGGGCGCAATCCCCAGGCCCAACGCGGCTACTCGCGCGACCAGCGCAGCGGCAACAAACAGGTCTGCATCGGCCTGGTCTGCACGCCGGAGGGCCTGCCGCTCAGCTTCGAGGTGTTTGCCGGCAACCGCGCCGATGTGAGCACCGTCGAGACTGTCGTGCGTCAAATGGAGGAAAAATACGGCCAGGCCGAACGCGTCTGGGTGATGGACCGGGGTATGGTCTCGGAGGCGAACATCGCTTTCCTGCGCGCGCGCAAGGCGCGGTATCTGGTCGGCACACCGAAGAGCTGGCTGCGCGCCCACGAGCAGACCTTGCTGGAAAAATCCGACTGGAAAACGGTGCAAGCCGGACTCGAAGTGCGCTTGGTCGAACAACCCGAGGGCGAACCCGGCGAGCGCACGGTGCTCTGCCGCAGCGGCGCGCGGGCCGAAAAAGAACGCGCCATGCTCCGGCGCCAGAGTGATCGTCTGACGCAGGAGTTGATCAAGATCGACGCGTGGTTGCGCCGCAGCCCGCAGTCCGACCAAGAGACGGTGGGCCGCCGGAGCGGGCCGGGCCGTCGGCCTGGGCATCAGCAGTCGACTCGACGCCGGCCAAAAAGCGCACCGCCAAAAAGGCGCGTATCTGCTGCGCACCAACTGTGACGAGACCGATCCGGCGCTTTGGTGGAAATGGTATATCCAGCTGACGCAGGCCGAAGCGGCGTTCCGCACCGCCAAAAGCGATCTGGGCCTGCGGCCGGTGTTTCACCACAAGGAGGAGCGGGTGCAGGCGCACATTTTGGTCTGCTTCCTCGCGCTGGCGTTATGGCGCACGCTCGAACAGTGGATGCAGTCAAAGGGGCTCGGCACCTGCGCACGCCAGTTGATCAAGCAAATCGCCGGGATCAAAAGCGTGGACGTGATCGTCCCGGTGCGCCGCGCCGAGATCGTGACCGAACTGCGCCTACGCGTGGTCACAACCCCCGAGCCCGCCACCGCCCAACTGCTCGCCCACCTCGGGCTGCGCCTACCCAAGGGCACCCGTGAAATCAGCAATGTAGTGCCGAAAATCAGCCCCTAAATCGCTCAAGTCGCTGCGATAGAACGAAACGGTTTTCCGAACTGCGGAACTCGGGGTAGGTCCTTGGCGGGCTGGCAAAACGAGTTCGGCGGCGGTCCGACCTACTTTATCGGCGAGGGTCGTGTCGCGGGAATCGGTGACCGCCGTCCTTACGACACAACAGGCAAGAGGCACGTTCTCACATGCTACCCGGCGTTTGAGTATCACGACGAATCAGGAAAACTTCGGGAACTCACCGTCACCTTGGCATTCCGAGGGTATTTCGAAGTCGGAGATAAAGTGCGCATTGGAAAAACATCCGGCCGCATCGTCGTCATGGACGGATGGTTTCGTTCACAAACCTACGCCCACGGATGCCTGCTCGGCTTGATGCTCTTGGGGTTTTCCTTCGTCATTTTCTACAGGTTTCGCCCTTCGTCTTGAGGGAAAGCGCTTGATCGCTTTCACGCTCCACCGCGCTCCGCGACGCCCTCGACCCTCAAGCCTTTGGCGCCGGCCCAAACTGAATCGTCAGCGTTTCATACGCCACGACTGGCCGACCCGCGCGCAGCGGCGCCTCGTAGACCCACGTTGAAACTGTCTTCAACGCCGCCTGCGCGAACTCCGGCGCCGTCGCCGCCGTAACTACCGGCACCCGCACTTTGCCCGTCTCATCGACGAAGAACGCCACGTTGGCCTCGCCCGTCTTCGCCTTGCCCGTGAACGCCGCCGGAAACGCCGGCAACGGCTGACGCAACGCCTTCGGCATCTGATCGAGATCCGAAAAAAACACCGGCTTGTAGTCCGAGGGCGCCGCGACGCTTTTTTCCCGCGCTGCCGGGGGACTTGCCACGACCACCACCCCGCCGGCCTTAAACAGGAACCGCACCAACCGCGGGCGCTCCGTCGTCGCCGCCTCGGAATTTTCCTCGCGCGCCAAGAAGCGCCACTCGCGCACCGCCTCAATCGCCGCCACCGCGAACTCCGCCTTCGTCGTCTCCAACGCGAGCACGTCGCGGGGAACGCCCTTCGCATCGCGGCTCATTGCCACCAGCGTCTCTCCGTCGGGAATCCCCTGCAGTCGCAAAATCCCCGGATAATCCGGCAGCACAAACTTGCTTAGCTTGAGTGCCGCTGCCGTTTCCTCGTTGGTCATTGCGTTCACCGCCAAACCTGCCGAAAGCAACGCCAGCACCACGCCAACGCGCCGCAACCGTTGGGAAATCGAAGAAGTTTTTATCGGTGAGAAGGGTAGGCCGAAACGCTAACTCACCCCGCCCGTTCATCAAGGCATCAACCACAAATCCCAACCCTCTCAAGATACTTGGTTGGCCGGCCGCACTCCCCCCGCCCGAATTTACCTTTGAGCCCGCGCCCGATTCTGCGGCACTGTCCGCCACGCGATGCCTCTCCTCGTCCTCGTCTCCTTCATCTGGGCCTTCTCCCCCGGCCTGATCAAAGGTCGGCTGACCGGCATTGATCCCACCGCCGTCGCCACCATCCGCCTCGGCCTGGCTCTCATCGTATTTCTTCCATTTTTCCGGCCCCGCGGACTTTCCCCCGCCACCCTCCTGCGCCTCGGGCTCGTCGGCACCGTTCAATTCGGCCTGATGTATCTGTTCTATCTCCGCGCCTTCCCGCTCCTGCCCGCCTACGCCGTCGGCCTCTTCACCATCACCACCCCCATCTACCTCGTGCTGCTCGATGCCGCCGCCTCGCGCCGCTGGCAACCCCGCTACGCCTTCGCCTCGCTCCTCGCCCTCGCGGGCGCCGGCGTGATGCTCATCCGCGACCGTGGTCTCAGCGGCGACTGGCTGCACGGCTGCCTTCTCGTGCAACTCTCCAACCTCTGCTTCGCCGCCGGCCAACTCGCGTGGCGCCGCGAACGGGCGAAGCTTCCCGCCGCTACCAGCGATGCCGCGCTCTTCGCCCTGCCCTACGCAGGCGCCTTCCTCGCCACCGCCATTGTCAGCATGTGTGCGACCGACTGGCCCGCCATTCCCCTCACCACCTCTCACCTTATCACCCTCCTCTATCTCGGAGCCATCGCGTCGGGCCTTGCGTTTTTCCTCTGGAATCTCGGTGCCACCCGCGTGGGCACCGGCACCCTCGCCGTCCTTAACAACGCCAAGATCCCCCTCACCGTCTCCTGCTCCCTCCTCTTCTTCGGCGAACACGCCGACCCGCTCCGCCTTAGCGCCAGCCTCGCTCTCCTCGCCCTCGCCCTGTGGGTCGCTGAGCTGAAACCGGCCTGAAGCTGCCCCTCAACGCTGCTCCGTTAAGTTTCTGTGGGCAGGGGGTGAACCCCCCGCAGTTTTCACTCCCACGTCACCCGGACCGGCGCGGTGAGGGCACCCCGCCCGCAAAACCTCGGCGTCTCGTTGAAAATTGGCCAACCTAACGGAGTGGTGTTAGGGCGCATCTAAAAAGCCCCGGAAAGGTGGGCGGGACCGCTGGACCGCCGTGTTTTGCGAGGGACCGGCGACTTTCTCGAGGCGCGCCCGGCGGTCGCGCCCCACCTTTTCAGACGCGCTCTTAGCGCCCCTTCGTCTTAAACTCCCGTTTCACTCCCGTCGCCGGGATCGACACCGCGTAGCTCTTTCCATCCGGCGCGACCACCAGCTGCATCAGATTGCCGGCGCACTTCTCGTCCGCGTTCGCGATCAGCTCCGCCGCCGTGTTGTCTTCCGGCCCCACCCGCACGTTGCGGTGCAACTGAAACACCGCCGCGACCGACGGCGTCGCCTTCAGCGTCGCCCACGTGCCGGGCTCGCCGCCCTTACGCGCCCCGTTGTTCATCATCACCACCGTCGGGGCGAGCCGCCACACCAGCAGCGGATGGTTGCTCACATCGAGCCCGTGATGGTTCGTCTGATACACATCGACTTCGCCCACGAGGTTGTGCGGCGCGACGAGCTTCGCCTCCAGGTTCCACGTGAGATCGCCCCCGTCAAAAAACCGAAACGCCCCGAACTCCAGCCGCCATGCCGTGCTGTTGGCATTGTCGCTCGTGTCCGCCGGTTTCGCCGGCACGTCGTTTCCCAGCGCCGTCTCTTTCAATTGCGCCGCGCTCGGCGCCACGAATTGCTGATTCACCGCCAGACACCGCAGCGCCAGCGCCGGCTGCCCGGGCAACGATTTCAGCGACACGACATAACCCGGCACGACCCGCGCCCGCTCCGCCGCGATTTCGCGATACGGTTTGATCTGAATCGGAAACGACGACGCCACGCGCCCATCCGGGTCACCGTCGGGGATACCCTTGTCGTGGATCATCCCCACCGGCATCTGCTGCGCGATCTCCGCCGCCCCGCCGAAATGGTCTCCGTGGAAATGCGTCACGATCAGATGATCGATGCGCGCCAGCCCCGCCGCCTTCGCCGCCGCCACGATCCGTCCCGCGTCCCGTCCGCCCGGATTGCCCGAGTCGATCAGCACCGATTCGCCCGCCGGCGTCACAATCAGCGTCGAACCGCCGCCCTCGGAATCGACCCAGTAAATCTCCAGCCCGCGCGCCACCGACGCGGCGTTCAGCATCGCGGAAAACCCGCCGTTCATCATCAAGGCCGCAAGGAAAAACCCCGTTAATTTTTTGAATGTAGTCATCGTGAATAGTGTGCCGTGATTTTTTCGCCGACGTCGCGGAAACCGATGTCCTCGCCGTAGATCGCCTTGAATTCCGCGATCGCCTCCTCGCCCTTCCCCATGGCCTCGTAGCAACCACCGAGTTCGTAGACGACCTCTTTTTTTGCGTCGTTCATCTCCGTCAACTCTGCCTTGGCCGCCAAGAACTGCATCACGGCGAGATCAAAAATCTTCTTCGCCTTAAACCCCCGCCCGAGTCCGACGAGCGCTGCGACTCGCACCTGCGGGCCTTTCTGCGCCTGCTGAAACTGCGCCAGCGCCGCGTCCACCTGCCCCATCGCCAACAGCAGCTCACCCAGAGTTAACCGCGCCGGAAAATCATTCGGGTAACGCTCCACCGTGCGCTTCGCCTCGGTGAGCTTCCACGCCGCGAGTTCCGCCTGCGCACCTGCCAGCGCCTCTTCCGTCGCCGCCGCCACGCAAACCTCCAGCAGCGTCGTCTGCAATTCCGATTCCTCCTTCTCCAACGCCGGATCGGCCGCGCCGCTCGGCAGCGAGCGAGCCTTGCGCACCCACGCCAGAGCTTCATCACTCCGCCCAAGCTGGCGATACGCCTGCGCCGCTGCGCGGTAGTGATTCAGGTTGGTCGGCTCCGCCAGCGCACGAGCCACGGCTTCGTCGGCGAGACGTTGCGCCATATCGCCCGCCGTCACCACCTTCGCGGCCTGCTCCAACGAAATTGCCTGCGCCTCGTCGCGCAGCTTGTCCCGGAAATTTCCCTGGGTCTCCCAGTTTCCTTTCGTGACCGTCTGCGCCACCGATGCCTTCCTCAACAACGCCTGTGCCTCCGCGTCGGCCGGCTTCTGCTTCAACAGCAGGTCCGCAGTTTTGACCGCCTCGGCTGGCTTGCCCGCCGCGATCCACGCCTCGCCCAAGGCCAGCAGATTGGCGCGATTTTCCGGCTCCAGTTCCCGCACCGCATCGAGCGCGAATGCCGCCGTCTCCGGCAGACCGAGCCCGACCGCCGCCTCTGCGAGCAACCTCAGCGCCGCCACGCTTGTCGGATCTTTCACGAGCAATCCCTCGGCCGTCTCCAACAGTTTTGCCGGCTCTTTTTTTCCCCCGCCAAACATAAACGGTGCCGTCGAAAATCCGCCCAGCGCCTTCGCCATGAATTTATTTTTCGAGCGAAAATCGCGCAGTTGCGCCACCCGTTGCAACCGCCGCACCGCCAGGCACCCGGGCGCGCTCTTCAAAATCTGGCCGCACGCGTCCAGCGCATAGTCGGTCTGACCGCGCTCCAGCGCGATCCGCGCGTTGTCGACGAGCTTTTGCTGGCGAGGATCGAGTGAGGTAACAGCGATTTCGGGCATCGCCCTCGAACTCAGCCAACGCGCTCGATAGCGTCAACGCTAGAGCTAGGGCACCACTAGATCCGCCCGCACCGCCGCTTCCAACCTCGCCAGCCCGTCCTGCACCACCGTGTCGTTTGGCCCCTCGACCAGCAGCCGCAGCTTCGCCTCCGTCCCCGAATAGCGCACCAGCAACCGCCCCTGCCCGCCAAGCTCGCTCTCCAGCGCCGCCATTGCCGCCGTTACCGCGGGCAGTTTCTCCAGCGGCGTCTTCTCCTTCACTTTCAACGCCCGCGTGCCTTGGGGAAATTTCCGCAACGCCCCGCGCAAATCCGACAACGGCCGCCCCGTCGCCAACATCACCTCGATCACCTTCAGGGCCGCGACCAACCCATCACCCGTCGGCGCGATCTCCGCGTGGATCACGTGACCCGAGGACTCGCCCCCGAGCGTCGCACCCGAGGCGAGCATCTCCTCGATCACGTAGCGGTCGCCCACCGCCGTGCGCCGCACTTTTCCGCCCGCAGCCGTGACCGCCGCATCGACGCCGAGATTACTCTGCACGGTTACCACCAGCGTCCGCTGCGCCAGTCGGCCTAATTTGAGCGCATGCAGCGCCAGAATCGTGAGAATCTCGTCACCATCGAGCACCGCGCCGCGTTCGTCGCACAACACACAGCGGTCCCCGTCGCCATCGTGGGCGATTCCCAGTCGCGCCCCTTCCGCCAGCACGCGCACCGCGAGCGCTTCCGGATGTTCACTGCCCACGCCCGCGTTGATATTGGTCCCGTTCGGCGCATCACCGATTCCGATTACCTCGGCTCCAAGCCCGCGTAACACCTCCGGACTGGTCGCCGACGTCGCGCCGTTGGCCGTGTCTAAAACAATCCTCCAGCCGGCCAGCGCCTTCGCCGCCAACAGACCGCCCGACGCTTTGATGTAGTTTTCACGCCCGTCAAGTCGCGCCAACGGTGCCGGTGCTTTCGCGCCCGCCGGCGGGACCGAAATCAATCGCTGCTCGATCGCGATCTCCTGTTCGTCGGTGAGCTTCACCCCCGTGTCATTGAAAAATTTGATGCCATTGTCCTCGGCGGGATTGTGCGAGGCCGTGATCATCACGCCGAGCACGGCCGCATTTTTTTTCACCGCCAGCGCGACCGCCGGGGTGGGCAGGACCCCGAGATCGACCACCCGCCAGCCCGCCGCGATCAACCCGGTCGCGACCGCCATCGTGAGTTCCTCGCCTGATCCGCGCGTGTCCCGTCCGATCAAAATCGTGCCCTCGCGCACGGTCGGATTCACCGCGTGCAACCAGCGCCCCACCGCATGGCCGAGCCGCGCCGCGAACCCGGCGTTGATCACCGGTCCGCCGAATTTCCCGCGAACTCCATCCGTCCCGAAATACTGGCGCTTCATGCTTGGTAAAATTCCTTCGTCGCCGCGATCTTCGCTCTCACCGCGCCGCCCAGCAGTAGCTCT
>JACMRG010000161.1 GCA_014376585.1 Opitutaceae bacterium | reverse complement strand
TCTTCGCCGTGCTCGGCGGTGTCCAGGCCTTGGGATTCTACTTCCGTCGAAGGACGGAGGCCGATGACGGCTTTCACGATGAAGGCGATGACGACGGTGGCGACGACCGAGAGGACGAGGGTCAGCCCGATGGCCTTGACCTGCTCGAGCCAGAGGCCGCCGTCGGTCACGAGTTTGGCGAGGCCGTTCTTGGTGGCGTAGCCGCCGGTGAGGTTGGAATTGACGCTGGCGGTGGCGAGGAAGCCGGTGACGAGGGCGCCGAGCGTGCCGCCGACGGCGTGGACGCCGAAGGTGTCGAGCGCGTCGTCGTAGCCGAAGACCGCTTTCATCTTCGTGCAGGCGAGGTAGGGGATGACGCCGGCGAGGACGCCGATGATCATCGCGCCGGTCGTGTCCACGAAGCCCGCGGCGGGCGTGATCACGACGAGGCCGGCGACGGCACCCGAGCAGAAGCCGAGGATCGAGGCGTGACCGCGGAAGATCTTCTCGATCATGCCCCAGGTGAACGCGGCGACGGCGGCGGCCATCGTGGTCGTCATGAAGGCGTTGGCGGCGACACCATCGGCGGCGAGGGCGCTGCCGGCGTTAAAGCCATACCAGCCGACCCAGAGCATGCCGGTGCCGACCATGCAGAGGACCATGCTGTGCGGGGCCATCTTTTCCTTACCGAAGCCCAAGCGGGGCCCGAGGATGATGCAGAGGATGAGGGCGGACCAGCCGGAGGACATGTGGACCACGGTGCCGCCGGCGAAGTCGATGGCCTTGATGACGGCGTCGGCGTTCCAGACGCCGTTCATGTAGCCGGTGACGCCCCAGACCATGTGCGCGAGGGGGAAGTAAACGACGACCATCCAGATCGCGACGAAGGTGAGCACGGCGGTGAACTTCATGCGCTCGGCGATGGCGCCGACGATCAGGGCCGGGGTGATGATCGCGAACATCATCTGATACATCGCAAACACGTTTTGGGAGACCCAGTAGGCGTAGTCGGTGTTGGGCGCCGAGGTGACGCCCTTCAGGAAGAAATACTCGGAGCCGCCGAGGAACGGGCTGTTGAAGCTTTTGCCGAACACGAGGCTGTAGCCAAACGCCCACCACATGATGGTGACGAGGCCGGTGATGCCCAAGCACTGGGCGAGGACGGAGAGGACGTTTTTCTTGCGGACGAGGCCGCCGTAGAAGAGCGCGAGACCGGGCAGCGTCATGAAGAGGACCAGCGCGGCGCTGGTCATCATCCACGCGTTGTGCCCGGGACCGGCCACACCCACGAGGGGACCCTTTACCGGATCGACGTTGTTCACGTAGGCCTCAAGCGCCGCGATCCGCTCGTCGGCGGTCGGCGCCACGGGCGCGGCGGGCGCGGCGGGCGTTTGGGCCCATAAGGAGCCTGTGACCAGTAGCAGCGCTACAAATCCAAGGCGGAAGCGGAGGTGGTGGAGGAGGGATTTCATAAGCAACATCGGCTCATAAGCAGGTCCGATGCCATGAAGCGCATTCATGTTTGTGATAGGTGGCGGCAGCTCATCAAGGCAGGTGAACACCTCGAATTTTATGACCCGTAATTTGTCATGCGCCTCCAGAAAGCACCGCATTTTCCATCGCGAAACGCCGCGCGCACATGTGCCGGGGCCTCAGCAATCGAACAAAAAAAGGCCGGCTTAAAAAAAGCCGGCCGAAAGGGAATTTGCTCGTTTAAAATTAAACAGCCGCTTCGCCGCGCTCGTCGGTGCGGATGCGGACGACGTCTTCCAGCGGGAGCACGAACACCTTGCCGTCGCCAATCTTTCCGGTCTTGGCGGATTTCACGATGGCGTCCACGGCCTTGCCCGCCATGTCGTCCGAAACCGCGATCTCAAGTTTCACTTTGGGCAGAAAATCCACCGTGTATTCGCTGCCACGGTAAATCTCGGTGTGACCTTTTTGACGGCCGAAGCCTTTAACTTCGGTCACAGTCATGCCTTCGATGCCGGCCTCGGCGAGGGCTTCCTTAACCTCTTCCAGTTTGAACGGCTTGATGATGGCGATGATGAGTTTCATACGGGTGGGAGTCGGATTCGACTGTGATTAGGGCTGAGGTGTTTCCAGCGCAAGCCCGCGTTCGGCGCGGAGCTGACGGCGGAATGGAACTGAAACGATTTGGTTGCGAAGTTGGACTTGGGTAAGCCGCCCACGCCGCCGCAGGCATCCCCTTTCAGCAGACGTTGTGCCAAGGCCCCGCGCCTCAAACACCTAACCGTCCTACTCCGGCATCACCGTCGCGATGTGCAGTTCTTTGAGCTGCTTCGCGGTGACCGGCGTCGGGCTCTGCGCCATGAGGTCCTGGCCCTTCTGCGTCTTCGGAAATGCGATCACGTCGCGGATGCTGGTCGTGCCGCACAGCAGCGCCACCATGCGGTCCAGACCGAACGCGATGCCACCGTGCGGCGGCGCGCCATAGGTGAATGCTTTCAGCATGTAACCAAAGCGGCTCTCCACGACGTCGGCCGGGATCCTGAGCACGTCTTCAAAAATCTTCTTTTGCACCACGGGATCGTGAATGCGGATCGAACCGCCGCCGAGTTCCATGCCGTTGAGGACAACGTCGTAGTGCTGACCGCGGACTTTCTTCGGATCGGTATCGAGGTAAGGAGCATCTTCGGGCACCGGCGCGGTGAACGGATGGTGCGTGGCCACGTAGCGGTTCTCCGCCTCGTCGTGACTCATCAGCGGGAAATCCACGACCCAGAGGAACTGCCAGTCGTCGGCGCGAATCGTGAGCTTGCCGCGTTTCTGCAACAGCGTCGCCGCCTCAAGACGGATGCGCCCAAGAATCGCGCAGGCCTTTTCCCAAGGCGCCGCCGCGAAGAACAACATGTCGCCCTCGGCCAGACCCAGCTGCGCGGTCAGCGCGACTTTCTCCGCGTCCGAGAAAAACTTTACGATCGGCGATTTCCATTCGCCGCCCTCGACCTTGATAAAGGCGAGGCCCTTCGCGCCGAGTGATTTTGCAATCTCTTCAAGCGCCTTGATCTCGCCCTGCGTGAGATCGGCGAGGCCCTTCGCGTTGATCGCCTTGATCGCGCCGCCGCCGGTCGCCGTGGAGGAGAACACTTTGAACGCCGAGGTCTTGAAGAGTTCGGTGAAGTCGACGAGCTCCATGCCGAAACGCACGTCGGGCTTGTCCACGCCATAGCGGTTCATCGCGTCGATGTAGGGCAGGCGGGGGAAAGGCGTGGGCAGGTCCGCGCCAAGCACGTCTTTCCACATCTTCTTCAACATGCCCTCGAAGAGGGCGTAGATGCCCTCGCGGTCGATGAACGACACCTCGACGTCCACCTGCGTGAACTCCATTTGGCGGTCAGAGCGCAGATCTTCGTCGCGGAAGCAGCGCGCGATTTGAAAGTATTTCTCCACGCCCGCCACCATGAGGATCTGCTTGAACTGCTGGGGCGACTGCGAGAGCGCGTAAAATTGTCCGGCATGGATGCGCGACGGCACGAGATACTCACGCGCGCCTTCCGGCGTGCTCTTAAACAGCGCCGGCGTCTCGACCTCGATGAACTCTTGGGAGTCAAAGTAATCGCGGATCGACTTCGCCGCCTTGTGGCGCACCTGAAGATTCTTGCGCATCTTCGGCCGGCGCAGGTCGAGATAACGATACGTGAGGCGGAGGTCCTCGTTAACCTTGTCTCCGCCAACATCGTCGAGCGGGAACGGCGGCGTTTCAGAAATATTGAGCACCTCCAGCGCGGTCGCCTCTACTTCAATGGCGCCGGTTGGCAGCGTGGCATTGACCGTGCCCTCGGGGCGCGGAACCACTTTGCCGGCGACGCTAATGACTGACTCCGGCTTCACCTGACCGGCCTGCAGGCCGAGCGCCGCATTGTCCTGCGGGTCAAATTTTATCTGCGTGATTCCTTTGCGGTCGCGCAGATCGATGAAGATGATGCCGCCGTGGTCACGGACGGAATCAACCCAACCGGAAAGCGCGACGGTCGCGCCGAGATCGGCTGGTGTGAGCTGGGCACAATGATGGGTGCGATGCATAGGGAAGTTTCGAAGCGGAAACGCGCGAACTAAGCGACCCGCCACATCGCCGGGCAAATAGAAACTGCGTCACCCGCGGACGTCCGCCAACTGGATGTTGGTGACCTTGATTTCCCCCGCCGCGTGATCGGCCCACCAGCTCACCGCATAACGCTCCACGACCTTCACTTCTCTGCTTCGGCCGTCCGGGTCGGATTCCACGAAATCGCCACACGTAAACGTTTGCTCCCCGAGCAAACGTATCAGTTCCATCAAGCGCTTCCGCTCAACCCCGGACTTCGGTGCCAGCGGCACCAGCGAATCATGAACATAAACCGCGTAGCGCACAACGCGCCCTCAGCTCGCACCGAGACGTTGCTCGAACTGATCAGGTGTGGGCCAGCGGGATGGATTTTTTTTCGTTCATCTTCTCCTGCATCGCCGCCTTGTAAGCCGGGTCGCGGGAGTTGCGCAGCGAAATCAGGAATGCCGCCAGCTCGCCCTGTTTTTCATAATCGAGCGCAGAAGCTTCTTTTTTCAGCTCTTCGACATTCATGCCCGTGAAAGTTTCGTGGACCCCAAGATTGGCAAGGCGGCAATCCGTCCGACTCAGCCCAGAATCAAACTCTGCCCCGTCATCTCGGCGGGCTTCGGCAGGCTCATGAGCGCGAGCACCGTCGGCGCGATATCCGCCAGCCGACCGCCCGTGCGCATCGGCGTCTTGCCGGCGACAAGCCCCTCGCCCACTGCGAATACCTCGACGAGGTTCAACGTGTGCGACGTATGCGGGCCGTTGTTAATCGGGTCCCACATCTGCTCGCAGTTGCCGTGGTCTGCGCACACAACCGCTTTGCCGCCCATCTGCGCGACGGCCGCGAGCAATTCACCCACGCCCGCATCCGTCGCCTCCACGGCCTTGATCGCCGCCTGCAACGAACCGGTGTGACCGACCATGTCGGGATTCGCGTAGTTGACCGCGATGAAGCCGTATTTCCCGGAAAGAATCGCCGCCTTCGCCAACGGCGTCACTTCTGCCGCCGCCATCTCCGGTTGCATGTCGTAGGTCGCCACCTTCGGACTCGCCGGACACACCCGGTCTTCGCCGGGGAACGGCTCACCGCGGTAGTTATTAAAAAAGAACGTCACGTGCGGGTTCTTCTCCGTCTCGGCACAGCGGAACTGCGCGATGCCCGCGTTGCTCACCACTTCACCGAGGATGTTTTTCAAGCTCTCCGGTTTCCCCGAGATCACATGCACGGGCAGGCCCTTCTCATATTCCGTCATCGTCGCGTAATAGAGGTCGAGCTTCGCGCCGCGGTCGAAGTCCTTAAACCCGTCGATCACAAACGCCCTCGTGATCTCACGCGGACGATCCCCACGGTAGTTATAGAAGAGCACCGCGTCACCATTTCCAAACGTCGCCAGCGGCTTGCCGTCCGCGCCCACGATCCACGTCGCCGGCACGAACTCGTCGCCCTTCTGTGTCTCGCTCAACGGATGCTCGTAATAACTCTGGATCGCCGCCGCCGCACTCGTCGCCGTCGCTACCGCCCTGCGCCCGGTCAACATATCATAGGCCTTCTGCACGCGCTCCCAACGGTTGTCGCGGTCCATCGCCCAAAAGCGTCCGCACTCCGTCGCGATCGTGCCGACACCGATCTCGCGGCATTTCGCCTCGACCTGTTCGATGAACGCCAGCCCGCTCTGCGGCGCCGTGTCGCGCCCGTCCGTGAAGCCGTGGATAAACACCTGCGCCTTTGTCAGGCCGTCTTCCTTGGCCTGCCGCAGAATCCCATAAAGATGCTCCAGCATGCCGTGAACGCCGCCGTCCGAGACGATGCCCATCACGTGCAACTTCGCCGTCGGCGAAGCCTTCACGCGCGCCACGGCCGCTTTCCAAACGGGATTACCCGCGAGTTGTTTTTCGGAAAACAGCTTATTCAACCGCACGAGCTCCTGACCCACGATGCGCCCCGCGCCGATGTTCTCGTGGCCGACTTCCGAATTACCCATCTGCCCATCAGGCAAACCCACATCGAGCCCACTGGCCGAGACCAGCGTATGCGGATATTTCGCCTGCAGCGCATCGTCGCAGGCCTTCTTTGCAAGATAGACCGCGTTGTAGGTGTTTTGCTCGACGTGGGGATTTTTTCCCCAGCCATCACGGATAATCAACAGAACGGGTTTACGCGGTAAGTTCATGGGGAAAAGTGTCGGTGTCAGCCGTGAACGCGCACCCGTGCGTCGCAACGCAAAAAACCGCTTCCTCCCAAAAACTGGCCCGGCCTTTTCTAACACCGGTTTCCTCGATGACTCCTACCATCCGGAACCAATTGGTAAATCCACCCACCCGGTTTGCCTCCTTCCGCGACCCCACGCTTTACGGCCATATCTTCCTGCACGACCCCGTCGTCATCGAATCCGAAGACCCCGATCCCTGCTGGCGCTGGATGCGCCCCCGCGGCGGGATGGACTTCATCGAAGATTTTGTCCGCCCCGGCGCCGAAGACGGTGTGCCTCTCGACTTGGAGCACAACTTCCCGCGCACCGTCATCAGCGACCGCATCGCCCCAGAAAACATTCACCGTCTCATCGCCAAGATTCAACACTGCCGCGGTCTCGCCTGAACGCGGCGCCCGCCACCCGCGCCGCTCTGCATGGTCACGCCGTTTGACATCGCAGAATTTCTGCCGAGGACTTTGCGCGCATGTCCAAAAGCGCCGTTCTCCTGCTCAACTTGGGTTCGCCAGATTCCACGTCGGTTCCCGACGTGAAGCGCTACCTGCGGGAATTCCTCGGTGACGAGCGCGTCATCGACAAACCCGGCACCGCTGTCCTGCGCAGCGTTCTCGTCAACGGCATCATCATCCCCTTCCGCGCGAAAAATTCCGCCCATGCGTATTCCACGATCTGGACCGAGCGGGGCTCGCCACTCATCGTCACGAGCAAACTCGCCCAAGCAGCGCTCCAAAAACGCACGGCGACCCCCATCGACCTCGCGATGAACTACGGCAACCCGTCGATCCCCGACGCCCTGAAGCGCCTGGCCGGTGCCGGCGTGACGAACCTCCTGCTCTTCCCGCAATACCCACACTACGCGATGTCCAGTTGGGAAACCGTCGTCGCCAAGGTTTACCGCGAAGCCACCCGCCTCGCGCCCGGCATGAAGATCGAGGTCGAGCAACCCTTCTACGCCGACCCCGACTACATCGACGCCCTCGTCACCAGCTCCCGGCCGTATCTGGAGCAGCCGCACGACCACCTGATGTTCAGCTACCACTCCATCCCTCAACGTCATTTGACCAAGGCTGATTCCTCCAAGGCCCACTGCCTCACCGCCCCCGATTGCTGCAACACCTGCTCGCCCGCGCACGCCACCTGTTACAAGGCGCAGGTCACCCGCACCACCCACCTCTTCGCCCAACGCGCCCGGCTCGACCCCGCGCGCTGGTCGATCGCGTTCCAATCTCGCATCGTCGGCGAGCCCTGGCTCACGCCCTACACCGATTTTGAAATGAAGCGTCTCGCGAAGGAAGGCCGTAAACGCCTCCTCGTCATCACGCCCGCCTTCGTCACCGATTGCTTGGAAACGCTTGAGGAAATCCGCGTGCGCGGTGCCGAAGATTTCAAGGAAGCCGGGGGGGATGCGTTTACCCATATCCCCTGCCTTAACGATCATCCCGCCTTCATCGATTTCCTCGCCAAGCGCGTTTCCCTCTGGATTGATAATCATTAAATCTTGAGCGCGTCCTCCACCACCGATCTCTCCATCGGCCAAAGCACCGGCCCCACGCCCGCGGCCGCAGTCCTTCTAATCGACGCCACCGGGCGCATCACCGCCGCCAACGCCTCCGCCCGCACCCTCTGGCAAGTTTCCGAAAACGAACTCATCGGCGAATCGTTTTCCACGCTCTTCTTTTTCGAGGTCGTTTCCGAGGGCGCCGACTGGCTGGAGGCCCAGTGGGACGTCATCCTCGCGACCACCCTTGAGCGCACCGCCACCCTCAGCATCCAACCCCGCGAAGGCGCGCCGCGCGACCAAACCGTCCGCCTCGAACCCGCCCTCGGCGGCGGCACCGGCTACATCGCCGTGGTGCAATCTCCGCCCCTCGCCCCCATCGCAGCCGCGCGTGAAGACGGCCTCACGTTGCTCGTCGAGCAGAACGTCGTGGGCTACTTCGATCTGAATTTCGCGGCCAACCGCATCTACTATTCGCCCGTTTGGAAAAAGCTCCTGGGCTACGTGGACGCCGAGTTGCCCAACACCCACGACACGTGGCTGAAGCACATCCACCCCGAAGACTCCGACGCCGCGCCCTACTTCCTCGGCCGCAAGCACACCACGGGCACGCGCCGCATCTTCGTCGAGTTCCGCATGCAACACCGCCGCGGCCACTACGTATGGCTCCAATGCACCGGTCTTCAACAGGTCAGCGCCGCCGGCGAACTCGAACGCGTCACCGGTTTCTGTCTTGATGTGACCGAGCGCCGCGAACTCGAAGAAGCCTCCCTCGCCAATGATTCCCGCCTCCAGGATCTCAGCGGCTCCACCGGCGCACTCGGCGCCTTCGAACTCGATTTTACGCACCGAACGCACTGGGTCTCGCCCGCTTGGTGCCGCCTGCTCGGCCACGACGAGGCCACCGCCACCGCCGATCCCGCCACCGCCTTCGGCCAGAGTCTCCCGGCCGCGGAGGCTGCCAGCGGTCTTGAAGTATGGTTTCTCAACCGCGCCCCCGGCCGCACCACGTTCACCGAGGTCGTCGCACTTCGCGCTTCCGACGGCCGCTCCCTGCCCGTCCTCCTCGGCGCGCACCGCATCCTGAACCGCAAGCGCGACCTCACCCGCGTGATCGGTTTCATCAGCGCGCTTCCCGGCGATCTGCCCGCCGAAACCCTCGACGAAGCCGCCGCTCCGTCCGGTGAAAAACCCATTTCCGCCACCGCCGGCGTTTTCGATGACGCCCTTGCCGCCGAGGCGTTCGCCACCCTCGCCGAAGCCGTGCTCATCACCGATTCCCGCGGCCAGATTCTCTT
>JACMRG010000160.1 GCA_014376585.1 Opitutaceae bacterium | reverse complement strand
ACGGCCGGGGTTTGGGCGCGAGCGTGTTCGTCGGCCAGCATACCATAAAGAGCGACGGATCCCAGGCCGGCCCCCAAGGAGCGGAGCATTTCACGTCGCGATACAAGGGGGTTCATGGCCAAAAAATCTCCTCGTTGGTGCACAATAGAGCGTGGGCAAAGTCGCTCAGGGGGCCGGTGGCGCGATAACGGGTGGCGAGCGTGAGTTTGCGATCGTCGGTCTCGCGCAACAAGGCTTTGCGATACATCGCCCGAACCTTGGCCTAATCGTCCGCCTCGTGCGCCACACTGGCCAGCAGGGCCTAGCCTTGGGCCCGCATGAAGGGGCTGTTTAACACGAAGAGTTGTTGAAGCGCGGTAATCGTCGTCTCGCGAACGGGCTGTGCATCGTCGCTTCGGAAAAATCATTTAACTGCAGCAGGTTGCTCGCCCGATTGCTGATGCGGGCATAGACCGTTCGACGCGTGTTGTCGGCTTGGTCCATACTCGTGGAAGGTCCGCCCGAACTCGGGTCGAGACTGCCGGTCGCCTGCAGAATACAATCGCGGTAGGCTTCGACGTCCAATCGGCGCGGATTCATTTGCCGCAGCGACCGATTGGCGGGATCGATCCTGGCGGCCTCGAGGCGCAGCCGGCCGGCCTGTTGATAAGTGGCCGAGAGCATAATGTCGCGGTGCAGCCATTTGAGCGACCAACCGTGTGCGATAAACCGTGCCGCCAGGTCATCGAGCAACGACGGATTGGTGGGTTTCTCGCCTTGCGAGCCAAAATCGCTGGGCGTTTCAACCAACGGCCGGCCGTAGTGCCAGCCCCACGTGCGATTGACAATTACCCGCGCGGCCAGCGGAGCGGCGTCGGTAAATAGCTTTTCCGCCAGCTCCCGGCGCCTCGACCCGTGGTGAAAGGCAGGACCACCCTTGGCTAGAACGGTCGGAAATCCACACGGAGAAATCTCACCGGGCTTGGCGACGTTTCCTCCCGGCAGCACGCGCAGATCGCGCGCTACTCCCGGCCTGAGTTCAATCATCGGGAGATTGGGGTCCGTTCCATCCACCCACAGGCCCGCCTCGAAGACCGAGTGGAAATAAGGGTCGGCGGCACCTCCGCGTCCGCGACCCTGCCGGCCACCCGCCTGCGGAACGACTGCAGGCGCGGGAGCGGGAGCGGTGGGGTCTTTGACCGCTGCAAGGGCAGCCGACCCCACGGCCCCGGGAGGATTACCCGTCTCGTTGGCGGCCACCACCGCCACCGGCTCTTCGGCGGCCGGAAGCGACACGGCGTCTGTCACCACCCCGCCTGCATCCGGGCGCTTTTCTTTGACCGCGGGATATGGCTTCGGCCGTCGTTCCAACTTGGCGAGTTGGGCGTGGAGCGTGGGATACCGCTCACGAAGGTCGGCGATTTCGGTTTGAATGACATCCAAGTCGGACACGAATCCTTCCGCTTTTTTTTGCGTTTCCACCGGCGCCGATCCCGGTTCATCGCGCAGCAAGTTGGCGAGGTAACTCAGATAAAAGATCCGCTGCGCCGTCGCCATGAAACGCGTCTCTACTGCGGCATCGACCTCCGTCAAGGAGCGCGGAGCGGCGGCCGTGGAGGCAAAGACCCCCGCCAGGCCGCAGTAACCGCGCGTGCTGATCGGATCGAACTTATGATCGTGACAGCGCGCGCAGGCGACAGTGAGTCCCAGGACGCCGCGGGAGACGACTCCACCCGCTCGTCCCAATCGTCCATATAGACATTTTCGATTACATCTTTGGAGAGGCGTCCGTCCTTATGATAAACCGGGCCTGTCCCGAGAAAGCCGGTCGCGGCGAGGGCGCTGCGCGGGGTTCCGGGAATCACATCGGCGGCGAGTTGCAGCGCAGCAAACTGGTCGTAGGGCAGCAAACTGGTCGTAGGGCAGGTCGCGATTGAACGCGTCGATGACCCAATCGCGATAACGCCACGCGTTCGGATAACTGGGGTTGGTCGCTTCTGTGGTGGGGTTGTCGTCTCCAAGGCACGAGACATCCAGCCAGTAACGCCCCAACGCCGGCCATTGTGCGGCGAGGCCAAAAGTTTTTCGACAACCGCGACATAAGCTTTTTCCGAAGGATCTTTAGCGGAGCCTTCGAATTCCTCTTAACTGGGGCGCAGCCCGGTGAGGTCTATATAGGTGCGGAGGAGCAAACTGCGCGGATGACCCTTGGGCGACGGAGTGAGTTCCTTGGTTTCCAGCTCTTTTAGCATGAAGGCATCAATGCGCTGCCTGACCCACGTGGGCTGCTTTACTTCGGGCGCGGTCGCCTCGACCACGGGACGAAACGCCCACCAGTTTTGATCGGCGGCCAGATCGTGCGTCTTCGCTTTTTTCGCCGGGGTCGCGGCGACTTCGATCCGCGGATCGGGTGCGCCCAGCTTCACCCACTGCTCGAAATGTTGCACCTGTTGCGGCGTGAGACTCGCCTTGGGCGGCATGGCGAAGTCGGCATCCTTCCAACGGATCGCGTGGATCACGCGGACTGTTCTCGATGTCGCCCGGCACAATGACCGGACCGCTGATGCCGCCGTCGGCGCCCCCCTCCGACGAATCGAGCAACGACCCGCCCTTGATTTTTTTTCGCCCGCGTCAAATGACATTCATAGCAGCGCTCGATCAGGACCGGGCGAATCCGCGACTCGAAGAACTCAACCTTCTCCTTGGTCAACTACGCCGGCTTTGGGACGCTGGGCTCAGCCGAGACTGCATCTGCCACGGAAAATCCCGTCAGGATTCACGCGATCAGATAAAGGCCGATCGGCCGTCGTGCGTTCTGCGCCCAAAAGGTCAGGAGGCCAGCCGTTGCCCTGTCTCCGTCCATTGTCTAGGAAGCTAGAATAACCTGAGGGCAGATCAGGGGCTGCGTTCACTAATCTCCGTTCGGATTCGGAGTAAAAAACCAGGCGTGGAAGCAGGTTCGAACCGAATCGACAACCCGCTCCGGTTCGCTACCGCACCCTGCTACAATCGCCGAGATGCCGGGTGCCACGATCAGATCATGGATGAGCGATAGGTCAGTTGTATCGGGCTGCCCACGAAATTCCCCGGGGCTTCGCACTGGAGCACCGTCTGGTGGCGCATGTTCTCACGACCGTCCAATCTGACCGTCGCGCGATACTTTTGACTAACGTCCTCAAACCACGCCGTGATCGCCGGCCTTCACCGTTTGGGCCAGATAAGGCGGCAAGAGAGGGACACCATCTCGGCGAAGATGTCGTGTAACTTTTCGTATCTCGTGGCGATGCGACGGAAAGACTTGAGGCGGGCGAAGAGGTTTTCGATGCGATGGCGTTCGCGATAGAGATCGCCGGGTCGAAGTTGGGTTTGAGGGATCGGTTTGCTTTCACCGCGGTGACGGCGACGCCGGCGAGTTGCTACACAGAAGTGCGGATGGCGTCGCTGTTCATCGTCGCGGTCCTCTCTGGCGATGCCCGTCAGCATCGCCGGCCACAGGCCGTTACGGGTCCGACGACGGAAAGCGGAGTAGCGGGTTTGTCACGGGCCAAAGCTCTCCTGCAGATTCCGCCACGATGCCCGTTCGCAATATCCACAGGATCGCCCGGACTCGCCGCCGCTGCCCGGGACATTTGCAGCCACGCCGCAGGGGACCGCTCAGCGTAAACCGGTGGTCGTTAAAATTTTTTGCCCGTCCCAGTGCCGATCACTCAGGGCGGACTTTATCGTTTGCATCACAGCATCATAAAAATATCGCTTCGCCCCTTGGGCAAACATTGAGTATCCGGATAGAAAATACTTTAGGACCGGCATTTTTCGAAGACACGGCTTAACTCGGCGTCGCCGCGTCGAAGTTTCTTGATCTGTGCTCCGAAGAAACCGCGCGATTTGGTTAAACTTTCGAAGCCCGCTCGGGCCACCATGATCGCAGGAGCGACGTTGTCCGCCCGAACCATTTTGGTGAGCCGTCCAAAGCCCCGACTGCTTCATATAGAACAGCACCAGTTTACGCTTAGACTCGAGCCGTCAGGCTCCGCCACGCCGACCGCGCGCGAAGTTGCGACGGCCGCGTCGAGGGCATGGCCGCCCGCTTTAAGCACCGCGAGGCGCGCGGCCGCGACTTGGAGATGCGCCGCGACCGGCGTTACCGTGACCGGCGTCGCCTCTGCGGCGATGATGCGCGCTCGCGTGAATGCATAGGGAACCCCGAACCGCGTAAGCGAACGCACATGGTTATTTCTCCGGCGGGATACTGCGCGTCATATCCATTGAGAGTTTCTTCATATTGCCCGGCCGCTGAAAATTGCAAAGAAGCACGACGGCGAGTCCGTCCGCCGGCGCACGCAGCACAAACGCCGCGCCGCCCGTCGCCCGCAGCTTTCGTAGACTCATTGGCGTCCATCCTTGTCCGTCTCGACGCGCCAGCCGAGCCCGTAACCCGTGGAAGCGCCGTTGGGCAATGTGAACGGCGTGACCACCTGCGCCGTGGTCGTGGGCTTGAGCAGCTTACCCGTATCAAGCGCGATCGCGTCGCGGGCCAGATCCTCGACCGTGCCCATGAAGCCGCCCGCGGACCACTTGTAGCTCGAATCAACATTGGGCGCGCTGAACAGTTTTTTGCCGCTGTCGCCCTTCCGGTAAGGCGCGCCCTACACGGGATCAGCCCGCGGTCGCGATCCACGCGTGCGTTTTCACACCGGCGGGACCAAAGATTTTCTAAAAGACATAAGCTCCATATCTCAGCCCCGACGCTTTCTCCACGATCCTCGCGAGCAGGAGGCAGGCGTAGGTCGAATTTAGGTGGTTCGTGCCGGGTGTGAACTGAAGCTGTTCACGGTCCCGGCCGTTAACGTGCGAGCCCGCTTCCACCTCGGGTAGTATTCCAAACTCTCCTTCTCCCCCGCCGCGTAGTCGTAGTGCCGGATTCCGGAAGTGTGCGTCAGAATGTGCCGCACCGTGATGTTGTTTCCGGCCTTGCGGGGATAACACGCGATGTAAGTCCAGATCGGTTCACCCGATTTTACGGCCCCCGTCTCGACAAGCTGCATAACGGCGGTGGCCGCGATTGGTTTCGAGACCGAGGCGATGCGCCACATCGTTTGCGCGCTCGCCCGGGTGCGGTTCTCCATGTCGGAAAATCCGTCGGCCGCCATGTGCGTAATCTCATCATCCTCGACGACGGCCAGCGCCATGCCGGGTGTATTCCATGCCCCCGGGTCTTCTTGGGCGGCGCATGAACCCCCGCAAAATACCGGCCGGCCGCAGCGGACCGGCCGGTATTTGAAAGCGCAAAAAACGCAGCTAAACACGGGAGAGAATAGATTTTCCGCGCGCCGGTCGTCAGCACACCGCCGCAGCCGGCGCACGGCAACTTCCGACGTGATCCGCCGCTACTCCCGGGGAAACGCCCCTGGCAGGTTTCTCATCACGTTAATTTCCCACAAAAAAAGCGGGGCGAAAATCGCCCCGCTTTAATCACGCAGCTGAAATTTTTCAATTTCCCTGCGGCAAAAAACCGACGCCGTTACTTCTTTTTGGCGGCGGGCTTCTTCTTAGCGACGGCTTTTTTGACCGGCTTTTTCGACGCAATGGATTTGGTGGTTTTTTTGGCCATGGAAAGAATCTCGACACGTTTTTCGCCGATGGCACGCAAATTTTTCCATAACGACGCAGATTTGTTTCGACACGATTGCCGACACTTCGGTCGCGCACAAAAGCGTTTTCGCCGATTTCATTTTGCGCTGCGCAATTATTTGATCGGCACGCGCGCTTGATCTCCACGTTAAAAAATTCTTGCGGCACGTTTCGCAAAAGCGGCGCCGTCGGGTTCGTCTCTCAAACTCGAATTAGGTCCGTTTCTCCTCTAGGAATGATTCGCCGGCCCCATTTCTTTCAGCCGGATTCTAGCCCTAATTCTTTCTCCGGACGAACCCCGCGCGCGCCTATAAAAAAAATTAAATCTGCGGAGCGGACATAAAATCTTCCGGTGCAAATCCTCAACTTCCGTGGCGCTTAAAACCAAGCCGAGGGCGAAAATTATTTTCGCGTCAACCTCCGACGTCGGACTCCCAACCCGACCAATAATCCGCCGGCGAGCAGCACGGCCCCATACCACACCAACACCTCCGCCCGTGAAATCCCCAGCGCGGCAGCGTCGGATGGCTCGATCAAAATGACTGCACTCACCAGATTCATCACCGCCGAAAAGATCAGTGTAGCGCCGCTGCCGATGAGCAACCCGGGCCACATTCGGTGCCAAAGTGAGGGCATGTAAATTTGAGCTGACCGAAGTGAATTTACCCGGTGGCTTCAGTTATCCAGATCCGCGTCGCGACAGTATGTCGTGCCCTGCAACGTGGCTTGGAGTGCGAGTCCGCTTTTCGTGATCCTATATATATCCACGTCGGAAAGCGCGCTCACGGCGCCCGCCGCCGCCCCGCCTTTCCCCCCCGATTGCGCCGCCGCATCCGCCCGCGCGCCGAAGTCCCAGCCTTTTTCGACGAACTGCTCCAGCCGTTGTTGGGTGCGGAAAACCAACACGACTCGAAAATCGTTAAACCCGAGGCCCAGACCAAAACCGCCCGACGCCATTTTCATAACGATCCCGTTTCCTTTCCGGTGCACCGTGATGCCTTCGCCGCCCGCGACGCTGGCGAAAACCACGTTCGCCCCGATATTGGGGAATACCGCGTAGCCTTCGGCCTTGTTGATTTTTTGCCTTACCGACGCGTCCTGTTTGTAGAGTTCGGCCAACACTTGGTCGCGCATCTGTCGAGTCACCGCCCGTTGCTCTTCGATTGCCCCCTTTGTGGCCGACGCCGGCGCCGCTCCCACCAAACCGATTACCAGCCAGCAGAGCGCGGGGAAAATTCGGGGAGCGCCGCTTATCATATCTCCCACGTGAACATATCCTACCCGGGGGGCAACGTCGCTTTGACCCACCAGCCCCACCCCTTTTGCCTCGCCTCTTCGCCCACCGGGACGAAACCCTTCCTCCTTAAATAATTCCATGAACCGCACTCTCGTCAAAGAAGCCCTCAACCGCGCCGCCGCCCTCGACGTCATTTTCCTTCAGGGTTGGGTCCGCACCCGACGCGACGCCAAGGCCTTCTCGTTTATCGAGCTCAACGACGGATCCTGCCTGAAGGGTGTGCAAGTCATCGTGGACGCCACGCTACCCGACTACGCGAACGTCGCCCGCGCCAGCACCGGCGCTTCTGTTTCGGTCCGAGGTAAACTCGTCCCCTCGCAGGGTCAGGGTCAGAAATGGGAAGTTGTCGCGGAAAAATTCGAGGTGCTGGGCGAAGCCGACGCCACCTACCCGCTTCAGAAAAAGGGCCACACCTTGGAATTTCTCCGCGAGATCGCGCACCTCCGCCCGCGCTCGAATCTCTTCGGCGCCGTCTTCCGCGTGCGCAGCCGCCTCGCCTACGCCGTCCACCAATTCTTTCAGGAGAAATCCTTCTACTACGTGCACACGCCGATCGTCACCGCCAGCGACGCCGAGGGCGCGGGCGATATGTTTCGCGTGACGACGCTCGATCTAGCGAACCCACCGAAAACCGCGGACGGCCTCATCGACAACGCCCGGGATTTTTTCGGCAAGAAAACGTTTCTCACCGTCAGCGGCCAACTCGAGGCCGAGATCTTCGCCACCGCCCTTTCCAATGTCTATACCTTTGGCCCCACCTTCCGCGCCGAGAACTCCCACACCTCGCGTCACGCCTCCGAATTTTGGATGATAGAACCTGAGATCGCGTTTTGCGATCTCGCCGGCGACATGGCCCTCGCCGAGGAATTCGTGAAATACCTCATCCGCGACGCCAAACGGCACTGCGCCGGCGACCTCGAATTTTTCTCGAAGTTCGTGGATAAGGATCTGCTCACCCGCCTCGACTTTGTCCTCGAGCGCCCCTTTCAACGCTGCACCTACACCGAGGCGATCGAGATTTTAAACCGGGGCGGGAAGACCTGGGAGCATCCCGTCGCGTGGGGCGACAATCTTCAGTCCGAGCACGAGCGCTATCTCAGCGAGGAACACTTCAAATGCCCGGTCACCGTCTATAATTATCCGCGCGCGATCAAAGCCTTCTACATGCGCAAAAACGACGACGACGCACCCGACCGCCAGACGGTCGCCGCGATGGACCTCCTCGTGCCCGGCATCGGCGAGATCATCGGCGGCAGCCAGCGCGAGGAGCGCCTTGAACAACTGAAGGAAGGCATGGCGCTGCACCACTTGGATGAAAAAGCTTACTGGTGGTATCTCGATCTCCGTCGTTACGGCACCGTGCCGCACGCCGGCTTCGGTCTCGGCTTCGAACGCATGCTCATGTTCGTCACCGGCGTCGCCAACATCCGCGACGTTATCCCCTTCGCCCGCACTCCCGGCACGGCAGAATTCTAAAGTAGCGCCGCCATCCGGCCGGCGTTCCCGGAATGTCGGCCGGAAGCCGACGCTACTCATCCCGTCTTAATTGCGGTCGCCTTCATTCGCTGTCGCCAGATCCGGGCGATCTCCAGCAACGCCAGCGGCACGAAGATCCACAGCACCTGCACCGGGAAAACCTTCCGCGCCGCTGCCTGGTGATAACCCGCCAGACCTGCCGCAATGTAGGCGAGCCGATGCAGCCGCTTCCAGTTGATCGCGCCCATCCGGCGCAGCACGCGGTGAGGACTTGTGACCGCCAAGGCCAGCAAGATGGTGAACGCCGTGAGCCCGCTAAGGATGAAGGGCTTCTTCACGTCTTTCACGAATGTCGCCAGCCCGCCCTCGTGAATCACATGAAACGAGACATGCAGCAGCGCGTAGGCAAACGCCGCCACGCCGACGAGCCGCCGATGGCGGTTCAAAGCCATCGCCAGCTTCGACTTTGGCCATAGGATTCGGAGCGGCGTAAACATCAGCACCACCGCCAGCAGCACGCACGCCACGAACCCCATGTGGTGCAGCAGATACTTTGCCGGATCCGCGAGCACGCTCGACTCCTGCCGGAACAACGGCACCGCCGGCCACAATCCCGGCAGCACGATCAACACCCAAATACAGACCTTCGACTTCAGAATTTTTTCGAGAAACGCCACGGTCGCCTTCTAGTTAATAATACCGTCCCAAATTGATCCCCTTATACAGCCCGGCCACTTCTTTCTCGTAGCCGTTAAACATCAGCGTCGTCTGCTTGCCTGCAAAAAAACTGCCGCCGATGACGCGCTCACTCGCCTGCGACCAGCGCGGATGATCCACCTTCGGATTCACATTCGCGTAAAACCCATATTCGTCGGCGGCCATCACGTTCCAAGTATTGGCCGGCTGTTTCGCGGTGAACTCGATTTTCACGATCGATTTGATGCCCTTGAAACCATACTTCCACGGCGTCACCAGCCGGAGCGGCGCACCGTTTTGGTTCGGCAGCGCCTTGCCGTAGATTCCCGTCGCGATGAAGGCCAACTCGTTCATCGCCTCGTCGAGGCGCAGTCCTTCCACATACGGCCAATCAAGCGCCTTTCCGCGCTGCCCGGGCACGTTTTTCGGATCATTGAACGACGTGAATTTCACGAATTTCGCCTCCGCCGTCGGGTCGGCCAGCGCCACGAGCTTCGCCAGCGCAAATCCGTCCCACGGCACCACCATCGACCACGCCTCGACGCAACGATGACGATAAACACGCTCCTCGATTCCGCCCATCTTTCCAATGAGATCGTTAACATCGAACTTGCCCGGGTTGCGGATGAGCCCCGCGAGTTCCACCGTCCACGGATCGGTTTTCCAACCCCGTGCGTTATCCTTCGGCTCGGCCTTGTCGGTGCCGAACTCATAGAAATTATTGTAGCTCGTCACCAATTCGTAGGGCGTGGGCTTCAGCGCCGACGCCGGATAGAGCGGGTTCTCCTTTGCCGGAAACCCCGCCGTCGCGCCGAACAACGCGCGCGGCACCAACAGCCCCGCCGTGGCCACACCGGCGGCCTTCAAGAAATCGCGGCGGTTGCGGAGACGGTAAACGGACTCGGTGGTGACGACCGACTCCGGCAATTCCCAGGACTTTGGCGCGCGGATATTCATGGATTAAAGTGGGGGTCGGGTGAGAGGTTCAAAGCGCCCGATTTATTCCGAGATTGCCCGCCGCCCATCAGCCCGCAATCCTCCCGCGTCTTATGGGACGTCAATGGCTCCACGCGAAACGCGCGATCGTTAATGAGCGCAAAAGCAAAGTCTCCGGCAAGCTGACCAAGGAAATCAGCGTCGCCGCCAAACTCGGCGGCCCTGATCTCGGCGCCAACGCCCGGCTCTTCGCCGCTGTGGAAAAGGCCAAAAAGGCCAGCGTCACCCGCGACGTCATCGAGCGCGCGATCAAAAAAGGCGCCGGCATCGGCGACGACAAGATGGTGCTCGAGCATGTCGTTTTTGAGGGCTACGCGCCGCACAAGGTTCCCGTCATCGTCGAGATTTATACCGACAACCACCAGCGGACTGCCCCCGAGATGCGCGTCATGTTTAAGCGGGGCATCCTCGGCGGCGCCGGCAGCAACAAGTTCCTCTTCGATCACGTCGGCTTGGTGGAGGCCTACCACCCCGATGCCGCCACCGATCTCGAAGCCACCGCCATTGAGGCCGGTGCCAACGATTTCGAGGCCATCACCCACGAGACCAACGACGATATTCCCGAGGGCCACGCCGGCGCGCGATTCATCAGCGATCTTAAGGCCGTTCACGCCGTTTCAACCTGGCTCGCCAAGAATGGCTGGACCGTCGTCACCGCCGAACTGGGTTATCTCGCGAAAAACTATCCCGTGCTCGACGAAGCCGCCCGCATCGAGGTGGGCGAGTTTCTCCACGACCTCGACGACCACGACGACGTCCAACGCGTCTGGGCCGCGGTGAAGTAGCCAGTCCACGCTCTTCCGATCACGGTGAGCTGTGCGTCATCCGCACGGCTTTTTATTTTTTGACTCCGCCCGCCTCTCGCCAGCGTTTGAGCGCCTGTCCCGTCAGGGAGCGGGCGCACGCCTCGATCTCGCCGCGCGGTCCCGCATAGACCAATTCTCCGCCGTCGCGCCCGCCGCCGGGACCGAGATCGAGCAGCCAGTCCGCCAAGTTGATCACGTCAAGATTGTGCTCGATGACGATGATGGTGTTGCCCGCGTCGCGCAGTCTGAAGAGCAGGTCCATCAACTTTTGGATGTCGACCCAGTGCAGCCCCGTCGTCGGTTCGTCCAAGATATAGAGCGTCGAGCCCTGCTGCCGTTTGCTAAGTTCCAACGAGAGCTTGATGCGCTGCGCCTCGCCGCCGGAAAGCGTCGTGGAGGATTGCCCCAGCGTGAGGTAACCTAGGCCGACGGCGTCGAGTGTCGCGAGTTTGTCTAGGACGCGCGGAATCGCCCGAAACAGCGTGATCGCCTCCCGCACCGTCATCGCTAGCACGTCGGCGATAGATTTCCCGTGAAACAAAATCTCCAGCGTCTCACGGTTAAACCGTTTTCCACCGCAGCTCGGACATGGCGCGTAGGCATCGGCCATAAACTGCATGTCGAGTTTGATCGCGCCGTCGCCCTGGCAGCGCTCGCAGCGCCCGCCCCGCACGTTAAACGAAAACCGGCTCGCCTTGTAGCCGCGCACCTTGGCCAGCGGCACCATCGCGAAGAGATCGCGCAGCAACCCGAGCAAATCTATGTAGGTCGCCGGGTTCGACCGCGGACTCCGCCCGATCGGCTCCTGGTCCACCTGCACCAGCTTTTCAAAAAAATCCAGATTCTCAATGTGCCGGTGCTTGCCTGGCAGCCCGCGCGCGCCGTTGAGTTTCTTCGCCGCCGCGACCGCGAGCACGTCATTCACGAGCGTGCTTTTCCCCGAGCCCGAAACACCGGTGACGCAGGTGAGCAACCCGATCGGGAACTTCGCATCGACGCCTTTCAGGTTATGCTCGCGCGCCTCGCGCACCGTCAGCCACGCGCCGTCGGGCACTTTTAATTTCGCCGCTTTCGTAACCGACATCTTGCGCGCCAAAAACGGACCCGTCCGGGAAACACCCGCCGGCTGCGCCGCGCACTGCGCCGGCGTCCCTTGAAACAGCACCCGCCCGCCTTCAACTCCCGCCTCGGGTCCCAGTTCGAGAATCTCGTCCGCCGCGCGCATCGTGTCCTCGTCGTGTTCGACCACGAGCACCGTGTTGCCACGGTCACGCAGCGCGACGAGTGTCTCGATCAGCTTCTGGTTGTCGTGCGCGTGCAGTCCGATACTCGGTTCGTCGAGCACGTAGATCACCCCGATCAACCCCATGCCGAGCTGAGTGGCCAGCCGCACGCGCTGCGATTCCCCGCCCGAAAGCGTCGCATAATCCCGCTCCAGGGTCAGGTAGCCGAGCCCCGTCTCCAAAAGAAAGTGCAGTCGTTGCTCGATGCCGATCACGACATCGCCCAGCGCCGGGTTGTCGCGATAGGCCTCGAGCAATTCCCGCGCGAGTCCGTGCGCCTCGCCGATGTCCAGCGCCATGAACTCGGGAAATGATTTTTCGTTCACCCGCACCGCCGCGCTGCGCGCATTGAGTCGCGCGCCGTGGCACTCCGGGCAGTCGCCGCTCACCATAAACGTCGTCAGCCGCGCGCGAAACCCCTCGCTGTCGGTGTTGCGGAAACTCTCCTCCAAATCGGCGATCACGCCGGTAAACGGCATCGCCTTCGCCTCGCGCATCCGCCGCATCTTGAAGGCGAACTCCCGCGGCCCCGCTCCGTTCAAAATCGCGTCACGTGTCTTTGCCGGCAAATCTTTCCACGGCGTGTCGGCGTCGAAGGGCAACTGCTCCGCGAGCTGTTTCAGCAGCGAGTTGTGTTTGATTATGAGATTTTTCCCGCCGATGCGCCACGGCTTGAGCGCGCCACCGCGCACGGATTTTTCCGTATCTGCCACGATCAATTCCGGCACGAACCGCAGCTTGCGCCCCAGCCCGCCGCAAGTGCCGCACGCGCCTTCGCTGGCGTTAAACGAAAAATGCCGCGGGGTGAGCTTCTCAAAAATATCGCCACACAGCTCGCACGCGAGCGACTGGCTGAGCGCCACCTCCCGCCAGAGGGCGTCCGCCGTTTTTTGGGCGAGCACGAGCACGCGGTCTTTCCCCTCGCGAAACGCCAGTTCGAGCGAGTCTGCGAGCCGGCTGCGTTGATCCGCATTCGCCACGAGGCGGTCGATTACCAGTTCGACCGTCATTTCTTTGGTTCCCGTGCCGGTGCCGATCAGCTTCGCGTCGTCGAGGTTTTTGATTTCTCCGTCCAGCCGCACGCGTTGGAACCCCCGCTGCCTCACGCGGGGCAATTCGTCACGCAACACGCTCGGCTTCGCGCGCATGAACGGCGCGAGCAGCACCACGCGCTCGCCCGCGCACTCGGTCAGCACGCGCTGCACGTTGTGGTGGAGGGAGCGCTGCACGACGCGGCCGCCGTCCTTGGGACAGCGCTGCTCGCCCGCCAATGCCCAGAGCAGCTGCGCGTAATCCGCGATCTCCGTCACCGTCGCGATCGTGCTGCGTGGCGAGCCCCCGCCCGTGCGTTGCTCGATCGCCAGCACCGGAGAGAGCCCGTGGATAAAATCGACATCAGGACGCTTAAGCTGGTCGAGCACCTGCCTCGCCTGCGTGGACAGGCTTTCCATGTATTTCCGGTAGCCCTCCGCGTAGATCGTGTCGAAAGCCAGCGACGATTTCCCCGAACCGCTCGGCCCCGTGATGACGACGAGTTTCCCACGCGGCAGCCGCAGATCGAGATTCTTGAGGTTGTGCTCGCGCGCACCTTTTACGTGGATGTGGGTGGCGGCCTGCATGAGTGACGCGCAGCTTACGCATCCCCGGCGTGCGTCAATGCCCTAAGCAGTTTCGCCCACCGCCGCGCCCGGAATTGACCTTGTAGCGCGCGAGACCACGCCATTTCCTCGGACCAACACAAACCCCTCGTGTTGTTAGATTCCTGACATCCTCAACCCTGCGCAACGGCCCCCCCGGGGCAACTTGGCGCCTCCCACCCAACATCATGAACGTCCCGCCCTTCACCGTTTCCACTTACCGCGGTCGCACCGCCGCCGTTGCCGTCCTTAGCCTGCTCGTCTTCGCCGCTCCCGCGAGCGCCTTCCAATTCGCCTACGGCGAACTCAAGGGCAGCTTCGACTCCACGATCTCCGCCGGTGCGCTCTACCGCTTACAAGACCCGAGCGCCGTCTATTACGGCACGACCAACTCCTTCAACGGCATTCCGGGACTTCAGACTTCCGTCAACACCGACGACGGTAATCTGAACTACAAGAAGGGCTGGGTCTCGGAGCTCCTCAAGGGCTCCCACGACCTCGAGCTGCGTTACCGCAACTTCGGCGCCTTCGTTCGCGGTTACTATTTCCGCGACCTCAAGGCCGAGGACACCGAGCGCACCACCCTCGGTTACCAGGCCAAGGATCGCGTCGTCAGCGGCTACGAGCTGCTCGACGCCTACGTAGTCGCGAAGCTCACCCCCGCCGACACCATCCCCGTCGATCTCCGTTTCGGCCGCCAAGTTCTCAGCCTGGGCGAGAGCACGTTCATCCCGAACGGCATCAACATCGTAAACCCCGTCGAGCTCTCCAAGCTCCGCGTCCCCGGCGCCGAACTCAAAGAGGCCTTCCTTCCCGTCAACATGCTCAAGGCCTCCGTCGGCCTCACCAAAGACCTCACCGTCGAGCCCTTCTGGCTCCTCGAGTTTCGCCGCAACGAACTCGAGCCCGCCGGCACCTATTTTTCGACCAACGATTTCGCCAGCCGCGGCGGTCAAAACGTGTTCCTTGGTTTCGGCAGCCTCTCCGACACCGGCACGCTCGGCGCCATCCCCCGCGACCGCGACCGCGAGGGCAACAACTTCACCCAATACGGCGTGGCCGCCCACTATCAGGCCCACGCGCTCAACGAGACCGACATCGGCCTCTACTACGCAAAATACCACAGCCGTTCGCCCGTGATCAGCGCGCGCACACCCACCACCGCCATCAATCCCGATCTCACCGGCCCGCTCACCGCCGTATTCATTCGCGCCGGCCTCCCCGCCGCCACCGCCGCCGCGCAGGCCGCCGGCATTTTCCAACTCATCGTCCTCTCGCAGACGAACCCCGCCGCCCTCTCGCCCGCGCAGCTCGCCACGCTTCAGGCCGCCTCCACCCAGGCCGCCATCGCCGGCGCCCGCTCCATCGCCCTCCTCACCGCCGCCCGCACGGGCCGCTACTTCATCGAGTATCCCGAGGGCGTGGATATGTTCGGCCTCAGCTTCAACACCTCTCTCGGCCGGACCGGCATCTCCTGGCAGGGTGAGATTTCCTACAAAAAAGATCAGCCGCTTCAGGTGGACGACGTCGAACTCCTCTTCGCCGCCCTCTCCACGCTCAACCCCGCCTTTGGCGCCAACAACCAGGTCGGCAACTACCTCGGCCAATACGGCCGGGAAATCTCCGGCTACCGCCGCCATACCGTCACCACCGCGCAAAACACGCTCACCAAGGTCTTCGGTCCCGTCTTCGGTTCCCAGCAGTTCACCCTCCTCGGCGAGATCGGCGGCGTTTGGGCCGACCTTCCCTCGAAGGATTTCCTCCGCTACGAAGGCCCCGGCACGTTCACCAGCGGCAGCGCCTCCACCATGGTCAACACCGGCAACGCCGCGTATCCCGCCACGCCCTACGAGGCCTTCGCCGACAAATTCTCCTGGGGCTACCAACTCGCCGGCCGCCTCGACTACACCAACGTCTTCGCCAATGTGAACATTTCGCCGTCGCTCGCGTTCACCCACGACGTCCGCGGCAACACTCCCCTCCCGCTCGGCAACTACGTCGCCCGCCGCAAGAGCGTGAACCTCGCCGTCGAGTTCACCTATCAAAATTCGTGGTCCCTAGAAATCCGCTACGTGAACTTCTTCGACGGAGACCGCTACAATCTCCTCTCCGACCGCGACTACGTCGCCACCACGGTCAAATATTCCTTCTAAAGAAGAGGGCGGACTTCAGTCCGCCCTCGCCGCCATCGCCCACTCTTTCATCGCCGCTATTTCGCTTACCATGAAAAACTCTCGCTCTTCCCGTTTCTTCGCCGTCCCCGCGTCCGCCCTACTGGCCTTCTCTCTCGCCTTCACCGCCGTCGCTCGCGCCGCCGTCCCCGCGGCCGAAGCCGCCCGCCTCGGCGCCGACCTCACGCCCCTCGGCGCCGAGACCACCGCCAACGCCGATGGCACGATCCCCGCGTGGAACGGCGGCGTGCTCACCCCGCCCGCCGGCTACAAGGTCGGCCATCACCACCCCGATCCCTT
>JACMRG010000159.1 GCA_014376585.1 Opitutaceae bacterium | reverse complement strand
TGCCTCAACGCTGGCGGCGCGCTATGCGGTCCTCACGCGCACGCATGAAGTGGCGTTGAACTGAGCACGGCGCGGCCGCCGTCCGGAGGGTTCGGCTCCTCCCCGAACACCCCAACCGACGGTCTGGGTTCGGTCTTCCGTGTTCTCGGCCCCGGCGACTCGTTCGCCGGGGCCGTTTTGCATCCCGTTCATCCCCCGGGCGCCGCCGTTCATCCAAGTTTCGTGTAACTTTTGCCGCGGAGGGGTGTTGTGGGTGCATGTCCCGCCTTTGCGTCCACTCTGCCTTCAGTCCGGCCACCGGCGTGCCGATGAGCTTGGTCGCGGAGAATCGCCGTTTGATCGCCTCGGACTTCCGACCGGCCCTTGCCGGCGCATTCTCCTTTTCCGTTCGTAGTCAGCAGTTGTGTTCCGTGGCGGGGCCGTTGTGGGCCCGCCACATTCTTTTACGAACGGGCACGCGTGGCTTGCCTAGTCCGCGCTGATTTTCCACCTCTGACTCCTTACCAATCCCACCTGCACCCATGAACGCTGCTGCTCCCGCGCCCCTTGCCCCCAAGAAATCGAAGACGAAATAGATCGTGATCGTCGTCATCCTCGTGGTCGCCGGCCTCGGGGCTCCCGCCTATTTCAAGAACAAGAATGCCGACGTCGGCCAGATGGTCACCGTCGAGAAAGCCGTCGTGAAGACCATCACGCAGCTCGTCACCGCGACCGGCAAGGTGCAGCCCGAGATCGAGGTCAAAATCTCCCCCGAAGTCGCCGGCGAGATCATCGCGATTCCCGTCAAAGAGGGCGAAACCATCAAAAAAGGCGCCCTGCTCGTTAAGATCAAACCCGACACCTACCAGGCCCAGCTCGAGCAGCAGGAAGCCGCCCTCACCTCCGCCAGAGCCTCCTCCGTCCTCGGCAAAGCCCAGCTCTCCAAAGCCACCCAAGACTTCGCCCAGTCCGAGGAACTCCATAAGAAGAACCTCGTCTCCGACGCCGATTTCACCACCGCCAAGACCTCCCTCGACGTCGCCCAGGCCAACTTCGAAAACTACGTCGCCCAGATCCGCCGCACCGAAGCCTCCCTCAGCCAGGCCCGCGACCAGCTCAGCAAGACCACCATCTATGCTCCCATGGACGGCTCCATCAGTTCGCTCTCGAGTCAAGTCGGCGAACGTGTCGTCGCCCAGAGCAGCTTCACCGGCACCGAAATCATGCGCGTGGCCAATCTCGCCAACATGGAAGTCCGCGTGAAGGTGAACGAGAACGACATCGTCAACGTGAAGCTCGGCGATAAGACCGTCATCTCCATCGACGCCTACCCCGCCCGCAAGTTCGTCGGCGCCGTCTATGAAATCTCCAGTTCCGCCCAGGGTGTCGGCGGCGCCGGCGCCGGCTCCAACCAGTCCCTCAACACCGACGAGGTGACCAACTTTCTCGTCAAAATTCGCATCGCCGACCGCGACATCCCCCTCCGTCCCGGCATGAGCGCCACCATCGATATTGAGACGCACACCGTCGAAAACGTCGTCGCCGTTCCCGTCCAGAGCGTCACCGTCCGCGCCGGCGGCAAAACCTCCGAGGAACTCCAACAGGCCAAGGCCAAGGAAGTCCGCGAGAAATCCGGCAACGAACTCGACGTCGCCAACGAAAAGGAAGAGGCCCGCCGCAACAAAGTGAAACTCGACCGCGTCGTCTTCATCAAAAAAGGCGCCGTCGTGGAACTCCGCAAAGTCGAGACCGGCATCGCCGACAATACCTCCATCGAGATCAAGAGCGGCGTAAAGGCCGGCGAAGAAATCGTCTCCGGCAGCTACGCCGCCATCAGCCGCAAACTGAAAGACGGCGCCAAGGTCCAGCTCGAGAAGGCCAAGAAAGAAGACGAGAAGAAGTAAGCCGGCCGCCGCTCCCACCATGTCACCCTCTCTCGCCCCCGAACTCGCCGGCCGCGTCACGCGCCCGTCCGGCCCGCTCGTTATCGACATCGCCGGCGTCACCAAGCTCTACAAGATGGGCGAGGAAATCATCCACGCCCTCCGCGGCGTCTCCGTGCAGATCCATCGCAACGAATACCTCGCCATCATGGGCCCCTCCGGTTCCGGCAAATCCACGTTGATGAACATGCTCGGCTGCCTCGATACACCCACCGCCGGCCGTTACGAGTTCAACGGCAAGAATGTCGCCACCATGGTGGACGACGAGCTGGCCGACATCCGCAACCGCGAAATCGGTTTCGTTTTCCAGACGTTCAACCTCCTCCCGCGCTCCACCGCGCTGGCCAACGTCGAGCTTCCGCTGATCTACGCCGGCTACTCGCCCTCCGAGCGCCGCGAGCGCGCGATCCACACCCTCGAAAACGTCGGTCTCGGCTCCCGTCTCCACCACAAACCCAACGAGCTCTCCGGCGGCCAGCGCCAGCGCGTCGCCATCGCCCGCGCCCTCGTCAACAAGCCCTCCATCATCCTCGCCGACGAGCCCACCGGTAATCTCGATTCCAAGACCGGCGTTGAGATCATGGCCCTCTTCGAGCAACTCTACGCGCAGGGCAACACCCTCATCGTCGTCACCCACGAGGAAGACATCGCCCGCCACGCCCGCCGCATCGTCCGCCTCCGCGACGGTCTCATCGAGAGCGACGGCCCGGTGGGCTGACGGCGGATTTCGGAATGTGGAGTGCGGATTAAAACCTGCGTCCCCCGCTCCGATCATTCCCCGCCCCTTCAACCTGCACTCCGCAATCGCCCATCCGCAATTCCCATGACGCGCCTCGTCTACGAGCTCACCGAGTCCTTTCGTATCGCCTTCGCACAGATCCGGGCGAACAAGCTGCGCTCCGTGCTCACCGCCCTCGGGGTCATCATCGGCATTGTCGCCGTCACCCTCATGGGCACCGCCATCGGCGGCATCGACAAGGGTTTCACCAACAGCCTCGCCATGCTCGGCGACGACGTGCTCTACGTGGAGAAGTGGCCCTGGGGCGGCGTCGAAGACTGGTGGAACTACGCCAACCGTCCACCCATCCGCCCCGAAGACGCCGAGAAACTCAATCGCGTCATCGAACAGACCCCCAATTCCCTCCTCGAAGTCGCCGTCCCCGTTTCCAGCCGGGGCAACTCCGTCAAAGCCGGCGAAAATAAAGTCAGCGGCGTCCAGACTCTCGGCACCACCGCCGACTACGGCCGTCTGATCACGGCCGATTTTTCCGAAGGCCGCCTGTTCAACGAGACCGAAGCCGTCGGCGGGCGCCCCGTCTGCGTGCTCGGCTTCGACGTTGCCGAAGCCCCCTTCCAGGGCCGCTCGCCGCTCGATGAAACCGTGATGCTCGCCGGGCATCCCTTCACGGTCATCGGCGTCGTCAGCAAACAGGGCTCCTTCCTCGGCCTCTTCTCCTTCGACAACCAGGCGATCATCCCGCTTGAAGCGTTCCGCAAATATTTCAGCGTCCGCCGTGGCGCCCAAATCCGCGTCAAAATTACCGACAAGAACCGCGTCGCCGAAGCGCGGGAAGAGCTCATCGGGGCGATGCGCCGCGTGCGGGCCCAGCTCCCGGGCGAGCGCGATAATTTCAACGTCAACGAGCAGGGCGCCTTCAAGGCCCAGCTCGATCCGATCAAGCAGGGCATCGCCCTCGCCGGCCTCTTCATCACCGGCCTCTCCCTCTTCGTCGGCGCGATCGGCATCATGAACATCACCTTCGTCTCCGTGAAGGAGCGCACCAAGGAGATCGGCACGCGCAAGGCCCTCGGCGCCCGCCGCCGCACGATCCTGCTGCAATTCCTCATCGAGGCGGTTTCCATCTGCCTCATCGGCGGCGTGGCCGGCCTCGCCCTCACCTATGGCCTCGTGCTCGCCGTCGGCGCGGCCTTCCCCGCGATGCCGGTCGAGTTCTCCATCAGCCTGGTTTTTGTGAGCATGGCGGTGTCGATCATCACCGGCATCGTCTCCGGTTTTGCCCCCGCCTACGGTGCCTCCCGCCTCGATCCCGTGGTGGCGCTGCGTTACGAATAAACCACGCCATGAAACTTTCCGAAATCCTCCGCATGGCCCTCGGCTCGCTCGGCTCGAACAAGCTCCGCTCCGCGCTCACGATGCTTGGCATCACCATCGGCGTGTTTTCCGTCATCGGCGTCATGACCGCCGTCTCCGCCCTCCGCCAGTCCGTGGAGTCTGGCCTTAGTTTTCTCGGCTCCAACATCATCCAGGTCGGCAAATTTCCCGTGGGCATCAACAACGACGGTGCCAACCGCCGCCGCTTCGAGAACCGCCGCAACATCACCCTCGCCAACGCTCAGCGCCTCACCGAGCTGCTCGACGGCTACACTGATGTCATCTGCCTCAAGACCTTCGACAACGATGGCGTCGTCCAAGCCACCTACGAGAACCGGAAGACCAGCCCCGGCCTCACCTTCGGCGGCACCAACGAGCACTTTCTCGCCGCCAACCAATACGCCATCGGGCTGGGCCGGAATTTTAACCCCAGCGATGTCGAGCTCGCCCGCCCCGTCATCATCATCGGCCAGACGATCGTCTCGCGCCTGTTCCCTAACGAGACCCCGCTCGGGAAACTCGTCAAAGTCTCCGGCAAAACCTACACCGTGATCGGCACCTTCCTGGAGCGAGGCTCCTCCTTCGGTCGCTCCCAGGATGACATCCTGATGATCCCCGTCACCCGCTTCGCGGTCGATTTCGGCGCCGCCCGTCGCAGCATCAACATCGCCATCCAGTCCCCGTCGCAGGATCGCTACAACGAGACTGTCGAGCGCGTGATTACCGCCATGCGCATCGTGCGCGGCCTCCGCCCCGAACAGGAAAACGACTTCGAACTCTTCTCCAACGACTCGCTCATCTCCGCTTTCGCCAAGGTGGCCGACGCCGTCAGCGCGGGGGCGTTCGTCATCAGCGTCATCGCGCTCCTCGCCGCCGGCGTGGGCATCATGAACATCATGCTCGTGAGCGTGACCGAGCGCACGAAAGAGATCGGCATCCGCAAATCCATCGGCGCGCGCAAAGTCAGCATCCTCACGCAATTTCTCATCGAGTCGGTCGCCATCTCGGTCGCCGGCGGGCTCGTCGGCATCGTGCTCGGCGTCGGGGCCGGCAACGGCCTCGCGCTGATGCTCAGCGCTTCATTGGTTTTCCCGTGGAGCTGGGCGCTTGCCGGCGTGCTCGTCTGCTGCGGCATCGGCGTCGGCTTCGGCTTTTACCCCGCGATGAAAGCCGCCGGCCTCGATCCCATCGAGGCGCTGCGCTACGAGTAAGCGGAGCGGAGGCGCGGCCGCCCCGGTCGCGCCCACGCGCTACCCTCGGCGGATTTCCGAGCCCGGAAAGCGCACTTGGACGCGATAGACTTTCTTCAGCCGGCACTTGATGTGGCCTGTGGCCACATCGAAGTGCTCGGGGACCTCGATGCGGTGCAGGTCAACCGCCGCGTGATAACCCCGCTCGGAAAACACGTCGATCAGCATGGCCAGCGACAGCGGATCATCGAGGGCGGCGTCTTCGGTGTTCACCAAGGCCACGCCCGAGATGGCGTGGCGCAGCACGATGGGCATGATTTTCTTCTCGATGAACTGCGCGACGCGGCCGAACAGCTCGGGGTGCTCCAGTTCGTAGCCATCGAGCCGCTTCACGAGCTCCTGCCGCGCGTGGACGATGATTTCGCTCGCGACCGGGATGGCGCGGAGGCGGTCCACCGTGCGGGGATCCAGCTCCAGCGTGCTCTGATACTCGAGCTCATGCTTGATGTTCCGCTCGACCTCGTCGAACGCGCCCTGCGCGTTCACGAAATGATAGTGGAAGATTTCCTTCAGCTCCTGGAGCGCCCCCCAAGTCTGCTCTTTAAAGACCCGGTAGCGACGTTGCGCCAGACCCTGGTCGAAATCGGTGGTGCGCTCTTCTAGCAATTCTCCGACGCCCGTGCGCCGCACTCCCTCGTTGTGGGCTTTGACCTCCAGGCCACGGTGGAGCTGACGGTCCACGGACGTTTTTTCGTCCACGAACAAGACCATGATATGGACCGTCGGCTGCCGGAAGTGGATGCTGAGCGGCGTCGAATAAAACTCCCGCCGCAGCGCGTGCATCTTGTCCACGAGGAGCTTTAAACACTCGACCTGGACCTTGGTGCGGGGGAACCCATCGAGGATGACGCCGTCGCGATATTCCGGCCGCAGGAGCCGGCGCAGCAGCAGGCCGATCACCTCGCGATCACCGACCATGTTGCCGCCGTCTTTGAGCCGTTTCGCTTCGGGCGTGTCGAGCAGCGCACTGATGACGATGGGGCCGCACGTGAGGCCACGGGCCTTGGCGATGAAGTCAGTGTTGGTGCCCTTGCCGGCGCCGGGGGCGCCGCCGAGCAAAATGATTTCCTTGGGGAAACGCAGATTCTCGCGTCCGACGTCCGCCACCAAGTCGGCCCACACCGCGCCGAAGATCAGCTGCGCATCCTTGATTTCAAGATCGGCGATGCGCGCGGGCGCGGATGAATGGGGGGCGCTTGGTTCGCGCGGGACTAAAATGGTGGCGGGTGACGACATGGTGGGTTTTTGCGCCGCGAGGCGTAAAGGCTTTCGCGGCCGCACTCGACAAAAGAAAAAAGTTCTTCATCCGATCCGTCCGGGAACCTCCCCCGCCCGTCTCGGTCCGCATCGTGTGCAACACGCGCGGGCCTAGCCCGTCGGGTTGCTAAGTTGAAGCTGGACCTGGCCGGGTCGCGCAAGCGGCCCGGCCTTGGCTTGTCTGACGGCCGGAAATTTTCGCCCATGCGTGTCCTCATCGTCGACGACGAACCCTCGATCCGAAAAACCACGCGTATCGCCATCGAGACCGCGGGCCACACCGCGGCGGAGGCCGCGACGGCCACCCGCGCGCTTAAAGCCGTCGCCGATGAGGCGTATGACGCCGTCTTTCTCGATCTGAAACTCGGGGCCGACGACGGACTCGATGTGCTCGCCCGCATCCTTCAGGCCCAGCCCGCGCCGGTGGTCGTGATGTTCACCGCCTACGCCAACATCGCCACCGCCGTGGAGGCGATGAGACGCGGGGCGTTTGATTTCATCCCCAAACCTTTCACGCCCGACCCGATTCGGGGCATTCTCGCCAAGGTGGAAAAAGCCTCGGCCCTGCAAAACCGCGTGCGCGCCCTCGAGACGGATCTCGCCGCCGAGGCGCCGCCGCTCGCGCTGGATTCCAGCGACCCCCTGATGGCGCGCGCCCTCGGCGTTGCGTTCAAGGCGGCCGAGAGTTCCGCCAGCATTCTGCTCCTCGGCCCGAGCGGCACGGGCAAGAGCGTGCTCGCCCGCGAACTCCACCGCCGCAGCGCCCAGCGCGAGGCGGCCTTCGTCACGGTGAATTGCCCTTCGCTTTCGCGTGAACTGCTCGAGAGCGAACTCTTCGGCCACGTGAAGGGCTCCTTCACGGGCGCCATCAGCGACACGGTGGGTAAGGTCGCCGCGGCCGACGGCGGCACCCTTTTCCTCGACGAAATCGGCGAACTCCCGCTCGCCATCCAGCCCAAGCTCCTGCGTCTCCTCCAGGAGCGCGAATACGAGCGGGTGGGGGAGTCGACGCCCCGCCGCGCCACGGTTCGCATCATCGCCGCCACGAACCGCAACCTCGCCGAAGAGGTGAAATCCGGACTTTTCCGCGAAGACCTGTATTACCGGCTCAACGTGATATCCGTCGCGCTGCCCGGCCTGCGTGAACGCCCCGGTGATTTTGGCGCTTTGGCGGAAAGTTACCGCCGGCATTTTTCGGCGCGTCTCGGAAAAAAATCACCTGTTATTCGCCGGCCGTTTCAGCGGCGTTCGCCCGTTACCCGTGGCCGGGCAATCTCCGCGAACTGCGTAATGTCGTGGAACGCGCGGTCATCCTCGCCACGGGCGAAACCATCGGGCTGACCGATCTGCCCGAGCAGTTTGGCGCGCAACCCGATCCGGCGGTGGCGGTCGGTGCACGGGTGAGTCTCGATGCTCTCGAAACGGAACATCTCCGCCGCGTCCTCATTCTCTCGCACAGCCTTGAGGAGGAGGCGCGAATTCTCGGCATCGACCCCGCTACACTTTATCGCAAGCGTCAGAAACTCGGCCTCATTTGAGGCCGGGGCTCTGCTGATGCTCCGCACCCGTCTCTATCTTGGCCTCCTGCCGTTTCTGTTGCTGATGGTCGTGACCGGCAGTTACGCCGTGTGGGTGAGCCGGCAATTCGCGGGCTCGATTCAGCGGGACCTCGTCGCCGACTACGGTGCCGTGCTGGCCAGCCAACGGATGCGCGAGGCCGCCACGCTCATGAGCGCCGCCTCCGCCCGCGCCCACCGCGGCGACCCCTTTGGCGCGCGCCGGGCTTATGACCAACAGCGCTCCGCGTTCATCCGCGAGCTGATGGCTCAATCCGCCGCCGGCGCGCGGCTTGAAGTGCAATGCGAGTCCGAACTGGGTCGATTGAGCGTCGATTTCGTGCGTATCCGCCACGTTTTCATCAATCTGCTTTCCAACGCCGTTAAATTCTCGCCGCCCGGCGGAGTCGTCACCCTCGCGGCGACGAGCGCCCCGCCCGGCTTCGTGCGTTTTTCCGTGCGCGATACGGGTCCCGGGATTCCGGCCGATAGTTTGGCGCGGGTGTTCGACCGCTTTTACCGCGCGCCCGGGCAGACGAAGAGCGGCGCCGGCCTCGGGTTGGCGATTGCCCGCGAGATCGTCGTCGCCCACGGCGGCAGCATCGCCTGCACGAGTGAACCGGGGCAGGGCAGTGAGTTTCATTTTCTGCTGCCGGGCTGAAAACACCGGGGCGTTTTTTTGGAGAAAAATCGCCGGGTCGGGAACGACCGCCCGCGACGGCGGGTCAGGTCCCGGGCACGCGTCGGCGACGCCGCGCCCGAAATCACCCCCAATTCAATCATCACATGACTTCTGCATTCGAAACTCCCCCTTACGCCGGCCAACCAAAAGACGCCGACGCACTCATCGCCAATATCAGCAAGCTCATGGTCGAGGCGGAGGAGATGCTGAGTGAATCCACGAGCCAGCACGCTGAGGAGAAGGTGGAATTGCTCCGCACGCGGTATGAGGACGCCGAGAACCGTCTCGCCGCGCGCTATGCGGCGGCCAAGGGAAAAGTCGCCGCGGTGGCCCGACGCACCGATCAGACGATTCGCGCCTATCCCTACGAGGCTGCGACGGTCGCTCTGGGCTTGGGTGTGCTGCTAGGCGTGTGTTTTTTTGGGCGGCGCAATAAGTAAGATCTGGCTAAGGTCACGGGGTAGGGTTTTACCTCATGGCCTTTTAGGTTCGCTCCGCGTTTAATGGCCTTTGACGGGCGCTCGCCTCCTCGCAACAAATCACCCGCCGTGTTTCCAAATGATACCGGCCGGCCGCGTGGACGATTCCACGTCTGATAAGTGAAGGAAACGCACCACGCATGAAGAAGGCCCGCCGGCTTCCCTCCACGGCACCGTCCACTCCGCTTTCGCGGCTCGGGTCGGGGTTTCCCATCGTGGGTATCGGCGCGTCGGCCGGAGGCTTGGAGGCGTTTACGCAGTTGTTGAAACGGCTGCCCGTCGATACGGGGCTGGGATTCGTGCTGGTGCAACACCTCGATCCCCACCACTCAAGCGCGCTCGCCGAAATCCTCGCGGGGGCCACGGCGATGCCGGTGCACGAGGTGACAAACAATCTGCGCGTGGCAGCCAATCACGTTTACGTCATTCCGCCCGACAAAGGTCTCGGCATCCTAAAGGGCGTGCTGAAATTGCGGCCGCGGGCGCTCCCCCGCGGCGCGCCCCGATCAATTGACTTCTTTTTCGAGGCGCTGGCGCTCGACCAGCGCGAGCGCGCCATCGGGGTGATTCTTTCCGGTAACGCGACCGATGGCACCCTCGGCTTGGAAGCGATCAGGGCCGAGGGGGGCATCACCTTCGCGCAGGACGATTCGGCCGGATACAATTCGATGCCCCGCAGCGCGGTGAGCGCCGGTTGCGTGGATTTCGTGCTCTCGCCGGACGCCATCGCGAACGAGCTGACGCGCGTCGCCCGCCATCTCGCGCGGAGCGACGGGGCGCCGGCCCGCGAGGCGGCGCCGCCCGCGCGCGGGGGCGAGGCGGCTGCCGTCTCCGCTGAACGAAGCGGAAAAACCGACTACGAAAAAATCCTGCTGCTCCTGCAGGGCCACACCGGCGTGGATTTTTCCCTCTACAAGGCCAGGACCATCCACCGGCGCATCATGCGGCGCACGGTGCTCAACCGGCACGCCACGCTGGAAAGCTATGCGGATTTCCTGCGCGGTAATGTCAAGGAACTCGACGCGCTCTACTCCGATGCGCTCATCGGGGTCACGAATTTCTTCCGCAACGCAGAGGCCTTCCGCGTGCTCCAACGGAAGGTGTTTTCCGAGCTGCTCCGGCGAGGCGATGCCGAACCGGTGCGCGTCTGGGTGCTCGGCTGCTCCACGGGACAGGAGGCCTATTCCATCGCGATGGCGTTCGCGGAATGCGCGGAGATGGTTCCCGGCGCGCGCCGGCTTCAGGTGTTCGCCACCGATCTCAACGACGCGAATTTGGAAAAGGCCCGTCACGGGCACTACCCCAAGAGCCTCGCCCGGGATATTTCGCCCGAGCGGCTGCGCCGGTTTTTTGCCGAAGAGGACGACGGCTACCGGGTCAACAAGGCGCTCCGCGATCTGGTCGTTTTCGCGCGGCAGAATTTCATCGGCGATCCGCCGTTTTCGCGCATGGACCTCATCAGCTGCCGCAACCTGATGATCTATTTCGAACCGAGTTTGCAGCGGAAGGCGCTCCCCACCTTTCACTACGCGCTCAAACCGGAAGGCTTCCTGTTTCTGGGCGCTTCGGAATCCATCGGCAGTTTTACCGACCTGTTTAAGCCGGTGGATAAAAAACAGAAAATCTACGCGAGAAAAGCCGCGCCGGTTCGGGCGTTTCAACTGCCCCTGCCGAAGCCACGCGGCGATCGCGCCGTCCCGGAGCCGGCGCCGGGACGGAGGGCGTTGACGGGGCGGAAACCGCGCGGCAAGGCGGGCGACGACATCTTTAACGGCGAACTCAGCCCGGAGCGCGAGGCCGACCGCGTGACCGTCAACCAGTTCGCCCCGCCCGGCGTGCTCATCAATGCCGACCTGCAAATCCTGCAATTTCGCGGGTTGACCGGCGCCTATCTCGAACCGCCCAACGGCAAGGCGAGTTTCGACCTGTTGAAGATGGTGCACGAGGGCTTAGCGCTGCCGCTGCGCGCCGCGCTCCGTCTGGCGAAGGGCGAGCACCGCACGGTGCGCAAGGAAAACGTCGCGTTGAAGCAACAGGGGATCGTCCGGCTCGTGCACTTTGATGTCGTGCCGCTGAAAAATCTGAAGGAACGCTGCTACCTGGTGGTGTTCGAGGAGGCGGAAAAAGCCCGCCGCGTCGCCGCCGGCGAGGCACGCGCGGAGTCGCCACAGCTCGACCGCCGGGCGGAGGAATCGAGCAGGGTCGTCGATTTGGAGCGCGACCTCGCCGACACTCGTGACTACCTGCAATCCGTCGAGGAGCAGCGGGAAGCCTCCCACAAGGAACTCCAGGCCTCGATCGAAGAAGCCCAGTCGGCCAACGAGGAATTCCAGAGCCTCAACGAGGAGCTTGAGACCTCAAAGGAGGAGCTCGAGTCCACCAACGAGGAGCTGACGACCGTCAACGAGGAGATGGCCAGCCGGAACATCGAGCTCAGCCGGGTGAACAGCGATCTGACCAATTTTCAGGCCTCGACGAAACTCGTCATTGTTCTGCTTGGGCGGGACCTCACCCTGCGTCGTTTCAGTCCGCAGGCGGGTAAACAGTTCAGGCTCGCCGCCGCCGATATCGGCCGCCCCTTTCGCAACGTCCGGCACCAGCTTGAGGTGCCCGCCTTGGCGTCGAGCATCGCGGAGGTGATCGCCAGCGATCGCGAGCGGGAGCACGAGGTGCGCGACCGCGAGGGGCGCTGGTATTCGTTGCGCATCAGCCCCTATCTCACGGCGGAGAAAACGGTGGACGGCGCCGTCCTCGTGCTGGTGGACATCAACGCGCTCAAGGAGACCGAGGCGGCCGTCATCCACGCGCGCGATTTCGCGGAGGCGATCATCGACACCGCACGCGATCCGTTTCTGATTCTGGACGCCGCCTTTTGCGTCCAGAAGGCCAACCCGGCCTTTTTCACCGCCTTCAAGATCGCCTCTGCCGGGATCGTGGGTCGCACCCTGTTCGAGCTTGAGCACGGGCAGTGGGATCTTCCCGAGCTGCGCCAACTCCTGCGGGATGTCCTGCCGCTTAACACCCCTTTCAACGACTTCGAGGTCGCGCATCGCTTTAAAAAAATCGGCCGCCGCACGCTCCTGCTGCACGCGCGCCCCCTGAGCCAGCAGACCGGGCACCGCGAAAAGATCCTGCTGGGCTTCCAGGATGTGACCGACCTGCTGACGATCCAAGCCCGGTTCCGACAATCGGAATTGCGCTACCGCCGACTCTTCGAGACCGCGCAGGACGGCATCCTGATGCTCGACCCCGCCACGCGAAAAATCACGGAGGCCAATCCGTATATCCTCAACATGCTCGGTTATTCGCACGAGCAGCTCCTCACCAAAGAGCTGTGGGAAATCGGGCTTCTTAAAGACGAGGCCGCCAACCGGAAAGCCTTCCGCGAGTTGAAGGCGAAGGGCTTTGTCCGCTACGAAAATCTCCCGCTGGAATCCAAAACGGGCCGGCGGCACGAGGTGGAATTTGTCAGCAATCTCTACATCGAGGACGGTCTGGAAGTCATCCAGTGCAATATCCGCGACATCACCGAACGCATGGGCGTGGCGGCGGCCCTGCGCGCGAACGAATGGCGGCTGCGCTACGCCACGGATTCGGCGCGGCTCACCTACATCGAGGCCGACTTGGTCCGGGGCGGGGCGCGAGCCGCGGCGAACTTCGCGGCCGTGATGGGTTACGCCCCGCCGCCCGGGCAGGAGACCGATGTGATGGCGGGCACCGGCGTGCAGCTCGCCCGGGTGGTGCCGGCCGACCGTGGGCGGGTGGAGGCGGCGCTGGAGGCCTTCACCGGGGGCCAGGCCGTCGGTAAAATCGAATACCGCGTGCTCGGCGACGACGGGATCGAGCGCTGGATCGAGAGCCGGTGGTCCGTCGAACTCGGCCGGGCCCGCCAGCGGCTGAAATCGTTCGCCACCAATCTCGACATTACCGAGCGCAAGCGGGCGGATGCGGCGCTACGCGAGAGCGAAGCGCGCTTCCGCGCGGCCGTAGGCATCGTCAGCAGCGTGGTCTGGACCAACAATGCCCATGGGTTCATGGGGGGCGAACAGCCCGGCTGGGCTCACTTCACCGGTCAGACTCAGGCCGAGTATCAGGGCTATGGCTGGGCCAAGGCGGTGCATCCGGACGACCAGCAGCCGACGGTCGCGGCGTGGGAGCAGGCGGTGGCGCAAAAAAGGCTGTTTGAGTTCGAGCACCGCCTCCTCCGTCGTGACGGGAAGTGGCGTCTATGTTCCATTCGCGCGGTGCCGCTGTTAACGGATGATGGTGCCCTCCTAGAATGGGTGGGAGTTCACACCGATATCACCGAACGCAAGGAGTCGGAAGCGGCCCTGCACGCGAGCGAGACGTTCAGCCGCAGCATTATCGAAAGCAGTCCCGACTGCATCAAGATCCTCGACCTCGACGGCAACCTGCGGTCCCTGCTCCGGGGGCAGGAAATGCTGGAGATCGAAGACCTCCCGCTTTTTTTAAACAAATCGTGGTTAAAATTCTGGCGGGGCGCCGACCGGGTGGCGGCGGGGGCCGCGATCGCAACGGCGGCGGCGGGCGGCGAGGGCAACTTCGTCGGTTTTTTTCGCCCGCTGCGCGGCGAGCCCAAATGGTGGGACGTGTCCATCTCGCCGCTGCCCGGCCGGGCCGGCCAGCCAGCGCGGCTGCTCGCCGTGTCGCGCGATGTGACGCACCGTCGGCGGACGGAGTTGAACCTCTCGTTGCTGGCCGCCGTCAGCCAAGATCTCGCGCATCCGACGGGTGTGGAGAAGATGATACGGACCATCAGCGCGAAGATGGGCGCGCACTTCGGCCTCTCGGCCTGTGCCTTCGTCACAATTAACGAAACGGCCTGCGAGCACGTGGTCACCCACGACTGGCATCGGAAAGACGTGCCGGGCCTGATCGGAGTGTATCGGCAGGATGATTTTCTGAAGGAAGAATTCCTCCGCCTGGCCCGGGCGGGGGAAACCATCGTGGTGCGGGATACGGCCACAGACCCGCGCACCGCCCCGGAGCGATTCGCCGCGCTCAAGATCGCCGCGTTCATTTGCGTGCCGCTCGTTCGCGACGGTCAATGGCGCTTCGCCCTGTGCCTCTACCACTCCGCCGCCCACGCGTGGCGCGAGGACGAGATCGAGCTGGCCCGCGAACTGACCGCGCGCATCTGGACCCGCTTGCAACGTCTCCGCGTCCTGGCCGAGCTGGGCGAATCGGAAGCGCGCTACCGCACCCTGTTCAATTCGATGGACGAGGGCTATTGCGTCTTGGAAATGATCTTCGACCAAAAGCAAAAGCCGGTCGATTGGCTCTTCCTGGACGTAAACCCCTCGTTCAAAAAGCAGACCGGAATGGCCGATGTGAAGGGAAAACGAATTTGTGATTTGGTGCCAAACCTCGACGAATATTGGTTTGAAACCTACGGCAACGTCGTTCGGACGGGGAAACCGATCCGCTTTGTGAACGAAGCGAAGCCCTTGGGCCGTTGGTTTGATCTTTATGCCTTTAGGGTCGGTGGGGCCGGCAGCCGGAAAGTCGCCGTCCTCTTCAGCGATATCAGCGCACGGAAGCGCACGGAGGCCTCGTTGGACGCCGCCCGCATCCAGTTGTCCGATCACGCCGCCACGCTCGGAAAAATAGTGGGCCTGCGCACCGCGGAACTGACGGCGACGAACGGGCGGCTGGAGAATTCCATCGCCACCGTCACCAAGGGGCGGGAGGAGTATCGCTCGCTCCTGCTGGAGTCGGAGTTCATGCAGAAAAAACTGCGGCACCTCGCGCGGCAGATTCTTTCCGCCCAGGAAGACGAGCGCCGGAAAATCAGTCGCGATCTGCATGACGATGTGGTGCAGATACTGGTGGGCATCAACGTCGAGCTGTCGGCGATGGGTCGGGACGTCTCCCTGGGGCCGCGCGCGTTGCAGTCGAAGATTAAGCGCACGCAGCGGCTCGTGAAGAAATCCGTGACCGCCGTGCATCAGTTCGCGCGCGAGTTGCGCCCCGCGGTGTTGGACGATCTCGGACTCATCCCCGCGCTCCACGCCTTCATGAAAACGGCGGCCGCCCGCAGCAAATTTAAAATCCGGTTTACGGCTTTTGCGGGGGTCGAAGACCTCGACAGCGCCCGGCGCACCGTGCTCTACCGGGTGGCTCAGGAAGCCCTCACCAACGTCGGCCGCCACGCCCAGGCGCGGGAGGTTACCGTGGACATCACGCAGATCCCCGGGGCGATCCGCATGGAAGTGCATGACAACGGCAAGTCGTTCCAAGTCCCACAAACGCTCTCTTCCTCGACGAACAAACGTCTCGGCCTGCTGGGCATGAGAGAGCGCGTGGAGATGGTGGGCGGCACCGTGGTCATCAAGTCGGAGCCCGGCCGGGGCACCACCGTGCGCGCCGAGATTCCTTTTCACCCGAAAGACCCTTCATGAGCTCACCGAACAAGATCACAATCCTTCTGGCGGAGGACCACGCCATCGTCCGCCAAGGCCTCTGCAAACTCTTGGAGACCGAGGGTAGTTTTGTCATCGTCGGCCAGGCCCAGACGGGCCGCGACGCCGTCGCGCTGGCCGCCGCGCTCCGGCCCGCTGTCATCCTCATGGATATCGCGATGCCCGTCCTCAACGGCCTCGCCGCCACGCAGCAGATCCTCGCCGCCGATCCCGCCGCCCGCGTGCTCATCCTCTCCGCCCACAGCGACGACGAGTATGTCGAGCGCACCCTCGCCGCCGGCGCCGTGGGTTTTCTGGAGAAGCAGACCTCGGCCGAAATCCTGACGACAGCGATCCACGCGGTCGCCAAAGGCGGGACGTTCCACAGCCCGGCCATCGCCAAGCGCATCGCCGATGCCAAAAATCGTTCGCTTGATCGCGACGGTTTGCCCAAAGCCAGCGGCGTGCGGCTCACCGCGCGCGAGGCCGAGGTGCTGCAGCTCGTGGCGGAAGGCCACGCCAACAAGCAGGTCGCCGCGACGCTCAACATCAGCATCAAGACCGTCGAGAAGCACCGCCAGCACGTGATGGACAAGCTCAACATCCACGAAACCGCCGGTCTCACCCGCTACGCCATCGCGCAGGGTATTATCGAGAGTAGCGTGCAGGTGACGATCATCTAGCCGGTGAACGCCAGTCGCCGTTGTCCCACCCGCATGGCCCTGACCCAATACGAATAACTCAATGCCTTGGGCGATTATCTGGCGACCCGCCGCGCGGCGATCCTAGTGGCTTGGCGGGACGCCGCCGATGCCGATCCCAGTCACACCACGGGACGTTCCCTCACGCGTGGGCAGTTCAACGACCATATTCCGCAGGTGCTCGATGCGTTTGAACGCAAGCTGCGCTCTTGCCCGGGCGGAGCCGCCGCCCGGGCGGCCGATATCGACACGAAAAAAGAAGAGGTGAAACACGGACTGCACCGCTGGCAACAGGGCTACCGGTTGCAGGAACTCATGCTCGAATGGGGCTTGCTCCAAGTCTGCCTCTTCGAAGAAGTGCATGTTTTCGCGGCCGCCCGGCTCGAGTTTGCACCCGCTACGTTGGTCGAGGCGAACCGCCAGATGATCAATCTCGTCAATGAGACGATTAGCGAAAGCAACGCGGAATATGAACGTATGCAGCAGGCGGAGGCTGCCGGTCGGATGAGCGACCTCGAGGGGGCGCTGGCTGGCATCAACGAGATCGAGCGTCGCCGCGCCGCGCTCATCGACGAGGCCGTCCACGATCTCAACGGCAAGGTCTTCGGCGTCACCGTCGCCGCGAAAGTGCTGGGCGGCCCCGATGTGGCCGTGGCCCAACGCGCGGAGTTGGGCGATCTGCTCCAACGCGGCGTGAAATCGGTCACCGTCATGCTCGACCAATTGACGGAGTTGGCGCGGCTGGAGTCCGGGCGCGAACGGCGCGAAGTCATCACGTTCGACGCTGCGGCACTGGTCGCCGAACTGGCGAATGTGAACCGGCCTATCGCCGATGGCCGCGGCCTGTTCCTAGGGGCTGGACACGCTTTCCGTGGATGGCGACCCCGTCAAAGTCCGGCGGTTGCTGCAAAACCTGCTGTTGAACGCGCTCAAATATACCCGGCGCGGTGGCGTGACGTTCAGCGCGGGCGCGGAGGAAGAAAATTGGTGGGTCATGATCAAGGATACCGGCCCCGGCCTCCTTGCGGGACCCGGCGCGCCGATCGTCGTCGGGCTGAAAGAGGCCAGGGCGAGCGCCCGCGAAGCGGACGAGAGAGGCGGGGCAAGCGAAGGTCAAATCTCCCAAGTGCTAGTGCCGCCGCCGTTCGGCCCTGCGGCGATGCGACCTGAACACCAGCAGCCGGGCGAGGGCATCGGACTCTCGATCGTAAAGCGACTGTGCGAATTGCCCGACGCGATCCTCGAAATGGCTAGTTCCGCGGACACCGGCACGACGTTTAGGGTCGTGTTTCCCCTCTGCTATTGAACCTTGGCCGATGCCGCCGGCCTTCGCCGAAAATTTGGGCAACAGTCGGAAATTAAGCGCAGATCACCGCCACGCCACCGGCGGGGCGAATGGGGTCGAACCAAGCAGTCGGCTGGGCCTCCGGGCCGAATTCGGGACAAGCCTCGGCGAGCAACGCGCGCAGGTTTTCACGGGCACGTGCAATGCGGCTTTTCACGGTGCCGACGTTGATGCCGAGTTCGCCGGCGATTTTGGAATACGAGTGATTACGCGCATTGCGCAGCGTCAGAATTTCGCGCTGCGGTTTGCCCAAGCGTTGCATGCAGGCGTCCACCAGTTCCGAAAACTCACCGGCCGCGGCCTCGCGCGCCGGACTCAATTCTTCGGTCGCCACCAGATCGGCGAAGCTGCCTTGGTTGTCGTCGCCGAAAGCCCGGTCGAGGGAAAAGCTCGTATGGCGACGGCGGCGGAAAAAATACCAGTAGCGGTTGCGGGCGAGGTTCATCGCGATGCGATGCATCCAAGTGGCGAGCGATGAATCGCCACGGAAGCGGGCGAGCCCGCGGTGCGCACGGATCAGCGTGTCCTGCGCGATCTCCTCAGCGTCGGCGCGATTTTTCAACAGGCCGAAGGCGACGGCAAACATGCGTTCGCGGTAGCGGTGGATGATTTCGACAAAGGCGCTTTCATCACCGGCATTGAAGCGTCGCACCAAACCGATGTCGTGCAGCGCTTCTTGGCGTGAGGCGGTGGCTCGGTCGGTGGCGCCAACGGTTTTGGCGCGGGTGTTTTGAAACGGAGAAGAAAAATCTGCCGGAGAGATCATTCCCCAAGTTAACCGAGCCGCGCCGCGCGGAAAATGGGGTGTTATGCTAGGTTCTTCCCCAGCCTCGGTAAAGTGACGGCACGAATCATCGTCCTCCCGACCGCACTTACCGCGATGCGCGAGAAGAAGGGTATATACGGGTTTCACC
>JACMRG010000158.1 GCA_014376585.1 Opitutaceae bacterium | reverse complement strand
GGCGGCGGTGTAGCGAGTGCCCTGGGTCAAGATACGGAGGAAGGCGGCGGAGAGTTCATTGTCTTCATTTTTACCGCGGGCCTCGGCGGTCACGGGCAACGTGGTCTCACCGTGGCCTTCCAAGAAGTGAAGCACGCGTTCAAACGTGTAAGTGAGCGCGAGGTCGTAGGGATTGGTGGCGTGCGCACCGTAGCGGTCGCGGTGGGACTGCTTATGAATGGCGGTGATGAAGAGCGTAAACGGTAAGGCTGCCAACATCTCGCTCATGGCTCCGAGGAACGGCTGGCGCTGGGCAGGCACTTGGAGAAAAGCGAAATCGCCGTGAGCCTTGCGGATGTCGCGGCTGTGGAGATTGACGCCTTCATGAGGCCAGAAGCCCAGTTTGAGCCGGGTGAGCGCTGGCACCACTGTCTCGATGTAGGTGGAGCGTTCCACGATGATCATGGAGAGCACGAACAGGGGGAAGTCGCGGTCGATCTTGTCCATCGAGTGGTCGCCGCATTCGTCGAAGAAGGCGATGAAACGTGATCCAGCCCCTGCATTCATAGCAGCGCCTTGATGTTGCCCAGCACTTCGGTGCTCTCGGCGTCCAGCGCGGCGATTTCGGCCATGATGTTCGCCGGGCTGCGGTGGGCGATTTCCTCGCCGCCGTTGGGGTTCTTCACGGATAGATCGAAGGTCGTCGGGTCGATGGCCGCCACGTCCACACTCCAGCTTTTCGGCGACTCGGCCTGGGTCTTCTGCAGCTCGATAAACTCGGCGAGGTCACCGTCGTTGAGCGGGTTGGTCTTGCCCATGTTGCGGCCTGGGTCGAGCTGGTAGAACCAGACTTTGCGCGTTTTTGAGCCTTTCTCAAAGAAGAGCACGACGGTCTTCACGCAGCACCGATGAACGTGCCGCCGGGGCAATCCAGCACGGTGTGGAGGTTGCACTCGTCGAGGATTTTTTGACGCAGGCTCACCGAGGCGTTGTCGGTGTTGGACAGAAAAGTGTTCTTGATGACGACCCCCGCGCGTCCGCCGGCCTTGATGATTTTGATGATGTGCTGGAGAAAGAGGAACGCGGTCTCGCCGGTGCGGATGGGGAAGTTTTGCTGCACCTCCTTGCGCTCTTTGCCCCCGAAGGGCGGGTTGGCGACGACGATGTGGAAGCGATCCTTCTCCTGCACGTCGGCGAGGTTTTCGGCGAGCGTGTTGGTGTGGACGATATTGGGCGCCTCGATGCCGTGCAGGATCATGTTCATGATCGCGATGACGTAGGCCAGGGACTTCTTCTCCTTCCCGTAAAAGGTGCGCTCCTGCAGGGTGCGGTCCTGCGCGGTGGTGCGCTTGGGGTTCTGGATGCGGAGGTAGTCGAAGGATTCGCAGAGGAAGCCGGCCGAGCCGACCGCCGGGTCGCAGATGGTCTCGCCGAGTCGCGGCGCGGTGACGGCGACGATGGCGCGGATGAGCGGGCGCGGAGTGTAATATTCGCCGCCGTTGCGACCGGCGTTGCCCATGTTTTTAATCTTGGCCTCGTAGAGGTGGGAGAGTTCGTGCTTCTCGGTCTGGGAGGCGAAGCGGAGTTCGTCGATGTGGTCGATGATCTCGCGCAGGTTGTAGCCGCTCTGGATGCGGTTCTTTATCTCGCCGAAGATTTCGCCGATCTTGTAGCCGATGGTGTTCGGGCCGGTGGCCTTGGCTTTGAAACCTTGCAGGTAGGGGAAGAGCTTGCCGTTGACGAAGAGGATGAGGTCGTCACCGGACAGAGCGGTGTTGTGGTCGATCTTGCCGTCCTTTTTCGGCGCAGCCCATGACTCCCAGCGGTAAGGCGCATCGAGGATGTGGGAGTAGCTCTTGCCGTCGAGGGCCGCTTCGGTGGCCTTGTCGTGTTCGAGGGCGTCGAGGTATTTCAGGAAGAGCAGCCACGAGGACTGCTCGGTGTAATCCAGCTCACTCGTGCAGCCCGCGTCTTTCCACAGGACGTCGTCGATGTTTTTAAAGGCTTGTTCGAACATGAAGTGAGCAGGCGGCGCAAGAATCAGGATTGAGGTCGCGGCGAGAAGTCCTGCGAGCGTCAGCCTCGCCCCACCTCTGCGCAATAGTCGTTTGCGAAATCCACGGGGAGATGTGCCGGCCCAGCCGCTACTCGCCACCGCTCCCCCGAGCCCACCCAAAACCCTGCGTCATCCTCCGATTTTTGTTTTGCCCTGCCCCCGCCCCCTACGTTTTTCCTTTTCGGCAACAGGGGCTGTTCCGCTCGTGATTTCACCCGCGGAACCCACTCGGTTGCACTTCGCTTCCCGCAACCCATGTCACTCCATCCGTTTTCCAGCCAGCTCATCGCCGACGTCGGCATCTCTCTCGGCGACGAAGGCAAAGGCCGCCTCATTCCCGAAGTCGCCGACGAACTCCGCGGCACGCCTCACGCCGTCTCCGTGGTCCTCAAGGTCAACGGCGGCGCCAACTCCGGCCACACCGCCGGCGGCATCAAGCTCAACCTCCTCCCCGCCGGTGTCGTCGTCCGCGATGCGAAACACCTCTGCATCGGTTCCGGCGTCGTCGCCGATCCCCGCAAAATCTGGTGGGAAACCAAGCCCCTCGAACTCAAGGGCCACGCCATCCTCTCCCGCCTCCTCATCGACGAGCGCACGATGGTCACCGATCTCACCCACCGTCTGCTCGATCTCGCTTGGGAAGATTACCGCGAAAAAGTGCTCGCCGAGGAACCGCGCGGCTCCACCCGCCGCGGCATCACGCCCGCCTACGCCGACGAAATCAGCCAGTGGCAGATGACGTTCTCCGACTTCCACGCGGGCCCGAATTTCTTCGCCCGCAAACTCGCCCAGCGCGCCGACCGCGCCCTCCGCGTCATCCAGCACGTCTGCCGTGTCAGCCCCGAAACGTTCGCCGGCTTCTTCGACAAACTCACCACCGCTGAACAACGCGCCAATTCCGAAGCCATCGAACTCGGCGTTTTCCCCAAGGAGGAATTCGACTTCACGCGCTTCCGGGGACAAACGCCGTTCACGCTCAACCTCGACGTGCTCACCGCGGTCACGTGGGACGCCGGCGTCGCCCTCGCGCCGAACATCGGCGAGGTGCGCGAACTCATCCTCCGCGAACTGCACGCCGGCCACACCATCATCGGCGAATTCGGCCAGGCCTACTGGCTCGACAAACGCCACGGCTTTTCGCCCAACGTCACCGCCTCGCACACCTACACGCCCGAGTTCTTCGAGAGCGCCGGCATCCCCGTCCAACGCATCCACACCTTCGGCGTCGCCAAAGCCTACGACACCAAGGTCGGCACCCACACCTTCCTCACGCAGATGGACGACGCCCACCCGCTCGCCATCAAACTCAAGCGCATCGAATTCGGCACCAGCACCGGCCGCCAACGCATGGTCGGCTGGTTCGACGCCGTGGTGAAAGGCGGCGCCCTCCGCTACGGCGGTTTCCAAGACGTGATGATTAACAAATCCGACGCCCTCACCCACAGTGGCGATTGGCAAGGCGACCTCCTCATCTGCACCTCCTACCAAGACGCCGCTGGGAAAATCTACCACCACGTCCCCCGCAACGAGGCCGTCCGCAAAACCCTAAAACCCGTTTACACCCGCCACCCCGGCTGGACGGAAGACATTTCTCAAATCCGCCACTTCGCCGCCCTTCCGGTCAACGCGCAGCGCTACGTCGCCGCCATGGTTAAGAGCACCCTCGCCGTCGCCTACGCCGGCGAACCCTGGCCCGCCGCCGAAAAACTCCCCAACCTCCGCTACCTCGGCGTCGGCCCCGAGCCCTCCCAGATCATCAAAGACGTCCCCGCCACCGCCGACCTCGTGAAACTCGTCTGAGAGCGCGTCTAAAAAATCTTCGAACGGTAGGGCGGGTTATCCTTAACCCGCCGACCAACTCTGATCGTCTTTGCGCACCGCCCTGCATCTGCGTCTTCGCGCCCTCTTCGCGCTTAACTAGGCCCGCGCGCCCGCCCGCACCCGCACCCGCGCCCACGCCCACGCCCACGCCCACGCCCCTCAGAAATCCTGCAACCGTCCCTCACCCGGCCCGCGCTGCGGCGCCAGTCGCGCCATGACTTCGCCGAGCAGATAAATTGAGCCCGTCACGACCACCACGTCGTCCGGCCCACCCACCGCACAAGTATCACGGTCGGGAAAAATCGTCTCCACCGTCGAGCGCACGATCCGTCCACCGCCCGCCGCGAATTCTTTCGGCACCAACGCCTCCAACTCCTGAAAGCTACTGGCCCGCGCCTGCTGTGGCACCACCAGATGGATCTCCTGCGAGTGGCGTGAGATCGTTTCCAACAACGGCCGCGCCCGCGCCGCGCCGAGCACGCCCGTAACCACAATCGGTGCGCGTCCCGTCTCCGCCACGAGCCGCGACAAACTCGTTTCCAGCACCTGCGCGCCTTCCGGGTTGTGCGAAGCATCGAGCACCACCAATCGCCCGCCCAGTTGCACGCGTTGCCAGCGCCCCGGCCAGTCCACCTGCATCAACCCCCGCGCCACCACCGCGGCGCTCAACGATTTCCAATTCGGCGCCAGCGCCCGGCAAACCAGCGTCGCCGTGGCCGCGTTCCACCGCTGGTAGTCGCCCTCGAGATTCGTCTGCGGGTAAACCGCCACATCATCGCCAAATTCTTCCGCCACGCTGAGCACCCGCGACTGACACACTCGCGCCCGCTCACGAATAACCGTCTCCGCCGCCGCCGGGACCCTGCCCATGACGACCGGCACACCCGGCTTAATAATCCCGGCTTTCTCCGCCGCGATTAGTTCAATCGAGTTACCCAACATCTCACAGTGATCGAGCCCGATCGAGGTGATCACACTCACCGCCGGCGTCACGATGTTGGTCGCGTCCAACCGGCCGCCCAAGCCCACCTCGATCACGTTTACATCGCAGCCTTTCCCCGCGAACTGCAAAAACGCCATCGCCGTCATGAACTCAAAAAAACTCGGATGATCACCCGAGCCACCCTGCTCCGCGAGCCGCGCCGCCACCGGCCGCAACTCCCGGGTGTAATCCATGATTTCCCGCTCCGAAAGAATCTGCCGGTCCACCTGCACGCGCTCCCCCAACCGCACCAGATGAGGCGACGTGTAGAGCCCGCGCCGCAACCCCGCGTCGGCAAAAATCGCATCCAGCATCGCCGCGACCGAGCCCTTGCCGTTCGTCCCCGCCACATGCACGCACGGCACGGCGCTCTCGGGGTGACCGATCACCGCCGCCAGCAGCCGCATGCGATCAATGCCGAACTCCAATCCCTGCGCCTTGAGGCTGAAGAGATAGTCCTGCACCGCCGCATAATCGGCGAGGGGGGTTTCGGCGGACATGCGCTCGGATCGACCCCTGCGCGCCCCAATCCGGCCCGCAGCGATCAGTTTAATTTCGCTCAGTTCTTACCCGCCACCGCACCGGGACACTTCTTGGTGTGCAACGCCGCGAGAATGTCGCGCAGGCGCTCGCGCATTTCCAAGCGCGGCACGATCTGGTCGATCAGGCCGTGCTTGAGCAAAAACTCCGAGGTCTGAAAACCCGGCGGCAGCGATTGCTTGGTGGTGTCCTTGATGACGCGGGCACCCGCAAACCCGATTAGGGCCGCCGGCTCCGCAATGATCACGTCGCCCAGCGTCGCAAAGCTGGCCGTCACTCCGCCCATGGTCGGATGCGTCAGCACCGAGATAAATGGCAGCCTGGCCTCCGCGAGCCGGCCCAGCGCCGCGCTGGTTTTAGCCATCTGCATGAGGGAGAAAATCCCCTCCTGCATGCGCGCACCGCCCGAGGCGCTGAAAATAATGCAGGGCGTTTTCTTGGACAGCGCCATCTCGATCGCACGGGTGATCTTCTCGCCCGCCGCCGCGCCCATCGCGCCGCCACAAAAGCGGAAATCCATCACCGCCACCGACACCTTGATCCCGAGAATCTTGCCCGTGCCGCAAATCACAGCCTCGGGCAGACCGCTATCTTTTTCGTAACGCTTGAGACGCTCCGGATACGACTGTGAGTCCACGAATTTCAACGGATCGCCCGACTTCACGCCGGCATCCGTTTCCATGAACGTGCCTTCATCAAAAAGCTTATCGATGCGCGCCCGGGCCCCGATCGGGAAATGGTGGCCGCTGCGCGGGACGACCATCTGGTTGTCCTCAATCTCCTTGTTGAAGAGAATTTCGCCCGTGAGCGGATCTTTGGTGTAGAGTCCCTTGGGGATCTCCTTTTTGGCGTTTTTGCGGACCTTGTAGGTCGGTTTGTCGAAATGCATAGCGAAGGAGGACGAAAAATTAACCGTGCGCGAACGTGACGACGTCGAGGCTCAGCGCGCCGGCGCCCCGCAAGACGCGCGCGCAGCTGTTGAGCGTGGAACCGGTGGTGAAAACATCATCGACGAGCACATATTTCTGGCCAGCAGTAAGGGTGGCGCCCCGAGCCAGTGCAAAGGCATTTTTGAGGTTCGCCTGTCGCGTTTTCCGGTCGAAAGCCGTCTGCGTTTGGGTGTCCACGTCGCGCCGCAACAACTCCTCGACCCGCCCCCCTGACACGCGGGCTAAAACCGCGGCGAGCAACGCACTTTGATTATACCCTCGCTCCCGCGCCTTTCGCGGATGCAGCGGCACGGGGACGAGCACCGCATCCGCGATATGTGCCATCACCTCCGGCGAACGCCGGAAAATCGTCTCGATATCCGCCAACACGTGCAGCCCGCGATGATATTTTAACTCAATCACCAGTGCCCGCGCCGGCCCCTTGAACAACACCGCCGTGCAGCCCGTTCCAAACGCCGGATGGAGTCCATCACAGTGCGGACATATCCGTTCCCCCTCCATCACCCCGTAAAACGGCGAACCACACGTCGTGCAACTGGGCGCATGCACGAAGTCGAGTTGCCCCGCACACTTCACGCAGAGGTGTTTGAACCCGCTGCCCTCGACCACGCCCCGACACGCCACGCACGCCGGCGGAAACACCACATCGCCCAACCCGCGCAACAATTCCCGAAGCGCCGGCATCTTGCCGGCTTCCGCCGCGCGCCCCTCACTCGCGCCCCGTCGCTTCGCTTCCGCTTCACCCAGCGTGCTCACCGGTAAAACACCTTTTCCAAAAACAGCCCCTGTGGCGGCGCCGTCTGCACGACGTTCGTCCGCACCTTTGACGCCAAGATCGTCCGCGCTTTCTCCGCCGAGAACTTCCCCTCCCCTGCCGATACCAACGCGCCGACGAGGCTCCGCACCATCTTATATAAAAACCCGTTCGCTTCCGCCGTGATGCGCACGCCGGCCCCGCGCCGCACAATCTCCAACCGGCGCAGATCACGGACCGTGTCCTCGATGTCCGATCCACTGAGCGCCGAATACGCCTTGAAATCATGCGTGCCCCGCAGTTCCACCGCGACGGCCGCCATCGCCGCAAAATCCAGCGGGCGAAACACCGGCCAGCTGTAGGGCCGGGTGAACGGGTCTGCATCGCCGAGGTGCAGGTGATACACGTAAATTTTTCCCGTCGCCGAAAACCGCGCGTGAAACGACTTCGGCACCGCCCGCACGCTCTTGATCTGGATCGCCGGCGGCAGCGTGGAGTTCATCGCCGCGAGCAGCCTCTTCGTGCCGTGTCGCCAAGCCGCCTCGAAATGAAACACCTGCGCGTGCGCATGCACGCCCGCATCCGTCCGCCCGCTCGCGTGAATCCTCAGCGACCCGCCAAAAATCTGCGCCAACCGCGCCTCGATCACATCCTGAATGCCATTCCCACCCACCTGACTCTGCCAGCCGGCAAAGGACGCGCCATCGTAGGCGCACACGCATTTCCAACGCGGCAGCTCGGTCCCGGTCGTCTCCAAATCCGTCATCGCGAGGAGTCCCGCCTCAGCGGGACGACGTGGCAATCCATCTCGACACTCCCCGCGCAGCGCGCGACCCCGCCCCGAGCCCCCGCACTCCCCCGCTCGCCGCCCTCCTCAGCGGTTTTCATGCGGCTCGTCCTGCGGGAATTTCTGATCGAGATAATCCTGCAAAATCAGCGTCGCCGCCCGCGAGTCGACGATTCCGCTCGCCCGCACCTCGCGCCGACGCGCCTTTGAAATCGTCGATTCCGCCTCATGGCTCGTGAGCGTCTCGTCCACCAGATGCACCGGCAACCCCAGCTCCGCCTTCAACTTCACCGCGAAGGCATCGACCTCCTTCGCCTTAAACCCCGTCGTGCCGTCCATGTTGAGCGGATAGCCGAGCACGATATCCGTCGCTCGCCGCGCCTTCACCATCGCCACCATCCCCGCCCAGCGCCGCGGCTCATCCGCATCCACCTGGGCCGGCAAAGGCGTCGCGACGCCGAGCTCGTCGCCATAGGCGAGCCCCAGCCGGCGCGTGCCGTAGTCGATTCCGATAAAGCGCATTTCGGTGATTTCGCCCGCGCCGGGAGTCCGGCGCAATTTCATTTGCGACCCGTCCGCCCCCGGCTCTCTTAGCCGCATGGCCGCCGCTTCGCCCTCCCTCTCGCCCGACGAACTCGCGCGCTACAGCCGGCACATCCTGCTCGATGAGATCGGTGTCGCCGGCCAACAAAAACTCGCCGCCGCCCGCGTGCTCGTTATCGGTGCCGGCGGCCTCGGCAGCCCCGCCGCCCTCTATCTCGCTGCCGCCGGCGTGGGCACGCTGGGCATTGCCGACTTTGATCGCGTCGAGTCCCACAATCTCCAGCGGCAACTCCTCCACGACGACTTCACCATCGGCGAACTCAAGGTGATCTCCGCCGCTCGTCGCCTTCGCGCCACCAATTCTTTCATTACCGTCGTCGAGCATCCCGAGGGCGTCACCGCCGCCAACGCCCTCGCGCTCTTTCCAACCTACGACATCATTATCGACGGCACCGACACCTTCTCCACGCGCTATCTGAACAACGACGCTACCGTCCTCACGCACCGCCCGCTCGTTTACGGCAGCATCTACAAATTCGAAGGCCAGGTCACCGTCTTCGATCCCGCCCGCGGTTCGCCCTGTTACCGCTGCCTCTTCCCCGAACCGCCCGCCGCCGGCACCGTGCCCAACTGCGGCGAAGCCGGTGTCCTCGGCGCGCTCTGCGGCGTCATCGGCAGTCTCCAAGCCCTCGAAACCATCAAGCTCATCACCGGCATCGGTGAATCGCTCCGCGGCCGTCTGCTCACCTACGACGCCCTCGGTCAAAATTTCTCCACCCTCAAAATCCCGCGGGCCGCCGCCTGCCGCGCCTGCGGCCCGCAGCCCGCGATCACCACCCTCGATTCCGCAAACTACGATTTCGCCTGCGCCCCCGCCGCCGCCTCAACGCCCGCCGCCCCCGCCGCCACCGCCATGCCCGACCCCACCGTCCCACTCGAAATTTCCGTCGAAGAAACCCAGCGCCTCCTCACCCGCGCCCCGGCCGATACCGTCCTCATCGACGTCCGCGAGCCTTACGAATTCGAGATCTGCACCATCGCCGGCGCCGAACTTATTCCCATGCGCCAGATTCCGGAAAAACTCGCCGATCTTTCCCGCGACAAACACCTCCTTATCCACTGCCATCACGGCGGTCGCAGCCTGCGTGTCACCGAATACCTCCGCGCCCAGGGCTTCACCCGCGTCAGCAACGTCGCCGGCGGCATCGAAGCTTGGGCCGAACGTATCGATCCGACCCTACGCCGCTACTGACACCCGACGCCTCCGTAGGACCAAGCCGCCTACGTCAGCAAGCCGCCCCATATTTAATATTAATCGCTAATGAAATGTGGACTTTCCCGGGTAGCGTCGGGCCCTCTGGGCCCGACGGGTTTGCTCGGCGGCTTCCTTCGCAGCCGGACCCTGAGGGCCCGGCCCTACCTCAATTCATCCAAAGTCCAAAAATAAGTGACGTTGGTATAACTCCGTCCGATTCGCGTTCAATTATTCGCCATCCTTGGAGTAAAGGGGCGGACCTTGCGGCGCCCCGTTGCTCCGAGCGTTTCGCTCCAATCTCTTCGCCCAAATAAAAAGCCCCGCGTTTGGGCGGGGCTCAAAAATTAAATAGTAAAGTCGTTACGCTTACTTGCGCGCCTTCACCAGCCCGAGTGCCTTCTTGATATTCTGCACGCTGGGCAGCGAAATCCCTAGCGCCTCGGCGATTTCGGGACCGGATTTTCCGGCCTCGGCCAGTTTTTTCAGCTCGGCGCGAGTCTCGTCCGTGATCGTCGCGCGGGTGCGCTTCTGGGCACCGCCGGCTTTCGCGGCCGCCTTGCCCTTCCCCTTCCCCTTCTTGCGCCGGCCACCCGCCGCCGCTTTGACCGCCTTGATGAAGGCCTGCACGGTGGCGAAACCGTATTGGGCGGGCAACTGGCTCAGTTCATCCTGAAGCTGAGTGGCGATCGATTTTTCTAGTGAGGCGATCTTCGCTTTGGTCGCCTCTAGTTCCTTGATTTTGTCGGTGATCATTAGGCTATACAGAACTCAATATAGTTTCGGCACAAGCCTGTATATTAATCGGCGCCCGCTTAAAATTTAGATCGTCATCGCGTGGTAGCCGCCGTCCACCACGATCTCGGAACCCGTGATGAAACCGCCGGCCATGTCGCCCGCTAGCAATAGCGTTGCCCCGACCAGCTCGCGGGCCTCACCGAAACGTTTCATCGGCGTGTGCCCCATGATAGAAGTCACCCGCTCTGGAGAGAGAATCTTACGGTTTTGCTCCGCCGGGAAAAAGCCGGGCACGAGCGTATTTACGCGCACCTTCTTCATCGCCCACTCCCGCGCCAAATTCTTCGAAAGATTGTGCACCGCCGCCTTGGTCGCCGAGTAGGTGAACACCCGGGAAAGCGGCACCACGCCCGACATCGAACCCAAGTTGATGATCGAGCCGCCCTGACCGCGCTCGACCAGGTATTTGCCGAAAATCTGACACCCCAGGAACACACCCTTCAAATTGATCCGCACGATGCGGTCGAATTCGTCTTCCGCGATATCGAGAAACGGTGTCGCCGAATTAACTCCCGCCCCGTTCACCACAATGTCCACTTGGCCCGAACGCTCCAAAACCGTCGCCAGCAACTGCTCCAGCGCCGCCTTTTCGCTCGCCTCAGCCGAGAGAAAATAGCCCTTCCCGCCCGCCGCGTGGATGCGCTCCAGGCGCGGTTTGGCCTTTTCCGCGTTGCGCCCCACGAGCACCACTTCCGCGCCCGCCGCCGCGAGGCCTTCGCCCATCGCGCCGCACAGCTCCCCCGTGCCGCCGATGACGACCGCGACTTTGCCGCGCAGTGAAAAGAGTGAATTCAGGAAATCAGGGGGGGTGCTCATAGGATTGGGTGGAGAAGAAAAACGCGGACACCTATCCTGAATCAATGGCAAACACGCCGCGCGGTTGACGCCCTCCCTCGCCGACTCGACCGTCCGGCCGCTCACCGCGCCTTCCCCCATGCTCCGGCCTGCCCACACATCCCTGCCTCCCGCTTCGTTCGAGATTTACCTCGATGCGTTGCGCTGGCTCGTAAGCCAACCCTCTCCCTTCACCCAACCCGCCGCCGTCACTCAGCTCATGGGCGGCGTCCGCGCGGCGATGGAACGTCTGCTTCCCACCTACAGTCACCGCCTCGACGACGCCGGCAATCTCGTCTGCCTCCCGTCCGCCTTCGTCGCCGGCCACCCCATTCTCTACCCCAGCGCGCACATCGACACCGTGCCGAGCGACGCCCGCCTGTGGGCCGCGCCCTTCGCGCCGCACCCCGCCTACGAAGACGACGCGCAACTTGTCGCCCAAGGCGTCAACGACTGCAAAGCCGGCGTCGCCGCCCAGCTCTGGCTGGCCCAGCTCGCCGCCACCGGCGCCGTCACGCTTCGCAACGTCGTTTTCACCTTCACCTTCAAAGAGGAGGGCGCCGGCACTAAAACCGGCGTCAGTCTCGGTCAGGCTTTCGGCACCATGATCCCGGCACCAACGCCCGGTAGCACATTGCTCGTTTTGGAAAACACGGTGCGCTCCGATGAGCCTTACACGCCGCTCTGTTACACCGCCGAAAACAGCAGCTATACCATCCGCCTCACCGGCTCTCTCGCCGCACTCCGCGCCGCCCAATTTGCCCTCGCGGATTGGCGCCCCGTATCGATCACCCCCACCGATATCCTCCTCCGCGAATACACGTGGACTGAGCACGCGCCCCAAGGCCATGTGTGCACCGCTCCCCCTGATAAAAACCCCCTCCTCGCCGCCCTTCGCGCCGCGTCCACCCATCTCTCCTCGCTCCTCCTTCGCGCCGGCGACGAACGCTCCCACGGCACCGTCCCCGCCGCCATCGGCCGCGCCTCGGCCTCTACCCCCGACGTCCCCCACCGCCTCACGCTCACCAAGCGCGGCAGCTATCCTCTGC
>JACMRG010000157.1 GCA_014376585.1 Opitutaceae bacterium | reverse complement strand
GCGCGCACCCCGGCCGTGCGCGGGGCGGTGGCGGAAGAATTTATCGCGCGGCTGGAGGCGGGCCGGTTCCGGCAGGCGAAGGACGCGCAGGCGTGGATCAAAAAGCGCACCCGCAAAACGCTCAGCGTGAGCGGGGCGCTCAAGGTTTTGCGGCGACTGGGCGGGAAACTAAAAGTCCCGCGCAAGTCGCACGCGAAAAAGGATCCGGTCAAAGCGGCCAAGTTTAAGGTGGAACTGCCCGCGCGATTGCAGGCCGCGGCCGGTCCGGCGCCGGCGCAACCCGTGCGGGTGTGGGTGCTCGACGGGCACCGCTATGGACTGTTGCCGGTCATCCGCCGGGTCTGGGGCCGCCGCGGGGTGCGGGTGCATGCGCCCTACGCTGACCTGACGCACGCGAACTGAGCCATCGCTAGTGAGAGACTGGGCACCTAACAAAGGACCCAGATGCCAAAAGGAAAAAGACATAGCCCGGAGCAGATCGTAGCGATTCTGCGCCGCTCGGAGAGCGGGGAGACGGTCGCCACCGTGTGCCGGGAGACGAACATCAGCGCCGCGACCTTCCATCGCTGGAAGAGCCAGTATGGCGGGATGGATTTGAGTGAACTGCAGCAACTGCGGGGGCTGCGCGACGAGAACGCGCGGCTGAAGCGACTCGTCGCCGCCCAGGCGCTGCATATCCGGGTGCTCAAAGACGTGAACGGAAAAATGGTAAGCCCTGCGCAGAAACGCCGGGCGGCCGGCAGTGTGGTGAGCGCGCAGCGATGTTCGGGCCGACAGGCATGTCGCTGCCTCGGGCTCGGGCGCCCGACCTGGCACTACACGGCCTTGCCGCCGACGCCACGGTCGGTGCAACTGGAGCGAGCGATCCTGAAGCGCGCGCGCGCGCATCGGCGCTATGGCTACCGGCGGGTGCATGCCGCCCTACCCCGGCAGGGGCTGAACTGTGGGTTGCGCACGGTGCAGCGCGTGCGGCGGCAGGCGGGCTTGCAGATCGTGGGCCCGGCGGTGCGGCCCAACACGCCGCCGCGGCCCGACGTGAAGCTCAAATCCGACGGCGTCAACGACGTGGGGTGCGTGGACGTGGTCTTCGACGTCACGCAGCACGGCACGACCGTGAAGTTCCTAACGCTCCTTGACGAATACAGCCACTTCAACCTCGACATCGTGGCCAGCCGCCGGATGGGCAGCCGCGAGGTCGTGGCAGCCCTCCAGGCCGCCGTGGCACGGCACGGGGCGCCACGCCATCTGCGCTGTGACAACGGCGGCGAGTTCATCGCCAAGTTTCTCCAAGCGTGGCTGAAAACGGCCGGCATCGCGACCCGCTTCATCGCGCTAGCGAGCCCTTGGCAAAATGGCATCGACGAATCGTTCAGCGGCCGATTCCGCGACGAGTGCCTCAACCGCGAACTGCTCGCCAGCGTGCTCGAAGCGCAGTGCCTCGCGCGGACGTTCCGCGACGACTACAACACGAGCCGGCCCCATAGCTCGATTGCATATCGCACGCCGCCGGATTTTCGCGCCGAACTTTTGCGCCAAGCTCCCGACTCCGGTCAGGCCCGCCAAGCCGGGCCTTCCCTGCGTCGGGAGCTTGCCATTGTTCCCAACCCCAACCACTCCCTCGGGAATAACCAACAACCCGCTCGGTCTCTCATTGCAGGTGGTCCAAGAGCGTGAGTCTGGTCAACGCGACGCGTTATCAATGGGGTTACTTGCATGAGGCCATGGAGGTGGACGGCGCGCACGCCGTCGAACTGCTGTTCAACCCGGCCATCGACCGCGGCATCCACGCGCTCTTTTTGCGTCACATCGCCGACTCCGACCCCACGGCGCTCCATGTCGTCATCGCCGATCAGGCCGGCTTCCATCTGCCAGTGGACGATGTCCGCTTGCCGGCCAATCTGCGGCTGTTGCCGCTGCCGCCCTACTGCCCCGAGCTCAATCCGGTCGAACGCTTCGGTGGCCTGCTCACAGCCGCCGTCGCCAACCGGCTCTATCCGACGCTGCGCCGGCTCGAAGATCATCTCGCCGCCGCGGCGCGCCCTTGGTCCACCGCGGCCGCGGTCTCCGCCCTCATCCACACCTGGCTCGCCGATCAGGTAAACTCTGGCGCGCCAACCTAAAGTGTATTAGCTAGAGAAGATGGGTATGAGGTATACTGCTCGCGCGGGAGCGCATCGCCATATGTTTCCGTGCACAGCAGGAACTGGTGTGGGCGAGAAATTCGCCGGGAAAATGTTACCCGATGGGCATTAAACTGCGTTCTGATTGACACAGACTGCGGGGCGCTTGCCGCCAGCCGGCCCGAGCGACATTGGAGGCCAAACATTGGGGCGCCGACGCGGCAAAATCGATTTTGAGGTTTGCAGTGTAGGTGGGTTGCACAGTGTGTCTGGGCTCGCATGGCTCGCCTCGGTCTCACGCCCAACAACCCCGAAGCACAACGCTTGGAAGAAGACGCTAGGAGGGAGAAAAATTGGCAACGGTGGGGGCCGTATCTGGCAGAGCGGCAGTGGGGAACGGTGCGCGAAGACTATTCGGCGAACAGCGAGAGCTGGGACTATTTTTCACATGAGCACGCGCAGGCGCGCGCTTACCGGTGGGGCGAAGACGGATTGCTCGGGATCACGGACCGCGAGTGTCGGCTGTGCTTCGCGCTGGCGTTGTGGAACGGGCGCGACCCTTACCTAAAAGAGCGGCTCTTCGGATTGACAGGGCGCGAGGGCAATCACGGCGAGGACGTGAAAGAGTGTTATTTTTATCTCGACGCGACGCCGACCGGTTCGTGGTTGCGTGCGCTCTACAAGTATCCGCAGGCGGAATTTCCATACGCCAAACTTCGAGAGGAGAATCGGCGGCGGACGCGGGATGACGGCGAATATGAACTCCTTGATACGGGCGTCTTGGACGGAGGGCGGTATTTTGATGTCGAGGCGGTTTACGCGAAGGCAGGACCGGACGACATTTGCATCGAGATCAAGGTGGCGAATCGCGGGCCGGAGGCGTCAGAGGTGCACGTGCTCCCGACGCTGTGGTTTCGCAACACTTGGGCGTGGGGCTGCACGCATGAAGGATGTGAGGTGAAGCCGAAGCTGCGGGCGGATGGAGACGAGCGGGTGTGGGCCGATCACGCAACGCTGGGCCGGTTTTGCCTGGAGGTGGAACCGCAGGCGGACGGAGGCGGCGCGGGGACGACGGCGGAGTTATTGTTTACGGAGAACGAAACGAACGTGGAAAAGCTTTTCGGGGTAAAGAACGCATCGCCGTTTACGAAGGATGCGCTGCATGAACGCGTCGTGGGTGGTCGGGGCGACGCGGTGAATCCGGCGCGGGTGGGGACTAAGTGCGCTGCGCATCATAAGGTAAAACTCGCGGCGGGAGAAGAGCGGGTGTTACGGCTGCGGTTGTATGGGGACGCGAGTAAACCGGAGGAGATTTTTGGAGAAAATTTCGAGGAAGTGATGAGAGCGAGGCGGCGGGAGGCGGATATTTTTTACGCGACGGTGGCGGTAGAGGCGGGAGGAATCGCGGGGATGGACGTCGGCATAAGTGGATCGGGCGGCCCGCCCGCGCTCCCGGCGGACGAGACGCGGCGGGTGGCGAGGCAGGCTTACGCGGGGTTGCTGTGGTCGAAGCAGTTTTACCACTACGTCGTGAAAGACTGGCTGGAGGGCGATCCGGGGCAGCCGGCTCCACCGGGAGCGCGGAAGACGGGACGCAACTCGGATTGGCCGCACCTTTTCGCGCGCGATGTCATCTCGATGCCGGACAAGTGGGAGTATCCGTGGTTCGCGGCATGGGATGTGGCCTTCCACATGATTCCGATGGCGCGGATCGATCCGGTATTTGCAAAGGTTCAGCTGAACCTGCTCTTGCGCGAGTGGTATATGCACCCCAACGGGCAGATGCCGGCTTACGAGTGGAATTTCTCTGATGTAAATCCGCCGGTGCATGCGTGGGCCTGCTGGCGGGTTTATAAAATGACCGGCGAGCGTGGCGCGCGGGATCGCGTGTGGCTCGGGCGGGTTTTCCAGAAGCTTTTACTTAACTTCACCTGGTGGGTGAACCGGAAAGACCCGACGGGTCGGCATGTCTTCAGCGGAGGGTTTTTGGGACTGGATAACATCGGCGTGTTTGACCGGTCGAAGCCCTTGCCCACGGGCGGCACGCTTGAGCAGGCGGACGGGACGGCGTGGATGGCGTTTTACTGCGGCACGATGCTTTCCATGGCGCTGGAGCTCGCGGAGGGGGACGCCGTTTATGAGGACATCGCCTCGAAGTTTTTCGAGCATTTCGTGGCGATCGCGGATGCGATGAACCGGCTCGGTGGCACGGGGCTGTGGCATGAGCAGGACGGATTCTATTACGACCAATTGCTCGTGAACGGGCAGACGGTGCCGCTACGGCTGCGGTCGCTCGTGGGTGTGATCCCCCTTTTTGCGGTGGAGTTCATCGAAGAGGGGCGGCTTGACCGGTTGCCGGGCTTCGCGAAGCGCACGCGGTGGTTTTTGGAGAACCGCAAAGACCTCGCGGCGCATATTTCCTACATGGCGCGCGATGGTTGCGATGCGGGGAGGCGCCTACTGGCGATTCCATCCCGTGAGCGGCTGGAGCGGGTTCTGAAATACGTGTTCGATGAGAAGGAGTTTTTGTCGCCGCATGGAGTGCGGTCGTTGTCGCGCGTTTATGAAGAGCGTCCGTTTACGCTGCGCATGGGCGACGTGGAGTATCGGGTGAACTATGAGCCGGGCGAGTCGCGGACATGGCTCTTTGGCGGCAACTCAAACTGGCGCGGGCCTGTGTGGCTGCCGCTGAACTACCTCCTGATTGAGGCGCTTGAACGTTATCACCATTTCTACGGTGATACGTTCACGGTGGAATTCCCGACAGGCAGTGGACGGAAACTTAATCTCGCGCAGATCGCGCGGGATTTGTCGCGGCGGCTGGTGACGTTATTTTTGCCAAATGGCGGCGGTCGGCGACCGGCGCTGGGGATGGAGGCGCGTTTCGTTAACGATCCACATTGGCGCGATGTGCTGTGGTTTC
>JACMRG010000156.1 GCA_014376585.1 Opitutaceae bacterium | reverse complement strand
GCCGGTCAGGCGGGTGAGGAGCGCGGTTTTTTGCGTGTTATCCAGATCGAAGACGTGGGTGAAACGGGCGCGGCGGAGTTTGCGGAGGAATTTAGGCCACGCGGTGAGTTTCGCGGGGAGCGCAATGGAGCCGGTGACGTCGGGGTTGAGGGTCAGAAGGGACGTGTAGGCGGGCTCGGTGAGGACGCCGATGCGGGCGCCGGGCCAGTGGAGGCGGAGGTTGCGCAGGAAGGAACCGAGCAGGACGATGTCGCCGAGGTAGCGGCGGCGGATGACGAGGATATGCGGGGCGGCCGTCATGCGGGTTTTCGAGTTGGCGCGAATGCGCACGAAGCGATAAGTCTTAAAAAAATCCGCAATGCAATATCACCCGCCCGCCTGGCTGCCCGCCTCAGAAAATGGAAAGCGCACCGACTATTACGCTCATCTGCGGGGTGAAGTGATCGAGGCGATCCCGGACGGTTGTGCGACGATTCTGGATGTGGGTTGCGGCAAGGGGACGCTGGGGCGCTGGCTCAAGGAGCAGCCGGGCGTGACGACGGTTTACGGCGCGGAACTGTTTCCGGCGGCGGGCGACGAGGCGCGGCGCTGGTTGGACGAAGTGGTTGTCGGCAATATCGAGCAGGTGGCGGTGCCGTTCCCCGAGGGCACGGTGGACTGTATTATTTGCGCGGATGTGTTGGAGCACACGGCCGATCCTTGGGCGGTGGTGGCGAAGTTGAAAAAGCTGCTGAGGCCCGACGGCTGTATCGTGGCGAGTATTCCGAACGTGGGGTTTCACCGAAACATCCGGAAGATGATGCGCGGACAGTGGACTTACGGAGCGGAGGGTCTGCTCGATAAAACGCACCTGCGGTTTTTCACGCTGGAGACAATCGCGGAGCTGTTTGCGAGCAACGGGCTCACGATTGAGCGCGTGTTCAAGAAAGTGGACGCGGGTTGGAACGTGCGGATTTTAAACGCGCTGACGTTCGGGTATCTCAAGAACACGCTGTATCTGCACTACATCGTGCGGGTGCGGCGGTGGGAGAGGCGGGAGGCTTAAGGGAGAGGCGGGAGGCTTGAGGGATGAGGGGCGGTGTGGCGTGACGTGGGCGCGGCGCGCGGCCGCCGTCGGAGCGGCGGCCCTACAACCCACGAAGCGCCGACGGGCGGGCTACCGGCGTTCGAGGTGGGCAATGACGTGGGTGTGCAGTTGCAGAAGTGATTCCTCGGGGGTGCTTGTTTCGGTGCGGAGGATCAGGGTGGTTTCGGCGGCGGTGGGCGGCTCGAAGGCGGAGTCGCGGCCGGTGAAGCCGAGGAGGTTGCCGGCGGCCGCTTTGGCGTAGAGGCCCTTGGGGTCGCGTTGGGCGCAGACGGCGTAGGAGGCGGCGATGTGGACTTCGATCAAGTCAGCCGGAGAAATGATTTCGCGCGCGAGGGCGCGGTGGGCGCGAAACGGGGTGATGAACGAGCAAATCGTCACGATGCCGGCGTGGGCGAAGAGCTTGGCGACTTCGGCGACGCGGCGGATGTTTTCGGAACGATCCTTGTCGCCGAAGCCGAGGTCGCGGTTGAGGCCGAGGCGGAGGCTATCGCCGTCGAGCAACTGGATGACGTAATTTTCGGCGGCGAGCCGGTGCTCGAGGGCGACGGCGAGGGTGCTCTTGCCGGCGCCGGAGAGGCCGTAGAGCCAGATGACTTTGCCGGGTTGATGGAGCCGGCGCTCTTTGTCGGTGCGGCCGAGGGCGGCGGCGGTGAGAGGGTGCAGGTTGCCGGGCATGGGACGCGTCCGAAAGAATGCGATCCGCGCAATTTTGCCACGAAAAATCTCGGGCCAAAAGGCTTCCCGGCAAGCGGCCGGGCTGACCACGTCAAATAAACGGGGAGGCACCGGCCTCCGTGGTTTCATCTGCTCTGACGCGCGCGCACAAAAAAAATAGGCCGACCCTCTGGCTGGCAAACGGATTGTCCTAGAGCCCGTCATGCACTTTTCCGACGGTAGCGGCGCGATCTTCGGGTGCACTGGGGTTGGGTGGGATGCGGCGCTTCGGCGGGCACGGAGGTCCCGCCGCCACCTTTCTCGGCAGAGGTCCGGAGTGCATGACAGGCTCTATGCGCTCTGTTGCTGGCGGTCGTAAAGTGAGCGATAGAGATCGTTGCCGGCGTGAAGTTCGGCGTGCGAGCCGTAAGCGACGATCTCGCCATGGTCGAAAACGAGGATCTTGGTGGCGTCGCGGATCGTGGAAAAACGGTGGGCGATAATCAGGACGGTTTTGCCGACCACGAGTTGACGGAGGGCCAGCTGGATCGCGGCTTCGCTCTCGGAGTCGAGGGCGCTGGTGGCCTCATCGAGGATCAGGATGGGCGCGTTGCGCAGGAACGCGCGGGCGAGGGCGAGGCGTTGTTTTTGTCCGCCGGAAAGCCGGGCACCGCGTTCACCGACGACGGTGGCGTAGCCTTCGGGAAAACTGAGGACGAAATCGTGAGCGTAGGCGGCGCGGGCGGCGTGCTCCACATCGGCGACCGTGGCCTCGGGGCGGGCGACGAGAAGATTATTGAAGATCGTGTCGTTAAAGAGAACGGGATCTTGGGAAACGACGGCGATGTTGCGGCGGAGATCGGCTAGCCTGAGGGCGCGCAGGTCGTGGCCGTCGAGCGTGACGCGGCCGGCGACGGGGTCGAAGAAGCGCGGGACAAGGTTGGCGAAGGTGGATTTGCCGGCGCCGCTGGGGCCGACGAGGGCGCAGACGGTGCCGGCGGGAATGTTGATGGTGACGTCGCGGAGCACGGGTTCGGCGGTGGCGTAGGCGAAGCCGACGTTTTCAAAACCGAGTTCCCCGGTGGCGCGGTGGAGTGGGCGGGCGTCGAGTGCATCGACGATGGCGACGGGGGTCTGAAGGACGGCTTCGAGACGGTCCAGAGCGCCGAGGCCGCGTTTCATCTCGTTGTTCAGACCGCCGAGTTTCTTGATCGGCTCGTAGCTGGCGTAAAGCGCCAGAAGCAGGGTGGTGAAGGTTTTCTGATCGAGTTGGACTTTGTAGGCGTAAAGCAGGGTGAAGGAAATGCCGACGGCCGCGACGATTTCGATGAGAGGCGCGAGGGCTTTCTCGTATTTTACGAACTTCATCTGCGCGCGGATGAGGGTCTGGGAAGCGCGGGCAAAGCGGCCGACTTCGCGCTCCTCGAGATTGAAGGCGCGAACCTCTTTTGTGGCGGTAAGATTCTCGCTGAAGATGCCGGTGACGCCGCCGAGTTCGGTCTGGATGTGGCTCGCGCGTCGGATGAGTTTCTTTCCGATGTAGCGGATGGGCAGCACCGAGAGCGGCACGACGGCGAGCGTGACGAGGACCAAGGTGACGCCCTCGATCTGATAGGCTTTCCAGACAATCACCGTGAGGGCGCCGATGAGGGTGGCCGGGCTGCGGATGATTTCGTTGGCGACGGTGGTCAGGGTGACTTGGAGTTGGTTGGCGTCGGAGAGGCCGCGCGAAAGCAGATCGCCGGAAGAATTTTTCTGGAAAAACGAGAGCGGCAGAACCTGCAGCTTGCGGAAAAAATCAAGGCGTATGGCTTCGAGGACGCGGGTGCCAATGAGCTGGATCAAATAGGTGTTGAAATAGCCCGCGACGCCACGGAGCAGAAAGACGACAGGAATCCAAAGGATGACGCCCAAGAGCTGCCAGGGGGAGAGCGCGTCGGCTTTGCCAGAAAAGATGACCGGGAAAACCTGGTCGATCATCAGCGGCAGGCCGGCGCCGGACGCGACGCCGGCGACGATGCCGCAAAGGATCGCAACCGAAAGCAGGCCGCGCTGCGGTCGCAGGTAACTGAAATAGGGGCGGAAGCGAGTGATCATGCGGCAGGGCAAATGAGCGGAATGGTTTGGCGGCCGTGGCGGCGGTAGCGCCTGAAATCGGAATCAAGGGTGAAGACGCGGCAGTTGGAGTGAAGTTCGGTCATGCGCACGAGGCAGGCGTCGGCGAGGGACAAGGGGGTGTCGTGATACTTCGCCATGAGCGCGGCGACGGCGGCGAAATGGTCGTCGAGGTCGAAAGCGAGGCGCAGAAAACCTTCGCGGACAAAACTGTTGAGCCGGAGATATCCGGGATCGATGCCATCGAGGAGAAACGCACTTTCTGAGAGCACGGCTTCGCAGGTGATCATCGGCTCGATGAGTTGGTCGGCCTGCGCATGGGCCCACGCATGATGAGGGTCGTTGCGGTCAAGCAACGCGACCAGCGGACCGGCATCAAGGACGACGGAAGCGGCCATAGCCCACCATTTTTTTACTACGTGCGGAAAGGTCGCCCGGACCGTCTATGGAGCCGATCAGATGTTTGGCGCGCTTGGCGAGGGAGAGCGTTTTGACCGGCTCAGAGCGAGCGTAGGTGTCGCGAAGCACGGCGGACTTGGTGGTGCCGAGCCGGCTCGCTTCGGCTTCAAGCCGCGCAAGCAACGAAGGCGGGAATTTCACGGTGACCGTGGGCATCGGTGAACGCGTATGACGGGTGTGGCAGCGTGTCAATACGCAGGGCGATCAGTCCTTGGACGAGCGCACGTCGAGGGCGTCGCGGAGGCCGTCGCCGAGGAAATTCAGGGAGAAGAGTGTGAGTGAGAAGACGCCGCCGGGAAACACGAGGAGCCACCAGAATTCTTCCATTTTCTCCGCGCCGTCTTTGATGAGGACGCCCCAGGAACTCATGGGCGGTTGCACGCCGAGGCCGAGGAAACTGAGGAAGGCCTCGAGCAACATGACGGCGGGGATGGTGAGGGTGGTATAAACGATAATCGGGCCCAGGATGTTCGGGATCATGTGGCGGAAGATGATCCGGCGCTTGCCGAGGCCGAGGGCGCGGGCGGCTTCAATGTATTCCATTTTTTTGATGGAGATGATCTGGCCGCGGACGATGCGGGCCATCGTGAGCCACTCGACGGCGCCGATGGCGAAGAAGAGGAGGAAGATGTTTCGCCCGAAAAACACCATCAGCAGGATCACAAAAATTGTGAAGGGCAGGGCATACATGATGTCCACGAGGCGCATCATGACGGCATCGATTTTACCGCCAAAAAAGCCCGCGACGGCGCCGTAGGTGACGCCGATGGCGAGGGCGACGAACGTGGCGACAAGGCCGACCATGATGGAGATGCGTCCGCCGAAGAGAATGCGCGAAAAGAGATCGCGGCCGAGCGTGTCGGTGCCGAGCCAGTGCGCGGCGCTGGGTGCGGAGGCGCCGAGGTCGAGGTTTTGATCTTGGTAGGATTGGGCGAAGAACGGGCCGAAGGCGCAGAGGACGCCGAGGACGAGGAGCGAGGCGCCGCCGAAGACGGCGAGTTTGTTTTTGCGGAGGCGTGACCAGGCGTCGTGCCAGAGGGAGTTGCCGGTTTCAAGCTGCTCGGGGGTGAGCGGAGCGGAGGGGAGGCGGGTGGGGGAGAGGGAGACCATCGGAGTGTGCCCGCGAATCACGCGAATGAACGCGAAAAAAAAGAGATGAATGAAAGGGTGGATGCGGAGCAGGAATTAGCGGGGCTCATTCGAATTTGAGTTTCGGATTGAGCCAGATCTGGACGACATCGACCACGAGGTTGAGGACGACGATGAGCGTCGCGTAGAGGATGACGGTGCCGAGGACCAAGGTGTAGTCGCGGTTGAAGGCGCTGTTGACGAATTCGCGGCCGAGGCCGGGGATTTGGAAAATGGTTTCGATCACGAACGAGCCGGTGAGGATGCCGGCGATGCCGGGCCCGAGGAAGGAGACAACGGGGAGCAGGCCGCCGCGGAGAGCGTGTTTGAAGACGATGCGAAGTTCGCCGGCGCCTTTCGCGCGGGCGGTGCGGATGTAATCTTGGTTGAGGACTTCCAACATGCCGCCGCGGGTGAGGCGTGCGATGTAGGCGGCGTAAACGCAGCCGAGGGTGAGGCAGGGCAGGATGCGATCTGACGGGCCATACCAGCCGGAAGCGTTGAGCCATTGGAAGTGGATCGCGAAGGTGAGGACGAGGAGCGGGCCGAGCACGAAGGTCGGGACGCAGATACCGACCATCGCGATGGACGAGCACATGTAATCGAGCCAACTGTTGCGTTTCACGGCGGCGAGGGTGCCGAGGGTTATACCGATGATGAGGGCGACGGCGAGGGACAGGAAGCCGAGCTCGAGGGAGGTGGGAAGCTTGTCGCCGATGATCTCGTTGACGGTGCGGTTGGGGTATTTGAAGGACGGGCCGAGGTCGCCGCGCAGGAGGCTGCCGAGGTAGTCGAGGTATTGCCGGTAGAGCGGTTTATCGAGGCCGTAGTGGGCTTCGAGGTTGCGGAGGATTTCCGGGGTGACGGCTTTTTCGGCGGTGAACGGGCCGCCGGGCACGAAGCGGATCATGAAGAATGTCGCCGTGATGATGACTAGGAGGACGGGGATGATCTGAAGCAGACGGCGGAAGGTGAAACGAAGCATGGTGCGGCGTTGGGCGGAGAGCGGAAAACGGAAGACAGAGCACAGAGGGAAACGATGGCAAGCGCGGGGCGGCGGG
>JACMRG010000155.1 GCA_014376585.1 Opitutaceae bacterium | reverse complement strand
TGCGGCAGGGCGACTGGAAACTGGCGTTTTGCTCCGGCTCAGGCGGCTGGTCCGACCCGAAGGATGCGGCTGCGGCGACCCAGGGCCTGCCGCCGGTGCAGCTCTACAATCTCGCGGCTGATCCCGGAGAAACAAGAAATCTCGCGCTCGCCCAACCTGAACGGGTCGCGCAGCTCACCGCCGTCATGGAGCGCATCATCGCCGACGGCCGGAGCACGCCGGGCAAGCCGCAACGCAACGACGTGCAAGTTACCTTGTTCAAAAAAGTTGTTTCGGAAATCGCCAAACCGCGCGGCGATTGAGGCGTGGCTGCCCGTTCACGGAAGCGTGGCACCGCGGGCCAAAATTCCTCCCCGACACTGGCCGACGGCACCGCGACGCGAATCCCATCGCCGCCGCAACTGCGCGCCAGGCGGTCACAGGCGTCCCCCGCAGGCCGGCCCCGCGCAGGTTCGCAGCGCACAAACAATTGAGACGCACCGCCCGCCGTTTCGGGTTATCCGCGCCGCGAAATAGTTTCCAAACCTGGTTTCCGGCGAGAATGCGCTCGACAGCCGGGAAACGCAGATGGATGCCAATCACCGCGCATCACCCCATGCCACCGACCGAACAAGCCCGCTGGTTTGCTGAGGAAGTTCATCCCCATGAACCCGCCCTGCGCGCCTACCTTCAGGCCCGCTTCCCCACGCTCGCCGATCACGACGATCTCGTGCAGGAAACCTACACGCGCCTCCTCCGCGCCAAAGACACCGGCGGCGTGCGCTACCCCAAGGCCTTCCTCTTCACCGCCGCCCGCAACGCCGCCTTCGATCTCTTCCGCCGCCGCCGCGCGCACCCCACCGAATCCGTCAACGACCAGACCGAACTCGTCGTCCTCGACGCCCAACCCGGCGCCGCCGAAGCCCTCGACCAGCGCTTCGAATTGGAGGTCCTCGCCGAGGCCGTCCGCGCCCTGCCCGACCGTTGCCGCCAAGTCATCATGCTCCGCTACCTCGACGGTCTCGCCTACAAGGAGATCGCCGACCAGCTCGGCATCTCGCCCGAGACCGTAAAAGTCCACATGGCAAAAGGCATGCGCCGTTGCGCCGCCTTCTTCGCCGCCCGCGGCCTGCTGGACCCGGCCACCCCTTCCCGAGGAGAAGCCACCGCATGAACCTGAAAACAGCAGTTAAACCGCAAAGCCGCCGCGGCACGGACAGGAGAAGGGGCAGAAATTCCGCAAAAGATAGCTGCGCCGGTCAGGTGATTTCCCACGACAAATCCTCGTTTTCCAGCCGTGGTTTTCTCTGTGCTCTCAGTGCCCCTGTGGTTCAATGCCAACGGCGGGACTTAGCATGAACGACCCGCTCGACCACGCCGACCCCATCGAGGAGGCCGCCGCCGATTGGCTCACGCTGCGCGCCGAGGGCTTTTCTTCGGCGCAGAAACGCGACTTCGAGCGCTGGTGCCGCGCCGATTCCCGCCACGCCGCCGCCCTCACCCGGCTCGAAGCCGCCTGCACGTTGCTCGAAAAAATGCCGCTCGTGCGCGCCGAGCTGCAGCCCGTCGTCGCCTTTCCCGCCGAGGCCCGGTCCGCCCGCCCCCCTGCTACGCTTGGCTCCCGTCGCGTCTTCACTCCGCTGCGCGTCGCCCTCGGTTTGGCCGCAGCCGTCGCCCTGGCTTTTCTCGGCGCCCGGCAATTCACCGCGCCCCCGCCCGCGTCCGCGCAATCCTTCGCGACGTCCGCCGGCGGCTACGAGCGCGTCGTCCTCGCCGACGGTTCCGTCCTGGAGCTCAACGGCGACACGCGACTCCGCGTCTCCCTCGCGCCGCACGAGCGCCGCGTCGAACTGGTCGCGGGCGAAGCGCACTTCACCGTCGCGCATGATCGCACGCGCCCGTTCATCGTTTCCGCCGGTGGCGTCGCCGTGCGCGCGGTCGGCACCGCGTTCAACGTCCGTCTCGCCACCACCGCTGTCGAGGTCCTCGTCACCGAGGGCAAGG
>JACMRG010000154.1 GCA_014376585.1 Opitutaceae bacterium | reverse complement strand
GTAAGTGCGGGCCGCCAGCTCGGGATCAAAGCCGGGGCCCGCGGGACGCGCGAGGGCGTGCACGGATTCCAGCGCGACATCGAGGCCGGCGGCGGGCGCGCCGCCGCGCAGGACATCGCCGGGCGCGAAAACGCCCCTGGCCAGCAGGGCGGCCACCACCGGGCCCTGCGCCTCCAGCCAGCTTTCCGTCCAGCCCGTCTCGGGATCGGGGCGGTAACGGTGCCAGACTTTCGGAAGAAGGATAAACGCCATGCCGGCCTCGACGACCCGCGGTTTCGCCCCGCGCAGCTCCAGTTGTCCGCGCCCCGCCGTGATCAGCACGATCTGCAGGGCTTCCAACACACGGCCGTGCGCCCAGGAAAACTGATGGTCCGAGGGGTGCGACGCGGGCGGGTAGTCCGAGTGGCGCGCGATCCGGGTGAAGCCCGCCGCCGTGAGCGCCAGCCCCCAGGCGGACTGCTCGGGTGCGGGCGCGAAGTAGCGGAAATAGTCGGGGTCGGACCGGGGCATATTCTATATGCGAAAGATCACTAGGCCGATGGCGGTGCGCTTGGCGATGCGGTAATCTCGCCGCGCATGGCTACCCCGCCCCTCCGCATCGGCCTCTTCGGCATCGGTCTCGACACCTATTGGCCGCAATTTCCCGAGCTTAAGCCGCGCCTCGAAGGCTACCTCGCGCGCGTGGCGCGGAAGCTCGCCCGGCCCGGGGTGGAAATCGTGAATCTCGGGCTCGTGGACACGCCCGACCGCGCGCAGGGTGCGGGCCGCGAGTTCCGCCGCGCCGACGTGGATCTGATCGTGCTGCACGTGACCACCTATGCGTTGTCCTCGACGGTGCTGCCGGTCGTGCAACGCGCGAAAGTGCCCGTGCTCGTGCTCAACCTCGCGCCCTCGGCGGCGATCGACTACGCGGCTTTTAACGCGCTCGGCGACCGCACGCGCATGACCGGCGAGTGGCTGGCGCACTGCTCGGCCTGCCCGGTGCCGGAAATCGCCAACGTCTTCCGCCGCGCAGGCGTGCGCTTTCACCAGATCACCGGCGTGCTCGACGACGATCCGCCGTGTTGGCGGGAGGTCGATGCGTGGGTCGCGGCCGCGCGCGTGGCGGCGGCGATGAACGGCAACCGCCTCGGGCTCATGGGCCACACCTACGGCGGGATGCTCGACATTCAGGCGGATGCGACATTGCAGAGTGTGGTCTTCGGCACGCACATCGAGCACCTCGAAGTGGACGAACTCTCCGCGTTGCGCCGCGAGGTGACGGCGGCGGCGACCGCGGCGCGCATAGCGGAGTTTCACCGCGAGTTCGACGTGCAGGCGGACTGCCCGACAGCTGATCTCGCCGAGGCCGCGCGCACCTCGGTCGCGCTTGACCGCCTCGTGGCGGAGCACCGGCTCGGCTCGCTCGCGTATTATTATCAAGGCACGGGCGTCGCGGAAAACGGCGCGACCATCGCCTCGATCATCCTCGGCTGTTCGCTGCTCACGGCGCGCGGCGTGCCGGTGGCGGGCGAGTATGAAGTGAAGAACGTGCAGGCGATGAAGATCATGGATCTCTTCGGCGCCGGCGGCTCGTTCACCGAATATTACGCGATGGATTTCGACGCCGATGTCGTGCTCATGGGCCACGACGGCCCGGGCCATATCGCCATCGCGGAGGGCAAGACGAAGGTGCGCCCGCTCGCCGTCTACCACGGCAAAGTCGGCCGCGGCGTCTCCGTCGAGATGGCGGTGAAGCACGGCCCCGTGACCCTGCTTTCCGTGATCGAGACCGCGGGCGGCAAACTCGCGTTGCTCTGCGCCGAGGCCGAATCCGTGCCCGGCCCCATTTTGGAAATCGGCAACACCAACAGCCGCTACCGCTTCGCCGGCGGGGCGCGCGCCTTCGTGAATAATTGGAACGCCCACGGCCCCGCGCACCACTGCGCCGTCGGCGTGGGCCACCTCGCGGACCGCATCGCCAAACTCGGCGCGTTGCTCGACGTTGAGGTCATCCGCGTCGGGTGATTTTTTACGGAACTCCCCCATGCGCTCCACCGCTGTGCTTCACGTTCTACTGATCCTCGCGCTGACGTCGCCGCTCGTAGCCGCGCAGAAATTGTCTTCACCGCCCACCCCATCCTCCGGCGCGGCACTCGAGTCCGGGTTCGCCACGCCTCCGCCGGAGGCGCGGTTGCGGGCGTTCTGGTGGTGGCTCAACGGCAACGTCACCCGAGCGTCGATCACGCGCGATCTCCAAGGGATGAAGGCGAAGGGATTTGGCGGTGCGATTCTCTTCGATGCCGGCGGCGCTAAGCAGGCTTACATGGGCGGCAACGACCAGGTGCCCGCGGGGCCCGTGTTTCTCTCGCCCGCGTGGCGCGAACTCTTCCGCCATGCTCTCGCTGAAGCGGCCCGTCTGGAACTCGAACTCAGTGTCAATATCCAGAGCGGCTGGAATCTGGGCGGTCCGATGGTGACGGTGGAAGATGCGACCAAGAAACTCACCTGGTCGGAGATCGAAGCGCCCGGTCCGGGTCCGGTCACCATCGCGCTCCCGCTGCCTCCCGCGAACGACGGGGTCTATTCCGACGTTGGCGTGCTCGCTTGGCGGATCAATCCGGCACAGGCGGCAGATCGTCCGCCATTGAAAAATTATGCCTCCAAGGCGTTGATTTCCCGTCCAACCTTTCCCGGTCCCACGGGTTGGCTCCGCTCGATTTCCGCTCTCGAAGTCGCACCGATCTTCGGGGTCGAGGAGCCGGCTCAGCCCGGCGAGCAAGACGCCACCGCCGCCGAGGTGATCGATCTTTCGGCCCACCTTTCCGTCGATGGCACCCTCACTTGGACTTTTCCCGCCGGCCGGTGGCGGATCCTTCGCTTCGGTTCGACGCTCAGTGAACTTCGCCATGTTTCGACGCACAGCGAGGGCTGGGGCGGCTATGCGCTCGATGTCTTGGATGCGGGCGCGTTCAAACGCTATTGGGATGCCGTCGTGCTCCCGCTGCTCGCCGACGCCGGACCATTGGCCGGCACGACCCTGCGCTATCTGCACACGGACAGCTGGGAAGTCGGGGCCTTCAACTGGACGCCGACCGCGCTGACGGAGTTCCGCGCCCGTCGCGGTTACGACCCGTTGCCCTGGCTCCCGGTGCTCGCCGGCCGCATTATCGGCAATCGGACCGAGAGTAACCGCTTCCTCCATGATTTTCGCCGCACCCTCGGCGACCTCGCGGCCGACAATCATTACCGGCAGTTTAGCGCCCTCGCGGCGAGTCACGGGATGGGAATTCACCCCGAATCCGGCGGACCGCATTTCACCCCGATCGACGCGCAACAGTGTCTCGCCATCGGCGACGTGCCCAAGGGGGAATTCTGGGCCGAGTCGACCACCCACCGCACGATTGACGAGACCCGTTTCTTCGTAAAACAACCCGCCAGCGCCGCCCACACCGCCGGTCATCCGCTAGTCGCCGCCGAGGGTTTTACGAACGTCGGCCTCCACTGGCAGGAACGCCTCTGGGAAAATCTCAAGCCCTCCTTCGACCAAGCCTGCATCGAGGGGCTGAACCGGTTGTTCTGGCATACGTTCACCGCCTCGCCGGTCGAGATGGGTGTGCCCGGCCAAGAGTATTTCGCCGGCACGCATCTCAATCCCAACGCGACCTGGTGGGAGAAATCCGCGCCGTTCTTTACCTACCTCAACCGCTGCCAGTTTCTCCTCCAGCGCGGCCTGCCCATCGCCGACGTGCTCTATTATTATGGCAACGAAGTGCCCAACTTTACCCAACGCCGCGAACGCGATCCGGCGGGAGCAGGCGCGGGCTACGACTACGACGTAATCGCCCTCGAGCAGCTTCTCGCCCGTGTCGCCGTGCGCGACGGCCGCCTCGTCCTGCCCGACGGTATGAGCTACCGCGCGCTCGTGCTTCCCGACCAGTTGGCCATCGCGTTGCCCGCGCTGCGGAAAATCAAAGCCCTCGTCGAGGCCGGCGCGACGGTGCTCGGCCCCAGGCCCGACCAAATTCCCGGCCTCACCGATCCAGCCGCGAGCGATGCGGAGGTGCGTCGCCTCGCCGCCGAAGTGTGGCCGCGAGTAATCGACGACCGCGGCGTGCGGGCGGTTTTGCTCGCCGCCGGCGTCGGCCCGGACTTCGCCTTCACGCCCGATGACGGCGCTGCAACGGTGAATTATATCCATCGGCGCGAAGGGGAGACCGAGATCTATTTCGTCGCCAGCCGGGCAAAGCATGCCGTGTCCGGCGCGGCCTCGTTCCGCGTCGCCGGCCGTGCGCCCGAACTCTGGGACGCCGTCACGGGCCAGCGCCGTTTTGCCACGGATTACACGAGCAAGGACGGCGTCACCACGCTCCCGCTGGCGCTGCCGCCGGCCGGCTCGATCTTCGTGATCTTCCGCGCGCCCGCCGCCGTGCACCCCGCCACGGGCGCGCCGAATTTCCCGGTGCTGGCGCCCCTCGCCACGCTGGCCGGTCCGTGGCGCGTGGCCTTTGATCCGCAATGGGGCGGACCCGCCGCCGCCGATTTTACGGAGCTCACCGATTGGACGCGGCGCGCGGAAGAAGGCATCCGCCATTACTCCGGCACCGCCACGTATCGGCAGACGTTTGACGCGCCCGCCGGCGCGACCGTGCTCGACCTTGGCGACGTGCGCGAACTCGCCAGCGCGCGCCTCAACGGCAAAGACCTCGGCGTGGTGTGGGCGCCCCCATTCCAATTCGACCTGGCAGGTCTCCTCAAGCCCACGGGCAACACGCTGGAAATCGAAGTCGTGAACCTCTGGGCCAACCGCGTGATCGGCGACGAAGCGCGCCCCGCCGCCGAACGCCTTACGCGGACCAACATCCGCACGCTGCTTCCGACCACGCCGTTGATGCCTTCCGGCCTTCTCGGTCCGGTGCGGCTGTTGCGGCCCGGCCAACCCCCGATGATCCCATGACCCCCAGTCCCCTTATCGGCCTCGTCTTTCACTGGCTCGGCGGTCTCGCGGCGGCGAGTTTCTATGTCGCGTTTCGCGGGGTGAAACGGTGGTCGTGGGAAACCTCGTGGCTCGTGGGCGGGTTCTTCAGTTGGATCGTGGCGCCGTGGATTTTTGGCCTCGCGCTGACGCACGATCTGCCCGGCGTGCTCGCGCAGGCGCCGGGCAAGGCTCTGTTTTGGGCGTGGTTTTTCGGTCTGCTGTGGGGCCTCGGCGGGCTCACCTTCGGGCTTACGCTGCGCTACCTCGGCATGTCGCTCGGCTACGGCGTCGCGCTCGGCATCTGCGCGGTCTGCGGCACGTTGCTCCCGCCGATTTTCAGAGGCGCGCTCGGTGCGATCGCGGGCAGCGCGGCGGGGCAAATCACGTTGGTCGGCGTCGGGGTGTGCGTCGCGGGCATCGTGCTTTCGGCGCTGGCCGGGCTCAGCAAAGAGCGCGAGTTGCCCGAGGAAGCGAAGCAGGCTTCGGTGAAAGAATTCAGTTTCAAGAAGGGCTTGGGAGTCGCGCTGTTTTGCGGCGTGTTGAGCTCGTGCATGGCTTTTGGTCTGGAGGCGGCTGCGCCGCTCGCGGACCTGAGCGCGGCGGCGGGCACGGGCGTGATCTGGACGGGATTGCCGAAGCTGGTCGTCGTGTTGTTCGGGGGATTCACGAGCAACGCGCTGTGGTGCGTAGCGCTGAACCTGCGCAACCGCACCGGCGGCGAATACCTGGCGGCGCGCAACGAGGCCGGGGAAACGGTGCCGCGCCTGCGCAACGTGCTTCTGTGCGCGCTCGCGGGCGTGACGTGGTATTTTCAATTTTTCTTCTACACGATGGGCGAGACGCAGATGGGGCGCTTCGGCTTCAGCTCGTGGACGCTGCATATGGCGAGCATCATCATTTTCAGCACATTGTGGGGACTGGCGTTGAAAGAGTGGCGCGGCACCAGCGGCCGCACGCAGGGGTTGATCGCAGCAGGCCTCGCGGTGCTTGCGGCCTCGACGGTGATCGTGGGCTACGGGAATCTGGTCGCGGCGCGCGGGCCCTAAGGCCCCGTCCGCGGCGTGAGCGGGGTGGCGTGGCGTAGAGTGCCGGGCGAGAGCGGCTGGCCAATTCGACGAGCAATCACGCGGGGGGCTGACGAAGGCTTCGCGCCGGATTACTCGCACACGGGGGTGCGGTTCAACGCGATCTGCCCGGGCCGCAAGGAGACGCAGCGCGCGCCGAGGAGGTGCGGGCGGCCAACGCGACACAGCTCAACGGGCCGATCGTGCACACCGACGAGATCGCGTCGGAGGCGCTCTATCGCGCGGTCGGTGTGCGCGAGGGGGTGCGATCCGGTGATAGGTGACACTTTGTCCGGGGTGATGGGTGACACTTTTTGTGGTGGTTGAAAGGTGAGGAGGGCGAGGTTTTTTCGAGGTTTTTTGAACTTGGCGGGATAAAAATTAAGGGAGGGGCGC
>JACMRG010000021.1 GCA_014376585.1 Opitutaceae bacterium | reverse complement strand
TTTTTGTTCTAGTTTAAAGATGAGAGAATCGAGGACGGCGTCGGTGATGAGTTTCAGACGCTGGGCGGTGGGCGGTTGTGTGTCGGCGGGAGCGGTGGATTTCTGGGCGGCGTAGGCGGCGAGGCCTTCGGTTTGAGCGGTGGTGAGGAGGGCTTGCTTGGCGGTGTGGAAAGCGCCGGCTTGCATGAAGTCTTTTACGGTGCCGGGGCGGCCCATGAAGGCGGCGGTGGTGTTGTCGCCGATCCAGAGTTTCCATTCGTCGCGGTCGGCGACGTAGAGGACGAGCGCGCCGGTTTGGAGGACGCCAAGTTGTTCGGCGAGGTCGCGCAGGTAGTTGTTCAATTTGCGACCCTCGGTGTCGGGTGGGGATTTTGCGAGGAGACGGGCGACGATGCGGATGCCGGTGGCGCGTTCGAGGTTGGCAAGTTTGTAGTTAAAGTTTTTCGCGCGCGGGGGCTCGGTGGGGATGAGCTTTTGCGGATCGTCAAAGTGGGCGCTTGGGCCGGGCTCGCGGGCGGCGGCGTATTTTTTCGCGGTGGCGGAGAGCGTGGTGAAGGCGGCGGCATCGGCGCGGAAGGTCTGGGCGGCGGGGCCGATGCGGAGGATTTTGATGGAGACGGCGTCGTCCGGTTGGATCTGTGGGAGGAGATCGAGGCCGCGGATGATTTGGCCGAAGACGCTGTGGAGGTAGTTGAGGCGTGGGGTGGGCGCGAGGGTGATGAAGAACTCGCAGCTGTTGGTATCGGGGCCGGCGTTGGCCATCGAGAGGACGCCGGCGGTGGCGTGGTGGAGGCCGGGGGTAAATTCGTCGGGGAAGTGGGGCGTGACGGGTCGGGGGAGGGCGTCGGTGTCGCGGAGGCCGGGGTTGCCGCTCTGCATCACGAAGCCGGGGACGACGCGATACCACGTAAGGCCGGTGTAGAAGGGTTGGTCGTTTTTCGATTCACGCGTGCCTTCGGCGAGGCTGGTAAAGTTGACGCACATGAGCGCTGCGCGGGTGTAGAACAGCTCGGCGGTGACGGTGCCGCGGGGCGTGGTAAATTCGGCGTAGAGGCCGTCCGGGAGGCGGGAGGTGAGGGGCGCGATGCGGGAGGGTTCGGCGGCGCGGGCGGAACGGAGAAAAACGGAGATAGGAAAGAGAAGGATGAAGAGAACGAGAAAGAGCGGAGGGCGGAGGGGCGGCTTCATTTGGGTTCGAGTTTGAAGATGAGGGCGTCGAGGAGGGCGTCGGTCTCGAGCTTGAGGTGCTGGGCGGGCGGCGGCGATTTGTCGGCGGGGGCGGCGGCTTTTTGGGCGGCGAAGGCGGCATCGCCGGAGGTTTGGACGGCGGTGAGAAAGGCATCTTTCACTTTGTGGAAAGCCCCGTCGTCGCCGAGATCGGTGGGAATGGCGGGGCGGCCAAGGAAGGTGGAGGTGAGGTCGTCGCCGATCCAGATGCGCCAGTCTTTTTCGTCGGCAAAGTAGGCGACGACAGCACCGCTTTTTTCGGTGCCGAGCTTTTTGGCGAGGGCGCGCATGAACTGGCCGGGAGCGGCGTCATCGGCCGCGGTGGGAGATTTGGCGAAGAGACGGGCGCGGATTTTTACGCCGGTGGCGCGCTCGAAGTTGGCGAGTTTGAAGTTAAAGGCCTTGGCGCGGGGGGGCTCGGCGGGAAGGAGGATTTGCGGATCGTCGAAAGCGGAGTCGGGACCGGGTTCTTTGGCGGCGCCGTATTTCTTTTTGCCGGCGGCGAGAGCGTTGAAGGTGGCGAGGTCGGCTTTGAAGGCTTTGGCGGCGTCGCCGATGCGGACGATGGTGATGGTGAGCGCGTCGCCTTGGCGGATATGGGGGAGGATTTCGAGGCCGCGGACGGTGCGGCCGAAGACGGCGTGGAGGTAGTTGAGGCGGTTGACGGGCGCGAGGGTGAGAAAAAATTCGGAGCTGTTGTCGTCGGGGCCGCCATTGGCCATGGAGAGAATACCGGCGGCATCGTGGCGTAGTCCGGGAACGAATTCATCGGGGAAGGGCAGCGGGTGACCCGGGTCGGTGTCGTCTTCGGCGCCGGTGTTTTTTGTGGGGTCACCGCTCTGGATGACGAAGCCGGGGACGACGCGATACCATTTGAGACCGGTGAAAAACGGTTTGCCGTCGGGGCGCGGTGCAAGCGTGCCCTCGGCGCGGCCGACGAACGAGGCGCAGGTGAGCGGGGCGCGTTGATAGAGCAGCTCGACCGTGAAGGCGCCGTCCGGGGTGGTGAATTCGGCGTAGAGGCCCTCCGGAAGGCGGGAGACGGGAGGCGTGGGGCTGGAGGAATCGGCGGCGTGGGCGGAGCTGGGGGCGGCGGCGGGTAGGGGGCGAACTTCCAACGTCGAACGTTGAGCTTCAAATATCGAAGCGGGCGGCTGGGCCGATGCGGGCGTCGGAGTGGCGGCGTGGGCGGCGTGAAGCGGCGAAAGCGCCGCGGTGAAAACGAGAACGTTTAGGAGAATCCGAACGAAGGTGCGGCGGCTCAGCATGGGCGCGACCCTGGGGAGGAAGGCCGGCCGGGACAAGCCAAGGCGCGGGGGTTCAATGGGGATTATGCGAACGCCCCGCGACTACCGCTCACGGCGGGCCCGGAGGTCCCGTCGCCACCTGCGGATCAGGGCAGGAACGAGCAGATGTATTCGCAGAGGCCTGACGGGACGGCGATGGTGAAGCCGCTCTTGCCGGGGACGTCGAAGTGGGTGCCGGCGGCGTAGGTTGCGGTGGTGGTCTGGCCGTCGAGGGTGACGGCGCAGGTGCCGGCGACGATTTCCATGCGCTCGGCGGCATCGGTGCCGAAGTGGTAGGAGCCGGGGCGGATGAGGCCGAGGGTTTTCTTGGAGCCGTCGGAGAAGATCACCGTGTGGCTGACGACGTTGCCGTCGAAATAGACGTTGGCCTTGGTGTGGACGGTGACGGCGGCGAACTGGGTGGGAAGGGTCATAATCGGAGAGGGGGGGGGGAGTTGAGAGTTGAGGGCGAAAGCCGAACTTCGAACTGGGGAAAATCGTTGGGAGCGGGCGAGGGCGAGGCAAGCGTGACGAGGCTCGCAGCGGCGGGAAATTTTCCACGCGTTTCGACGCATGAAATTCGGCGAAGGGGTGCGCAGGATGGTGACCGGAATCAGTCTGGTGGTCGTGGTCTTCGGAGCCGATGGGGGCCAAGGTCCGTAAATGTGACGGAGGCGGCGAAATTGGAAATCATGCGCGCGGGCAAAATCACGGGCACGGTGGGTTTGGCGGCAGGCACGAAGCTGGAAGTCATCGCGGTCGAAGAGGAATGGGCGCGCGTCAGGTTTCGCAGTCTCGAGGGGCGGGTGCCGGTGGCGAAAACGGATTTTCTCCAACAGGTGGAGTCGGCGGCGGCGAAAGTGGAAGCGGAGGCGGCGGCTGTGGCGAAGCAACTGGAGGTGAGGGCGGCCGAGGGAGGCGCGATGAAACCGCAGACCTCGGTCGCCCAAGTAGCGCCAAATAAACCGGTGGCGGCGGATTATGCGCCGACGACGGTGATTGAGCGGATGTTGGCGGGGAAGCCGGTGCGCCTGGACGGCACGGCGTTGCGCCCGGTGGCGGCGGACCGGCGGGCGCGGGTGAAGTTTTATGCGATCTATTTTTCGGCGGGCTGGTGTCCGCCGTGCCGCGAATTCACGGCGGGTTTTGTAGATGTCTACGGGAAGATCCGGGAGATTTACCCGGAGTTTGAGGCGGTGCCGGTGAGCCGCGACAAGTCGCCGGCGGAGATGCTGGCCTATATGCGGGACGACCGGATGGCGCGGCCGGCGGTGCGGTGGGACGCGATCAAGGGTTTTGGGGAAATCAACCACTACGCGGGCAGCGGAATTCCGTGTCTGGTGTTGGTTGATGCGGAGGGGAAGGTGCTTTCCGACAGCCACCGGTGGGGGCGCTATGTGGGGCCGGATCAGGTGTTGGACGACGCGTGGAAAATTTTGCGCGACTTCCGGCGGAAGAATCCGCGGGTAAAGTCATCCTAAATCAAGTAGTCGGAAATTGAACCACGGAGGCACGGAGACACAGAGAGCCAATCCCCCAATTCCGCTCCCTTTTCCGATCTCTGTGCCTCCGTGCCTCTGTGGTTCAACCGGCTGGGTCGGAAATGAATTTGCGCCGGCAGGGCGGGGTGGGCGAGGTTGGGCGGGTGTTGATTTTGAATACGCTCGCGCCGGTATTTCTGTTGATCGCCATCGGGACGGGCTTGCAGGCATCGGGGTTTTTATCGGCGGGATTTTTGAAGGAGGCCAATCGCGTGACGTATTGGTTGGGATTGCCGGCGTTGTTATTCACGCAGCTCGTCGGGTCGTTGCACGGGGCGGGTGGGGCGACGGGCATGCTCGGCGGGATGTTGCTGGCGACGGGGGGCGTGATCGCGGTGGGTTATCTTGTCGCGGGAATGATGGGCGTGGGGGAGGGCGTGGCGGGGACGTTTGTGCAGGGGGCGTTTCGCGGGAATCTGGCGTTCGTGGGGTTGCCGATTATTTACGCGATGCCGGATGTCACGGTGGTGGGGGGGATTTCGCTGCGGGCGGCGGCGGTGCTGACGGTCGCGCCGATGATGGTGGTCTATAATGTGGCGGGGGTGATGGTGCTGTTGCTCAGCCAGCACCGGCTGGGGTGGGCGATGTTGCGGCCGTTTTTGCGGCAGTTGGCGACGACGCCGCCGTTGATCGCGTCGCTCGCGGGCATCGCGTTCGCACTCCTTGGCTGGCAGTTGCCCGTGGCGGTGAACCGGGCTTTTATTTCGTTGGGTGAAATGGCGCTGCCGCTGGGATTGCTCGGCGTGGGCGGATCGCTCGTGACGGTGAAATTTGGCGGGGCGTGGCGCGCACCGCTGGCGGCGGCGCTATTGAAAACGGCGGTGGCGCCGGCGCTGGGCTGGGTGGCGGGACGCTGGCTGGGGCTCGGTGCGGTGGAGCTGAAAACGATGATGATTTTCCTGGCGACGCCCTCGGCGGTAATTTCCTACACGATGGCGGTGCAGATGAAGGGTGACGAGATGCTGGCGTCGGGCGCGATCGTGTTGAGCACGCTGACTTCGGTGGTGACGCTGGCGGTGATCGTGGGGGTGTTTTGAAGGGCGGTGGAGATCAGGCCGGCTCGGTGAGCCGGCCCACCTTTCGGTCCTGACTTCCGGGGGGTCGGTAGAAAAATGCGCGGGATCAGCGCTCGGGGACTTCCAGGATCATGCCGACTTTGAGGGGGCGGCCGAGGCTGAGCTGGGCGTTGTTGGCGGCGTAGAGGACGCGCCATTTCTCGGGGTTGCCGTAGAATTTTTTGGCGAGTTTTTCGAGAGTTTCGCCGGGCGCGACGATGTGGGTGCGCGGGAGGGGTTCGGTGGACAAAGGTTCGGCAGTGGCGGCGGCGAGGCGTTCGCGGCTCGTCGAGAGGCGGGCGGTGGCGGGGGG
>JACMRG010000153.1 GCA_014376585.1 Opitutaceae bacterium | reverse complement strand
CTCGGTCTGCCCCTCCGCCGCTACCGCCCACCCCTCCCCGCCCGCCTCGAACTCACCGCGGGCCGCGCCACCTACCTTTGGACCGAACTCATGCACGGGGAAATCTCCGCGCAACTCGGCCCCTGGCCTGCCAACGGCCACTGGTGGCAGGCCGACCGCGCCTGGCAACGCACCGAGTGGGACATCGCCCTCACCGAAGGCGGCCTCTACCGCCTCCTCCAAATCGGCGACACCTGGTTCATCGACGGCGAATACGATTAGCCCGCCTCCCGCCTGTCTCCTCCCGCCTCCCGCCTTTTTCCGCCGTGTCCTACTTTGAACTTCACGCCCGCAGTGCGTTCAGTTTTTTGCGCGGTGCCTCCGACCCCGAATCTCTCGCCCGAGCCGCCTGCGCCCTCGATCTCCCCGGCGCCGCCCTCCTCGACCGCGACGGCGTTTATGGCGCTCCACGCTTCTACGGCCCCTGTCGCGAAAACAGTCTGCGCGCCCGCGTCGGCGCCGAGATCACCATGGAAGACGGCACCGTCGTCCCCCTCCTCGTCGCCACGCGCCCCGGATATCAAAATCTCTGCCAGCTCATCACCGAGTCCAAACTCACCGAGCGTCCCACCTCGCTCATCCTTTCCTCCGAACGCTCAGCTCTCAACTCTCAGCTCTCAACTCACTCCCTCACCGCCCGCAAACGCCCCTGCTTCGCCACCTGGTCCGAGCTCGCCCGTTTTTCCGACGGCCTCATCGCCTTCACCGGCGACGAAGAAGGCCCCGTGCGTCACGCCTGGCGCACCGGCGGCGCGACCTTCGCCGCCGCCGCCCTTGAAAAACTCACCGCCATCTTCGGCCGCGATTCCGACCCGCAGCGCGCCCGCCTCTTCGTCGAACTCCAACGCCATCGCGTCCGCGGCGAAGAACCTGAAATCCAATTCCTCGTCGATCTCGCCGCCGCCCACCGCCTCCCGCTCCTCGCCACCGGCGGCGTCAACCACGCCATCGCCGCCCATCGCCCCGTCGCCGACGTCTTCAGTTGCCTCCGCTGGCACACCACCCTCGACGCCGCCGGCCGCCGCCTCGAAATCAACGCCAGCCGCCGCCTCAAATCCGCCCGCGAGATGCGGCAGCTTTTTCGCGATCTGCCCGCCGCCGTCGAGAATTCCGTCCTCCTTGAGCAGCGGCTCGATTTCACCCTGCGCGACCTCGGTTACGAATTCCCCACGTTCCCCGCGCCACCGGGTCAGAGCATGGACCGATATTTGCGCGACATCACCTTCGCCGCCGCCCGCGAGCGTCTCGGCCCCCTGCCCGATACCCTCATCCGTCAGCTCGACACCGAACTCGCCCTCATCGCGAAATTAAATTTCTCCGGCTATTTTTTAATCGTATGGGACATCTGCGCCTGGACTCGCGCGCGCCACATCCTCGTCCAAGGCCGCGGCAGTGCCGCCAACAGCGCCGTCTGTTACGTCCTCGGCATCACCGCCGTCAATCCCCTCAAGCACCGCCTCCTCTTCGACCGTTTTCTCACCGATGGCCGCGTGGGCATCGACGGGCATCCCTCCTGGCCCGACATCGATCTCGATCTCCCCAGCGGTGACCGCCGCGAGCAGGTCATCCAGGAAGTCTATCAACGCTACGGCCGTCTCGGCGCCGCCATGACCGCCAACGTCATCACCTACCGCGGCCGCAGCGTCGTGCGCGAAGTCGGCAAAGTCCTCGGCTTCGGTGAAGACGCCCTCGACCGCTTCTCCAGCCTCTACGCCAACGGCGATTTCCCCGAAACCATCGACCTCCAGCGCCAGCTCGCCCTCTCCGGGATCGCCGCGCACCACCCCCGCGCCGCCGCGCTGGCCATGCTCCAGCCCTTGATCTTCGGGCTCCCGCGCCACCTCGGCCAACACTCCGGCGGCATGGTCATCTGCCAGGGCCAGCTCAACAAAATCGTCCCCCTCGAACCCGCCTCGATGGAGCACCGCACCGTCTGCCAATGGGACAAAGAAGACTGCGAAAATCTAGGCATCGTTAAAATCGATTTCCTCGGCCTCGGCATGATGGCCGTGATGCAGGATAGCATCGAACTCTGCGGCGAACGCGGCCCGAACACTCTCCACGACTTCCCCGAGGATGATCCCGAGACCTACGCCAGCATCCTCGCCGCCGACACCGTGGGCGTCTTCCAAATCGAGAGCCGCGCCCAGATGGCGACGCTGCCACGCTTCAAACCGCGCAATCTCTATGACCTCGCGATGCAGGTCGCCATCGTCCGCCCCGGTCCCATCACCGGCGACCTCGTCCACCCACTCATTCGCCGGCGCGACGGTTTGGAAAAACCCGTTTATATCGACGACAGCGTCACCGAACTCGTGGAACCGATTCTTCGCCGCACCATGGGCGTGATTCTTTTTCAGGAGCAGATGCTGGAGCTGTCCATGAAACTCGCCGACTACACCGGCGCCGAAGCCGAGGAACTGCGCCGCTCGATGGGCTTCGTCAAAGATCCCCGCCGCCTGAATCGCGCCTTGGAAAAACTTGCCATCGCCCTGCGCCGCAAAAATCGCAGCGAGCGCGTCGTGGAAAAAGTCACCTCCTCCGCCAAGTCCTTCGCCGCTTATGGCTTCCCCGAATCTCACGCCATCGGCTTTGCGATGATCGCCTACGCCAGCACCTGGCTGAAGGTTCACCGCCCCGCGGAATTCTACGCCAGCCTCCTCAATAACCAACCCATGGGTTTCTATTCGGCCGCCACGCTCCTTCAAGACGGCCGCCGCCACGGCCTGATCGCCCACCCTGTCTGCGTCTGCACCTCGCGCTGGGAGTGCACCGTCGAGGGCGGGAAAACCATCCGCATCGGCCTCCGCTACGTCAAAGGCCTGCACGAAGCCAAAGCCCGCGCGATGCTCGCCGCCCGCACCGCCGAACCGTTCGCCACGCTGGACGACTTTCTCCGCCGCAGCGATTTCTCCGCCACCGAACGCCGCGCCCTCGCCGCCGTCGGCGCCCTCGCCGCGCTCACCCCTGATCGCCGCGCCGCCCTCTGGTCCGTGGAGACCGCTTGGGCTGATGACGAAAATCTCTTCAAACAATTCGCCGAAACCTACCGTGAAAAATCACCCCTGCGCGCCATGTCGCCTGTCGAGCAAGTCCAGGCCGATTTCGCCGGTCTCAATCTCACCGTGGGCGAACATCCGATGGCGCTGGTCCGCCCGCGCCTGTCCGGCGTCTGCCGCGCCGCCGATCTGCCCCAAACCAAAACCGGTCAGCACATCGTCATCGCCGGCGCCGTCATCTGCCGCCAGCGCCCCGGCACTGCCCAAGGCTTCGTCTTCATCAGCCTCGAAGACGAAACCGGTATCGCCAACGCCGTCGTCGTCCCCGCCCTCTTTGAGCGCCGCCGTCTCACCATCACCCAGGAACCCGCCTTGCGTATCACCGGCATCGTGCAAAACGTCTCCAACGTGATTCACGTGAAAGCCTACCGCATCGAGCCCCTCCGCGAGGCCGGCCTCCCCGCGCAAACCTCGCACGACTTCCACTGATCACTTCGCCGTCGCCAGCCGCCTCAACTCACCGCGGTTGATCTTCCCCTGCTCATTCCGCGGCCAATCCGCGATCGCCACAAACCGTTTCGGCTTCAGCGCGCCCGCCAGGCGCGCCACCGCCCGCGCCCAATCCGGCTCACGCCCTCCGGCCGGATAGCCCGCCACCACCGCCTCACCCCACTCCGCATCCGGCATGCCGATCACCGCGACGTCGGCAAATTCCCCGCTCGCCCGCAACGCCGCTTCCACTTCGAGCGGCTGCACTTTCTTTCCGCCCGTGATGATCACCGCGTCCCTCCGCCCGAGCACATGCAAGTGCCCGCGCTCATCGAACCGCCCGAGATCCTCCGTCTGAAATACCCGCGCCGCCGATTTCTCCGGCCAATAGCCGCGAAACACGGATTCGCCCGCGACGCTCACCACCCCTTCCGCATTCAGCGACACCACCGCATGCGGCAACACCGCCCCACAACTCCGCGCTCCCGCCAAAAATTCCTCCGGCTTCGACGCCGCGATCATCGCCGCCGTTTCCGTCATTCCGTAGCTCAACGACAACGGCAATTCGTTCGCCGCCGCCTGCTCCGTCAGCTCCGCCCACACCGGCCCGCCGCCGATCAAGATCACCTTGAATCCGCGCAACCATGCCACCGCTTCCTTCGCAGCCAGCAACCGCTGCAACTGCGTCGGCACGAGCGAAACCACCCAATCGCCGCTCCCTTTTTCCAATTCCGGCCGCTCCCCCGCCTCGAGCCGTTTCCACGACCAGCCCACATGCGTCCCGCCCGTCTCCGCGCACCGCACCCGCGCCATCAACCCGCTCACGTGATACGCCGGCAGCACATCCACCGCGTTCACTCGTTCGATATCAAAATGCTCACAAAACCCTCGCACCGCCGCCATGAGCGTCCGCTCATCATGCCGCGCAAATTTCACCCCGCCACTCGTCCCCCCCGTCGCGATCCCCAACCATCCGCCCTCCGAAACTTCAGCGTTCGAAGCTCGACGTTCGATGTTCGAAGTTCCCTCCACCATCTGCTGCGCCGTGGCATCTCCCAAAAAGAAAACGCCTCCCCGCTCCACCGCGCAGCCCGTCGCGCGTAACACCGCGACTAACTCAGCGCGTTCCATACGGCCTCCGCATCAATCCGCGCCACATCCGCCGGCCGGATAAACGGCGCCGCATACGGCCCGTCGCACCGCGCATCCTGAAACAGCGGCCACACGCCAAACCCCAGAGCCCGCGCCTCGCCTTTCCACCCGAAAGCCCACTCCAACGCCGCCCTCGCGCCCACCGCCGTCTCCAGCGCCGACGAAAACACCACGCTCGCCTTCGCCTTTTCCAACTGCGCGAGCACACCCGCCACATCGCCAAACAAACTCGTCTTCACGACCCACACGCCGCGCCACCCCTCACCGATCCAGCGCTCCACATCGCCCGCGCTCACCAGCGATTCATCCAGCGCGATCGGCGTTGGCCAATCCTCCGCCAGCCCGCGCAAAACATCCTCCGCGCCCCTCGCGTCCGCCGCCACCGGCTGTTCGACAAATTCCACCGGCCGGTCTGCGCAACGTTCCAACCACCGCTCCGCCTTCCGCCGATCCCATGCCCCGTTCGCATCCAGCCGCAACCTCGCCCCGTCCGGCAATTTCGCGCACACGTCATCCAAAAGCCCCAACTCATCCGCAACCTCACCCACCCCCACCTTCCACTTAAACACCCGAAAACCCGCCTCCGCCTTCGGCGTGATCGCCGTCAACGCCCCCGGCCCCGCCGGCAGCAACGCCGCCCCGCCGAGGTAGGGCGCGTTATCCCTGACGCCCCGCTCCGCCCCGTCCGCTTTCTGCGCCCGCTCCGCCAACTCCCTCCGTGCCGCCCCCACCGCATTCCGCAAACACACCAACCCTGCCGGCACCTCCTCCAACTCTCCTTCCCCGATCCATTCGCCAAATTTTTCGCACGCTTCCGCCGCCGCGTCCATCGTCTCCGTCCCGAACCACGGCAGGCACGCCGCCTCGCCCAGCCCATGGTTCCCCGCCTCATCGCTCACGCGCACAATCACCCCCTCGCGCTCCGTCCACACCCCATGCGCCGTCCGCACCGCCGCGCGAAACGCCAACCGATACCGCCGATACTGGAAACGCACTCGCATAGAATTCCCGCCCACCAAACCCGCCTCCCTCCCCAACGCAACGCTCCGCAAGTGGCTGCGGCATCCTGCCGCAGTTCCGCCTGTTCTCTCCGCATCTGTCCCTTCACTCCTCCGTCCCGCCGCCCCTCCCCGTTTTTCCGTCTCCACCCTACTCTCCCTCCGTTCTCTCCGTCCGCACTCTCCTCGCCCTCTGTGCCTCCGTGCCTCTGTGGTTCAATCCCCCTTCTCCTCCCCCATTTTCCACCTCCAATTTCTTCCGTGTGTGCCGTGTGTTGCGTGGGCTCCGTGGGCCACCCTACCACGCCCGACCCTTCCGCGTCTCACCCCACACCCTCCTATCAGACTTTCTGTTTGCCCTCCCTCCCACCCACCCTACTCCGTTCACGGCAACCATGACCACGGTCGCCACCGCCTCCCTCCCCGCCGCCTCCCCGCTCGACGCCTCCGCCGCCGACGCGGAATTTTATCTCCCGGCCGACGCCTTTTTCCGCGCCAACCTCCCGACCGCGCTCACCTTCGACGACGTCTCCCTCGCGACCCTGCACTCGGAGATTCTCCCCAAGGACGCCGACACCGCCACCGCCCTCTCCGAATCCCTCCGCCTCCACATTCCGATCATCTCCTCGGACATGGACACCGTCACCGAGTCCCGCATGGCCATCGCCATGGCCCTCAACGGCGGTCTCGGCCTCATCCACTACAATATGCCCGGCAAGGAGCAGGTGAAAGAAGTCGCCCGCGTGAAGCGCCACTTCCACGGCTTCATCCAAGACCCCATCACCGACGGCTCCGACCTCCTCATCGGCGACATCCTCGCCTTGATCGAGGCCAAGCGTTTTTCCTTCT
>JACMRG010000152.1 GCA_014376585.1 Opitutaceae bacterium | reverse complement strand
GGCGGCGATGGCGGCGTTGATGACGCGGTGGGAGTTGCCGGTGAAGCGGCTGATCGCGCGGATCGTATTCAACGCGGGGGAGGCGGAGGAGTTGGCGCAGGAGACGATGGTGCGGGTGTGGCAGCAGCGGGGGACGTTTCGCGACGGTGCGGCGGCGCGGCCCTGGATTTTCACCATTGCGGCGAATCTCGCACGCAATCGGCTGCGCTGGTGGCGGCGGCGGCCGACCATTTCGCTTCAGGAGTGGAGCGAGGTGAATGACGAAGGACGAATGACGAAGGGAGGAGAGACGGAAGGGGCGGGCGGGTTGGAACGGGCGGAGCGGGCGGAGGCGGTGCGGGAGGCGGTGGCGGCGCTGCCGGTGGAACTGCGGGAGGCGCTGATTCTTTTTGAATACGAAGGGTTGGGGCAGGCGGAGATCGCGATGGTGTCGGGGTGCTCGGTGAAGGCGGTGGAGTCACGCGTGGCGCGGGCGCGGGCGAAATTGCGGACGGCGCTGGCGCAGTGGGTGTGAAGCGACCAAACTGGAACGATGAAAAAACTGCCGGTTGCCCTGATGATTTAAGCGGCTGTGCGCAGCGTGCGCGACGCAACCGGTGACGCGGCCGGAACGACATGTGGTGTTGAATGGGGGGGGCGGCCCAAAGGAGCGTCGTGGATTTCCACGGAGGCGGAAATCGCGGCGCTGGAAAACGACTTGGGCTCACTGTGGGCGCGACCCGACGGGCGGATGAAGGGGAAGACGAAACGGAAGTTGACCGACTACGTGGTGCGCTACCACGGGGTGGAAACCGGCGACCGGCGGATGATCATGGGTGAAGGACAGCACGCGAGCGCGGGCAATGCGGGCGCATTTTTCGGCGAGGTGCGCGATACTTTCGTGTTGAGGACGTTCGGCGGCGGGGAGCGGGGGTTCGAGCTGCGCTACGACGCGGCGGCGAAGCGGGTGACCGAGGTGCGGTTTGGGGCGGCGCTGTGAGGATATTAGCTGGCGGCTATCAGACGGATGTAAGACGCGCAGACGTGATGAGGTGCGCGTGATGAGTCGAAGGTGTGGCCGAGCGGGGTTAACGCGCTCTCAACAGCAGCGAGTAGAGTGCAAAAAGTCAGTGTCTCTCCCAGTGGGAGCGCCCGACTATCCACTGGATTTCTAAAGGATTCCTCTGCGATGACCCGGCTGCCGCGAAGTTGGCTGATGGTGAAATCGAGGTTTCCGCTCAATTCGATGACGTCGGTAATCGGGGGAGATCGGTAAGCGGCGATGAGGGTATCGAGTTTTTGGGCTTCGCCGGGATCGAGTTCAATTTGGCCCATAGGTAGGCGTTCGATTCTCCGTTTGTTGCCGAACAAAGCGGCGGAAAGTGTGAGTTTTACGACGTCGAAATGACCGGAACCGATAAGACGATACGCGAACTCGGCACGAGTGGAGGGACCGAAGCAATTTTGTGTGTGGATGGTAACGCGAAGAACGTCGCTTTTCGGTAAATTAGAAAAAGAGGCAACTCTGGGCAGGACGGGAGACGCGCCGGAAGCGGTGTTGCCAAGGCGAGTGACCAGGAAGAGGAGAGCAGTGAGCGTCTTCGTGAAACTGGGGGACATGGGTCAAACTTGTGCCGGTGTCACGGCGAGTGGCGCCGCCTGAGTGAGGTGAAAGAGAGCCAGTCAGACTTTGAGGTGTGCGAGGAGGGCGCGCTCTTCTTCGGGAGGGAGCGGGTCGCCGTCCACTTCGAGGATGCGGCGGGCGAAAGGCTCAAGTTGCTCGGGCGGGACTTCGACCACACCCCGGACTTCGCGCCACTGGATAACAGGGAAGCCCCAGGCTTTGTTTCCAAGGACGACATTGGCCTAGGCGCGGCGCATGGCGCGCAGGGAGCCGCGGGTTTATTCGTCGGGAATGAAGACGCGGGCTCCGTCCAGCGATGACGGAGGCGTGACGGGCATGAGGGCGACGCTGGGGGACCGCTCAATAACGGCAAGGCGCGGGGCGTCGATGACGGAAGCGCGCCGTCTTTTTCGCGGGCGACGAAATGGGGTTCGCGGGCGGTGTCGTCGTAGAGCCGCCATTCGTGGAGGAGCGGGCGGTAGTGCTGCGCGAGATGGCGGATGCCGACGCGGAAACGGCGTTGTTGAACGTCGGCGGGGATGTCGTGGCCGCCTTTTTTCACGCGCTGACGGATGCGGGCGCGCGTGATTTCCAAGTCGGGAATCCAGAGAAAATCGAGGCGGATGCGGTAGCCGGCGGCGCGGAGATCGGCGAGCAACGGAACGTAGCCGTAGCCGGAGAGCGTAGTCTAGAGGACAAAATTTTCCCGACGAGAGGCGAGGTTGCGGAGGCGGCGGAGCGTGATGCGGCCGGCTTCGAAGGCGGCGCGGTCGGGGTCGAACAGGGAGAGTCCGGCGGCGATGAGATCAGCGTTTACGAATTCAAGGCAACGCATCTCCTGCCGTAGGAAATCGCGGACGTAGGTGGTCTTGCCGGCGCCGTTGGGGCCGGCGACGACGAAGAGGTTGGGCCCGGTGCGAGGTTAAGGGAGCGCGGGTGAACGCGCAAGGCGGGCGGGCGCGGCGTTACTTGGCGGGCTTGATGTCTTCGAGGGCCCAGGCGGTGCCTTGGCGGGACATGAGGGCGGTGATGGGGTCGCCGGCTTTGAAGGTTTTCAGGGCGGTGGCGTCCACTTTGAACTGCATCGTCATCGCGCCCATCACGCCGGGGATGGCTTCGTGTCTCACGCGGAAGGCGGATTTTTCGGCGTCGATGGCGACGATCACGCCGCGGAGGGCGTGGCGTTTGGCGGCGGTTTCCGCGATGGGGGCGGCGGGGTTATCGGCGGCGTGGGTGGTGGTGGCGGCGAGAGCGAGGAAGGCGAGGAGCGCAAAGGGGCGGGTGAGCAGGCGGAGTTTCATGGAGGGGAAGTAGATTATTGGAGGGAAGCGATGGGGGTGGTGCAGAGTTCGGGGACGCAGGGCCCGGAGGGCCCGACGCTACTTCCGAGGGGGGGGGCGGGGCGGGGGGGCGGGGCGGGGTCGGAATCGCGGGGGC
>JACMRG010000151.1 GCA_014376585.1 Opitutaceae bacterium | reverse complement strand
CGGCCGCCCCGTGCGGTGGAAAATAAAATTCCCGTGCGACGGCGTGAACTTCAGCCCGAGTTCGCCGAGCAGTCCCGCAAGCTTCTCCCGCCCCGCCGCGATCTTCCGCCGGCTCCACGCCGGAAACTCCCGATCCAACAACGCCGCCCGCGCCGCCGCCACACCGATGTAGTTGACGCTCGACATCTGCATCCGCGAAAGGGCGTCCGCCAGCTTCGGCGTCGTCACCGCATAGCCGATCCGGTGCCCCGCGAGCCCGTGCATCTTTGAAAACGAACGCCCGATGATCACCGGCAACCCCGCCCGCACAAGCGGCACCTGGGTCTGCGCCGCGAAATCCTCGCCGAGTTCCAGATACACTTCGTCCAAAAACACCGGCGCGCGCGGCGCCACTTCCCGGCAAAACGCCTCTACCTCCGCCGCCGGCCGCATCGTCCCGCTGGGGTTATCGGGGTTGCACACATAGACCAGCTTCGTGCGCACGCCCACCGCCGACGCCATCGCCGGGAGATCGTGGTGCATCGTGGAAGTAAAAGGCACCCACTTCACCGTCGCGCCCAGCTTGTCCGCGTAGTCCGTGATCTGAAAATACGTCGGTTGCGCCGCCACGAGCTCTGCGCCTTTCGCCAACTGCGCCGCCGCCGCGAGCGCAAGGATCTCGTCGCAGCCATTGCCCAGCACGATGTTTTCCACCGCCACGCCCTCACGCTGCGCGAGCATCCGCTTGAGCACGTATTCCTCGCGAAACGGATAGCGTGACGACAACGGCGCCGCCTTGAAAATCGCCTGCACCACCGCCGGCGACGGACCGAAAGCGTTTTCATTGCCCGCAAGGTTGATATGCCGCCCCTCCGGGGGCGGCGGCTCGACTTCCGCCGCACCCAACCGCCCGCGCCCCGCCAGCGCTATCCCCCCCAGCGCACCGAGCCCCGCCATGCGAAGCCAGTCACGTCGGGAACAAAGCGGAGTCATGCCCTCCGGCTTAGCAACGCTCACGCCAAACACGAGCCCGCCCTGCGCGCATGCGTGTAATCGCGCTCCGATTTTTTAGCAGCTAAAACGCGCAAGAAAAATTTACTCTCCGACCGAACTTCCCGTCGCCTACAGCCCCTCGGAAAACATCGCCGTAGTCTTGGAAACCTTTGCGCCCTTTTGCGGCCATACCTCCCTACTCCGCACACGCAAAAAAGCGCCGCCTATCGCGAGGCGGCGCTTTTCCTTGGAAAAGGCGTTCGTCAGGCCAGCGCTTTCTTCAAAGCTGCGTGGCATACCGCCATTTCTTCAGGCAGGCCGATCGAGATGCGCGCCCACTCCAGCATCGGCGGGAAGGGACGCGCGACCTGCACCATCTCGGCCAGCATTTTTTCCTGAAAGGTCTTGATGGGCATACCGGTCTTGAAGAACACAAAGTTACCCTGCGGCTCGGCGTATTCTTTGCCCAAGCCCTTGATGACCGCGATAAGCGCATCGCGGCCGGCTTTGATCTTCGCGCGGGTTTCCGCGACGTAGGTCGCGTCCTGCAACGAGGCGGTCGCGGCGACCACGCCCATCATGTTCACGCTGCCCGTGGAGAGGGGCTTCACTTCCTTGGCGAGCTTGGCGGGCATGATGCCGTAGCCCATGCGGAGACCGGCCATGCCGTAGATTTTGGAGAACGTGCGCGCGACCACGACGTTGTGCCCCTCGGCGACCAACTTCACCGCCGTCTGCGCCTCGTAGTCGTCGGCGCAGTCGAGGTAGGCTTCGTCGATGAAGACCGGCATTTTCTTCGAGGCTTCGATCGCGAACGCCTTCAACTCGGCGGCATTGACGACCGTGCCCGTGGGATTGTTCGGATTGCAGACATAGACCATCGAGGTCTTGTCCGTCATCTTCGCCGCCATCGCGGGGAGATCGTGCTCGAGCTTTTTATTGAGCGGCACCCACACGGATTTACCCCCCTGCGCCTCGGCCGCGCGCATCAGCTGCGTGTAACCGGGCTCGGCGGCGACGATTTCGCCCTTTTGCAGACCGAAGTGAAACCCGACGATGTCGAGAATCTCCCCTGAACCGACGCCGAGGACGACGTTGTCTTTCGAGCAGCCTTCTTTCGCCGCGATCAGCGCAATCAACTCCTGCGACTCCTTGAAAGGATAACGGCAGGATTTCTCCATCGCCTGCAACATCGCGGCCTGCGCGGCCTGCGACGGGCCGAAAGGATTTTCATTGCCGGAAATGCGCACAGGCTCGCTGCGCTTGGCGGAGCGGTCCACCTCATGCTGCGCGCGGGCGGGAGTGGTGAGAAGTTGCCGGGCCACGGCGAGGCCGGCGACGCCGGCAACGGTGGACTTGAGCCATTGGCGACGATTCAAGGAAGAGAGCTGAGAGACCATGGGAATGTGCGGATTTGCAGGTGGGTTTGTGTGACTAGACGCGTAACCGAGTTAGCACGGTCTGTGCCGAAGAATACGATCACGGGCGAATATTCCACCCTCGCCTTGGCACTCAACCTGCATTTCGCCCACCGCGCCCCCGCACCACGCTGCGGCGCAGTTTTCTCCAACTATGACGCGTCGGGATTTCCTCGAAAAAGCCGGCCGCTACGGCGGTGCCTCCTTCACCACCATGACCGCCCTCGGTCTCCTCAGCCGCGCCACCGGCCGCGGCGCCGAGCTGCAAGGCCTTCCCTCCGTCGCCGCCGGCAAACCCGGGACGAAAGTCGTCATCCTCGGCGCCGGCATCGCCGGCATGGCCGCGGCCTACGAGCTCGGAAAACTCGGTTTTACCTGCACCGTCCTCGAGGCTTCTCAACGCCCCGGCGGCCGCAGCCTCACCATCCGCAAAGGCGACACGCTCACCGACACGCTCGGCCACACGCAGACCTGCGCGTTCGACGACGGCCACTATTTCAACGCCGGCCCCGCGCGCTTCCCGCAGTGGCAGGTCACGATGGACTACTGCCGCGAACTCGGCGTCGCCGTCGAACCGTTCATCAACGTCAACGAAAACGGCCTTTACTACAACGAGGGCGTCGCCGGCCCGCTTGCCGGCAAACGCCTCCGCCAACGCGAAGCCAAAGCCGACGCCCGCGGCCACATCGCCGAGCTGCTCGCGAAAGCCGTCAACACCGACAAGCTTGATCAGAAATTTACCGCTGAGGATAAAGAACGCGTCCTCGAATTCCTCCGCCGCGAGGGCGACCTCAACGCCGACACGCTCGCCTATGAAGGCTCGTCGCGCCGTGGTTTCAAAAAATGGCCGTCGGTCACCTCCACCGGAGAAATGGACCCGGCCCTCGATCTCCTCGCGCTGCTCCAGGCGAACTTCAGCGTCCACTTTCACCGCAACAACGAGTTCGAATATCAGTCCGCTCTGTTCCAGCCCGTCGGTGGCATGGACATGCTCGCCAAGGCGCTTTTCGCAAAGGTCAAACTGGTCGTCCGCTTCGGCTGCGCCGCCCAAGAAATCCGCAAAACGCCCACTGGTGCCCGCGTCGTTTACACCGAGGGCGCCGAGACGAAGGAACTCATCGCCGACCACTGTATCTGCACGCTGCCGCCGCCGATCCTGCGCACCACCGCGCACGACTTCGGCCCGATGGTAAAAAACACACTCAACATCATCCCGTTTCAAAATAGCGCGCGCATCGGCCTCCAGTTCAAGCGCCGCTTCTGGGAGGACGACGACCGCATCTTCGGCGGTATCTCGTGGACCAACCAGCCCATCAACGAAATCTATTATCCCTCGCACGGCTTCTTCCAGCCCAAGGGCGTCCTCATCGGCTACTACATGTTCGGCCCACCCAGCGACGAGGTCACCCAGCTCACGCCCGCCGACCGCATCGAATACGCAATGAAGCAGGGCGAGAAACTCCACCCGCAATATCGTGCCGAATTTGACAACGCGTTTTCCGTAAACTGGAGCACCGTCCCTCACATCAAAGGCTGTCTCTCGCACTTCCCCGAAAAACTTACGAAGACGCTCTACCCGTTTCTCATCAAACCCGACGGCAACCTTCACCTCGCCGGCGACTGGGCTTCGCACCTCGGCGGCTGGCAGGCGGGCGCGTTTGAGTCGGCGCGCCACGTCGTAAAAAACATCCACGCCAAGGTCGCGGCCTTATGAGACTCGCCCCGCACCGGCTCCCGCCGCTCCTCACGCTCATGTTGCTCATGGTGCTCATGGTGCTCATGGTGCTCACCGCCTGCGCCCGCGCCGATTCGCCCAAGCCCGCCGCCGACATCGATAAACCCGCCCGTCGCGACGCCGAGCTCATCGCCGCCTCCAAGAATCCCGCCACCGTCAAAGCCGGCAAGGCCACCTACACCGCCCTCTGCCTCGCCTGCCACGGCGCCGAGACCGCCAAGGGCGACTCGCCCAGCAATCTCTTCGATCCGAAATGGTATCACGGCGGTCGCCCAAGCGAGATCGAGCGCACCGTGCTCGTCGGCTTCCTCGAAAAAAATATGCCGCCCTGGGGCGAAGTCCCCCCCCCCGAAAACCCCCCCGCCCTCGTCGCCTTCATTCTCAGCCAACAAAAATAGCCGCCAGCTCTTTTCCTATTCTCCCGCCGCGCCCGCCTCATGAAAAAGCTTCTTCGTTTCCTGCCCTGCTTCCTCCTCGCCGCGCCCCTCGCCCACGCCGGCCGGCCCGTCGATTTTCCCTCCTACGATCTCTACCTCGACCACATCCTCTACGACGAATCGTTCTTCGTCGTGAGCAACCTCTGGATGGTCATCGCCGCCGGCCTCATGTTCATCATGCACCTCGGATTCGCCACGCTCGAAGCCGGTTTCGCCCGCGCGAAGCACACGGTCAATATTCTCTACAAAAACATCTTCGTCGTATGCCTCGGCTTCGTCGCCTACGCCGCCTTCGGTTTTCACACGATGTTCCCCGGCGAGTTCAATGGCTGGTGGCATCCCGGCGGCTGGTTCGGCGTGCCGTCGAAAGACTATTTCGACCTGATGACGCCGCGCTACGACAACCTCACGTGGTGGGCCGATTTCCTCTTCCAGTCCATGGTCGCCGCCAAGGCCGCCACCATCGTCTCCGGCGCCGTCGGCGAGCGCCAGAAGCTCGTTCCGTTCCTGATCTACGCGACCCTTCTCACCGCCTTCGCCTATCCCGTCGCCGGCGCTTGGTCGTGGGGCAAGGGCTGGCTCTTCCGCCAGGGCTTCGTTGATTTCGCCGGCACCGGCGTCGTTCACATCTTCGGTGGATTCGCCGCCCTCGCCTGCGTGCTCCTCCTCGGACCGCGCCTCGGCAAATACGACGCCGTCACCGGCAAACCCCGCGCGATCCCCGGCCACTCGATGCCGCTCGCGACCATCGGCCTCTTCGTCCTCTGGTTCGGCTGGCTCGGTTTCAACGGCGGCTCCCTCAAGAGCGCGCACCCCGAATTCCTCGGCCTCGTCGTCACCAACACCGCGCTCGGTGGCGCCGCCGGCGGCCTCTTCGCGATGCTGCTCACCCCCATTCTTGTCAAAAAACCCGATCTCTCCATGGCGATCAACGGCGTGCTCGGCGGCCTCGTCGCCATCACCGGCGCAGCCGACATTATTCTCCCGCACCACGCTCTCATGGCCGGCGCCATCGGCGGTGGTGTGGTCGTTCTCGGTGTTTTGCTCCTCGAAAAATTGAAGATCGACGACCCCATCGGCGCGATTCCCGTCCACGCGTTCGGCGGACTTTGGGGCACCCTCGTCCCCGCGGTCTTCGGCAGTGCCAACTGGCAATGGCAGGCCCTCGGTGCCGCCACCTATGCGCTCACCGCGTTTGTGTTCTCCTTCGCCGTTTACGGTCTCCTAAAAATCACCGTCGGCATCCGCGCCACGGCGGAGCAAGAGCGCACCGGCCTCGATATCACCGAACACGGCCAAGAAGCCTACCCCGCCGACACCGTCGCCCAAGCCTGAGCACCCGCCACCATGATAACTCCCGCCAAAAAAGCCCTCATCGTGGGTGCCAGTGTCTTCGCGGTCGCCGCGCTCGCCACCTTCGGCCTCTACAAAGTCGCCGCCAAACCCAACCCCGCGCTCACCGCGCGCGGCGGCGGTCCGGGTAAATTTTACTCCGAATCCGTGAGCGTCGCGCCCGGCACCGCGCTCTTTTTCACGTGGGGCGTCACGCCCAGCCCGCGCGCGAAAGCCCTCGCCCGCGGCGAAGCCGCCATCGAAGCCGAACGCTACGGCGATACCTACGCCCAAGCGCGCGCACTGATGACCCAGCTCACCGAGGATCTGCGCGAAGTGGGCCTCACGCTGCGCGACGTCATTGCGGTGCGCGCCAATCTCGTCGCCGAGCCCGAGCTCGACATGGTCGGTTGGAACAAGGCATACGCCGAATTCTTCGGCAACGCCACCAACCCGCACAAACCCGCGCGCACCACCATCGGCATCTCCCGCCTCTTCCATCCCGACTACCGCGCCGAGGTCGAGTTCATCGCCGCCATCCCGCCCAACCGCGGCCCCTTCGCCAAAGGCTCGCGATTTGAGCGCCTCTACGACCGCCTGCACCGCGCCACCACCAACGAGCACGTCCGCAGCTACGGCCGCCCCACGTGGGCACTCAGCACTGGCAAAGCCATCGAGGGCGGCAGTGCGCTCTATTTCCAATCCGCCATTTATCCCGATACGCTCATGCCCGCGATGGCCACGATGCCGCTCAAGATGCGCATGTATAAGGGCGATGTCGCCACGCAGGCCGAAGCGATTTTTAAGAAACAAGTCGCTGCCTTGAAAGAAGCCGGCCTCACCCCCGCCGATCCGTTCTTCAGCCGCAACATCCTTTACCCCGATCCGAAAAACGGCGGCCGCATGGACTTCGCCGGCTTCAGCAAAGCCTACCAGGCCGTTTACAATAATCCGGACAACGCGAACCGCCTCGCCCGCACCGTCATGTCGGCGCCCGGCTACGCCGCGCAGGGCCAACTTCTCACCATTGAGACCTACGCCGTCTATCCCGGCGATGCCTCGAAACAATTCCTCAGCGGGGACGGCAAACCCTTCCCGTTAAAAACTTATCGCAGCGATCCGAAAGCGCTCGTCGCGAGCGGCGTCGGCACCGCGCCCAACGCCCGCCTCACCTGGCTGAGCGGCATCGTCTCTGCCGAGCGCGGCGACCTGAAAACGGAATCCGCCGGCGCGATGAAGATCGCCGCCGAGCGCCTGCAAGCCGCCCGCGCCACCTTCGACAGCGTCGCCCAAGTCCGCGCCTACGTCGCCGTCGGCTCCGATCTCGGCACCATCGCCGGCTGGGGCGCCGCCTACGCCGCCGCGTTCCCCGGCGAACATCGCCCCGCCGTCACCGTGCTGCCAGTGAAGGCACTGCCCGCGGGCGCGAAACTTGAAGTCGAATTTCTGGCCGCGACGCTGGAGTAAATCCCCAGTAACTTCGGAAAGGAGAGAAGCACGTTGTGGAAAAATAACGCGTTCATCCGACTGCAAAAACCTCCGCCAATACCACGCCCGTCCCGCTGTCGTGACCGCGGACAAGGAGCGAATATCCACCCTCCGGGAGCTGCGCGACCAAGGCCGCATCCTTATCTGACAAGGTTGATGCGTTGAGAGCCTTGGAGGCCAAACAAATCTCGGCTCGCTCGTCTTCTGTGGCGGTGAACAAGCCGAAATTGGACGCCACTACCTGCCCTTTCTGATTCACAACTTCCATCCAAGGGCCTTGCAGGAAATCCTGGATCGAAGCCTGTTTCAAACTGGGCCCCAGTGCGCGCGCGAGGATCTTCTGGCCGCCCGGGCCCACGATGAAACCGACGATCATCGTGTTTTCACCGACGCCAGCGAATCCACGGCTTGAGATGTTGGAAAACCCCAGCACCCGGGCCGCCGGCGCAGAAACTGTTTCTTGGGACGGAGTCTCCACGTGCGCAACCTTCGCTTCGGGAACAGCACCCGCGCCGGCGTCGTCCTCCGCGAGAGCGAGCACCGCCACCGACTGACCGAAATTTCCGAGGTCCTTCATGACCGATCCATCGTCCCACATGATCTCTTCAGAAATCGGAATGTGCGGACGGTCTCCGCTGGTGATGGAGACCACCCGTAACCCCAACCGCACCGCCCAAGCCTGAATCCCGTCGCGGTCCATGAATTGGTTGAGATGAAGACCGGTGAGACTCTTTTCAACCGAGTCGGCAAAGATAGCCCAGTGGCAGGGGACGCGGAATTCGAGGAAGGAGAACACAATCCGCCCCGTGGGTTTTAACACGCGCTTTGCCTCGGCCAGATAACGGTAGGTGTCCTCATGAGAGAGGTGCGTGAACACGGAGAAAAAACAGACGAAGTCCGCGACGCCGTCCGCACAGGGAATCGCGATGCGGTCCACGCGCGAGAATTTCCAATCCGACCGCTGGGTGAGCTGCTGTGCGTAATCCAAAAGCTCCTGCACAACATCAGTCCCGACGTATTTCACGTCCTTCATCGACGAGAGTTGGCAGGCGAGACGCCCACTGCCGCAGCCGATGTCGACGATGCAAGCGTCACTCTTCAGTCCCAGCGAGAGCAACAGATAGCGTTCCAAGGTGCCGATGGCCATGAATTCCCCACCGATGGCGCGCTTGAGCGCCTGATCTCTTTCCAGGGTCTGCTTCAGTTTTGCGACATGCGTAAGATAGGTCCGGTCTAGAGCATATTCGATTTAGATAGACACAAACAGGGATTTGAACAGAAAAGACGGGCATGAGGAACCGAGCATGAGGCCCTTGAGCGAGGATTTGCGGCGGCGGATCGTGGCCGGCGCGGAAAAAAGGGGAGGGCGAGAGCGAGGTCTGCCGGCGCTTTGGGGTGAGCCGCAGCAGCGTGGCGCGGTTTTGGCAGCAGCAGCAGAGCCGCGGACACTGCCGGCCCAAGCAGGTCGGCGGTTACCGGAAGTCGCGGCTGAGTGAGCATG
>JACMRG010000020.1 GCA_014376585.1 Opitutaceae bacterium | reverse complement strand
TCGTCATCGTGAGAACGACGCCCATGAGGCCGGGGACGACGTTGTATTGGGTGATGTTTTCCGGGTTGTAGTGCGGGTGGATGCGGGAATCGACGGGGCCGCCTTTGGCGCGGAGGCGAGCGAGCGGGCCGGGGAGATCGCGGTTGAAAATCGTGGCGGCGAGGGCGTTGACGGAAGCGAGCGCGGGGCCGGTCGCGGCGGGGTCGGGGGCGTCGGCCTCGATGAGCACGGTGGGGCGCTCGCCGCGGAGGAGTTTGCGGGAAAAATCTTCGGGGATGTTGATGACGAACTGGACGTCGCCGAGTTGCAGGAGGCGTGCAGCCTCGGCCTCGCTGGCGGTTTCTTGGACGAGGGCGAAGTAGTCGCTGGTGCGGAGCGCCTGCACGAGCGTGCGGGCGAAGGGGCCTTGGTCGGCGAGGCGCAGGGCGGTGGGGAGATGGCGCGGATCGGCGTTGATCGCGAAACCGAACATCATGAGCTGCATCAGCGGGATGCCGACCATCATGCCGAAGGTCACGCGGTCGCGCTTCATCTGGATGAATTCCTTGAGCACGATCGCCCAGAGGCGGTGGAAGGTGAAGCGGGTCGCGCTCATGCGAAATTATCCTTCGCCTGATCCATCAGGCTGATGAAGACGTCTTCGAGGCCGGCGTTGATCTGGCGCCACTCGTGGCGTGGGTCGCGGACGGTCGCGATGGTCGTCGTCATGAGCGCGGCGTCGCGTCCGCTCACGTGGAGGGTGTTGCCGAAGGCGACGACCTGCTCGATGCCGTCGCGACCGCGCAGGGCGGCGGCGAGAGGGCGGAGGTCGGGACCGGAGACGCTCCACGTGGTGAGCTTCGCGGCAGCGAGGACCTCGGCGAGGGTGCCCCGCGCGAGTAGGTTGCCGTAGGCGAGGTAGGCGAGGCGGTGGCAGCGTTCGGCCTCATCCATGTAGTGCGTGGTGATGAGAACGGTGAGCCCGTCGGCGGCGAGTCGGTGAATCTCGTCCCAGAATTCGCGGCGGGCTTTCGGGTCCACGCCGGCGGTGGGCTCGTCGAGGAGGAGGAGTTTGGGCTCGTGGATGAGACACGCGGCGAGGGCGAGGCGTTGCTTCCAGCCGCCGGAGAGCCGGCCGGCGAGTTGGTGGCTGCGGTTGGCGAGGCCGAGGCGGTCGAGGCTGCGTTGCACCGCGGCGGTGCGGTCGGGCACGGCGTAGATGCGGGCGATGAAATCGAGGTTTTCGCGGATGCTCAGGTCCTCGTAGTAACTGAACTTTTGCGTCATGTAGCCGACGTGGCGTTTGATCTCGGCCTGTTGCGTGCGGACATCGTAGCCGAGGCACGTGCCGCGGCCGGCATCGGGCGTGAGCAGTCCGCAGAGCATGCGGATAAAGGTCGTCTTGCCCGAGCCGTTGGGACCCAAAAAACCGTAGATCTCACCGCGGCGCACGGCGAGGTCGATGCCGTTGACGACGGTTTTTGCGCTGAATCGTTTGGTGACGCCGGTGACGTCGATGGCGAGGTCGGGCGCGGTCATGCGCAGATCATTTTGCGAGGGCGACGTCCACGGGCTGGCCGGGGTGAAGATCGGCGGCGCCGGCGGCGTCGTTGAAGATGGCCTCGACCATGAAGACGAGTTTGGCGCGGTTCTCGCGGTTGTAGAGAATGGGCGGCGTGTATTCGGGCGAAGGCGAAAGGTAGCTGATGCGGGCGTCGATCGGAGCGGGGCGGCCGGTGATCGCGATGCGCACGGCGGCACCGGCTTTGAGCGCGGCGAAATCGGCTTCGGGGACGAAGAAGCGGACCTTGATGTTTTCAGCGGGGGGCAGGGAAACGACGGGATTGCCAGTGGCGACGAACTCGCCCTCGCGATAGAGGGTGTCGTAAACGAGCGCGGCGCGCGGGGCGGATTGGGATTTCTGGGCGACGGCCCAGTCGGTTTTTTCTTTCGCGGCGGTGGCGGCGCTCACCTCGGCCGCGGCGGCGGCGAGGGCATCGGGGCGGGCACCGAGGCCGGCGGTGGTGAGCTGCGTGGTGAGTTCGTCGAGCGCGGGGGTGTTTTTTTCGTGGGTGAGTCGGGCGCGGTCGTAGTCGGCTTCGGAGACGACGTGCGTGTCGTAGAGATTTTTTTGGCGGGTGAGATCGAGCTGGGAAAGTTCGGCGGCGGCGCGGGCTTGATCGAGGCGCGCGGTGAGGGTGGCGAGTTCGCTCGGGCGGGAGCCTTTCTGTGCGTCGGCGAGGCGGGCTTGGGCGGCGAGGAGTTGATCGGCAGCCTGGCGTTGCGCGGCGAGTTCGCTGGCGTGCTCCAGAGTGAACAGTGGGGCGCCGACGGCGACGCGGGTGCCTTTGGTGACGGCGAGTTTTTCCAACTGGCCGGCGAGCGGGGCGGCGACGTAGATGAAGTCGCCTTCAAGATAGCCCTGATAGCCGGTGGACGCGGGGCGGCTGCAGGCGCCCAGAAACAGGAGACTGGCGCAGAGAAGGTGGAGGAGCGGAGTGCGCATGGGGGCAGAGTAATTGCCGCCGGGCAGCTTCATCCAAGAACGAAACCGGGTGGGGGACCTAGGGCGCGGGTCCGATGGTCACGCACTCGTAGAGCACCCGGCCGGCGGCCAAAGGGCGGGCGGCCAGCACGAAGACCTGGCGGCCGGCGGCATTGAACGGTTGACCGGCTACGAGGCGTGGCAAGAGATCCACTTCTTTCTCCAAAGCCGCGACCCAACCGGCGTCGGTCGAAAGCACGACGGCCGTGATCGGGCCGGTCAGGACCTGAAAGGCGAGGGCGCCGATCCCCGGGTGGGGCGGCGTTGCCGGCGGCTGGTTGGGGTTGGGCGGTGCGGCCAGGGGGGTCTGGGTCTGACGCACGTCGAGCTTGATCATGCGCGCGACGGCCTCGGGGCCGGTGTCGCCGAGAACGGTGCCGACCCAGTCGAGGAGGAGGTTGCGGACGGCATTGAGGTCGGTGGCGTGGGCGATGGGCTCGATACCGCCGCTCTTCCTCATCGCTTTCACGAGGGTGGAAACTTCCTTGAGATAGACGTTTTTTTGCGCGCCCGGGATGTAATACATCACCACGAGATGAACGTCCTCGCGGTCGGCCGCGTCGTAGTCGATGCCTTGGGCGGACCAGCCGACCGCGCAGAATAGTTCGCCTTCGTCACGGCGGGCGCGGATGTGGGGAACGCCGACGCCCATGCCGATGCCGGTGTTGCACTCGAGTTCGCGCTTCTGGATTTCCTCGATGGCGTCGGTGCCGACCTCAATGTCGGGGTTGGCATCGATGATGCGGGCGAGAAATTCCAAGGCGCGGGCCTTGCCGGTTTCCGGCAGTTCGAAGAGGCGGCTTTCTTGAAGGGCGGTGAGAATGCTGCGCATGGTCAGTCGGACCCGAATTTACGGATAAACCAAGTTTTCACGAAGTGGGTGATGAAGCTGTAGGAGACGAGGAAGGCGGCCATCCAGGCAAAGAAGATCGGGGGCAGCGGCTCGAAACCGAGGAAGTGGGCGAGGGGCGAGAACGGCAGCCAGCAGCCGACGCCCATGACGGCGAGCGTGGTGAAGAGCAGGGGCTTGCTCGCGCGACTCTGGATGAAGGGAATCCGGTTGGTGCGGATGATGTGCACGATGAGCGTCTGGGTGAGCAGCGACTCGACGAACCAGCCGGTGTGAAAGAGCCGCTCCCAGTGACCCTGCTCGCCGGGGGTGACACCGGCCGCGCCGTAGGCGGCGCTGCCGAAAAAATTGAGCATCAGGAAAAACGTGGCGTAGTCGAAGATCGAACTGATCGGCCCGATGAAGAACATAAAATTCTGGATGCTCTTGATGTTCCAGCGGCGGGGTTTCGCGAGGTATTCCTCGTCGACGTGGTCAAGCGGGATGGCGACCTGCGAGGCGTCGTAGAGCAGGTTGTTCACGAGCACTTGGATCGGGGCCATCGGGAGAAACGGCAGGAAATAGGCCCCGCCGACGACGCTGAACATATTCCCGAAGTTGGAACTGGCGCCCATCTTGATGTATTTGACGATGTTTCCGAAAACCTTCCGTCCTTCCATGATGCCGTCCTCGAGCACGAGGAGGCTTTTCTCGAGGAGGATGATGTCGGCGGATTCCTTGGCGACGTCGACGGCGGTGTCGACCGAGATGCCGACGTCGGCGGCCTTCATCGCGAGGACGTCGTTGATACCGTCGCCCATGAAGCCGACGACGTGGCCGGCGGCGCGGAGCGTCTTGATGACTTTCTCCTTCTGGTCGGGCGTGAGGCGGGCGAGGACGTTGGCCGCCTCGACTTCGCGGGCGAAGGCGGCGTCGTCGAGGGCGGCGAGCTGGGGGCCGGTGACGATCTTGGTGATGGTCATGGCGACGTCGCCGCAGACCTTGCGGGTGACGAGCTCGTTGTCGCCGGTGAGGATTTTCACGGTGACGCCGGCGCGGGTGAGGGCTTGGATGGCGCGGGCGGAGGTCTCCTTGGCGGGGTCGAAAAAGGCGATGTAGCCGAGGAGGATGAGCTCGGATTCGTCGGCGACGGAGAAGGTGGTCTTGGCCTTGTCGAACTCGCGGTAGGCGATCGCGAGCACGCGGTAGCCGTCGGCGCTGAGGTGGCGGGATTCGTCGAGGAGGTCGTCGCGGATGAGTTTGATGAGCGGGTTGATGTCCTCGTCCACCTGGTAGTTTTCGCAGACGGCGGAGATCTCCTCGACGGCGCCCTTGCAGATGAGGACGTGGCGGTCCTCGTAGTCGATGACGACGGACATGCGGCGGCGTTTGAAATCGAAGGGGATTTCATCGACCTTCCGGCACTCGCGTTCGACGTCGAGATCGGTGTGGGCGAGGATGGCGCGGTCGAGGAGGTTGCGCAGGCCGGTCTGGTAAAAGCTGTTCATGTAGGCGTAGCGAAGAACGTCCTCGCTCTGCCGGTTGGTGACATCGACGTAGCGTTCGAGCACGACGTGGTCCTGGGTGAGCGTGCCGGTTTTATCCGTGCAGAGCACGTCCATCGCGCCGAAGTTCTGGATCGCGTGGAGGTGTTTCACGATGACCTTCTTGCGCGACATCATGAGCGCGCCCTTCGAGAGGCACACGGTGATGATCATCGGCAGCATCTCGGGCGTGAGGCCGACGGCGACCGAGAGGGAGAAGAGCAGCGCCTGGGCCCAGTCGTGCTTGGTGAGGCCGACGATCAGGAACGTGAGCGACACCATCACGAGCATGAAGCGGATCATCAGCCAGGTGAACGCCTGCACGCCTTTGTCAAAGCTCGTCGGCTCCGGCTCGCCGGTCATGCTCCCCGCCATACTGCCAAAGTAAGTTTGCGCGCCCGTCGCGAGGATGACGGCGGTAGCCGCGCCGCTT
>JACMRG010000150.1 GCA_014376585.1 Opitutaceae bacterium | reverse complement strand
GGGGGGGGGGGGGGCGACGGTCGCGAGAAGGGGTGGCCGAATTCGAGCGAAGTTTGAAAGCGTCGCTTGATTTGTCGAGCGATGCACCGGGGGCGCGGCGTCGGGAATTATTTATTGAATCGCGCTAGCTCGAGACCGCGCTGAGACGGTGGTGATCGAGCAAAGGAGGCTTTGATTTTCGGGGGCTCATCGGCAAATAGGCCTCGACCGGCCGCGGTTATGCGCAACGTTTGTGCTTCAGTTCCGTCTCCCCACTGCCTGCCGCCGCTTCTGGCGCGGGCGCCCCGTTATACCCTAAATCCCCATGAAATCCTGGACACGCAAAGACTTCCTCAAGGCCTCGCTCGTTGGTAGCGGCGCCGCTTTTATCGCCGGCCAAACCCGGCTCTTCGGCCAAGTGGCGCCGGCCGCCGGCAGCGCCAACGGCGACATCCGCATCGCGGTCGTCGGCATCAATAGCCAAGGCAACAATCACCTGCGGGATTACGCGACCAACAAGCTGAAGGGCGCGCGCGTCGTGGCGATCTGTGATGTGGACAGCGTGTTGCTCGCGAAGCGGGCGCAGGAATGCAAAGAGGCGGGCGCGGAGGTGGAGACGTTTGGTGATTATCGAAAGCTGCTCGAAAGCAAAAACATCGACGCGATCGTGCTCGGCACGCCCAACCACCAGCACTCGCTCCAATCGATCTGGGGCTTGCAGGCCGGCAAGGACGTTTACTGCGAGAAACCGCTTTCGCACAATGTCTGGGAGGGCCGTCAGGCGGTCGCGGCTTCGCAGAAATACACGAAGAATCTGCTGGTGGTCGGCACGCAAAACCGCTCGTCGTTGGATATTCCGGAGGCCATTGCCTACATCAACTCCGGCAAGCTTGGTAAGATTCTTTTCGCCCGCGGTCTTTGCTACAAAGAGCGCGCGAGCATCGGCAAAACCGAGGGTCCGCAAGCCGTGCCCGACACGGTCAACTACGATCTCTGGTCCGGCCCGGCCCCGCTGGTCCCCTCCCGTCGCAACAGCAAGGCGAGGGGGCCGGTGCATTACGACTGGCACTGGTTCTGGAACTACGGCGGCGGCGACATTGCCAACCAAGGCATTCACCAGATGGACATCGCGCGCTGGATGCTCGGCGAGCAGGGCCTGCCGCCCAGCGTGATGAGCATCGGTGGTCGCTTCGGCTATGTGGATGATGCCGAGACACCCAACAGCCAGATCGCGGTTTTCAATTACGCCAAGGCACCGCTGATTTTCGAAGTGCGCGGTCTGCCGATGAAGACGGGCATGAAGGCGATGGACGCCTATCGCGGTTCACGCGTCGGCGTCGTGGTCCAGTGCGAGGGCGGTTACGCCACCGTGAGCGAGAGTGGCACAGCCAATATCTTCGACAACGACAACAAGAAGCTCGAGGGCTTTACCAACGGCGGCAACGGCGCGCACCGTGCGAATTTCGTGAAGGCCTTGCAGGACCGCAAAGTCATCAAGGGCCTCGTCACCGAGGCGCACACCTCCTCCTCGCTCTGCCATCTCGCCAATATTTCTTATCTCGTCGGCGAGGAGAAATCGAACTCCGCAATCCGCGAAGCGGTTTACTCAAGTCTCGTCACGAGCGAGTCGTATAGCCGTATGCTGGAGCATCTCCGCGCCAACGACGTGGATGTGTTGGCGGGCAAGAGCGTGAAAGGTGCGCTCCTCAAGATCGATGCGAAGACGGAAATGTTCACCGGCGGCGAGCAGGTGCTCGTGGATGCCGCCAACAACTCCCCGCTCCGCAAGCGCACGGGCCGCGGCGAATTCACGATTCCTCAACTGGCGTAACGGCTCGCAGGGTTTCTCGAACTGCGGCGATGGGCGCGGTCCGTTGCCGCTTTTTTGGTCTTAAACCAAGGCCGTTGGATTTACGGGTTACACCCCGGGTGGGGCCGGCCCTCCGAGCCGGCCTGAGAGGCAGGCCGGTTCACGAGTCGGCACCCAAACCGGCCCGGAGAGCCGGCCCCACCACCCATCCCATTCGGTTCCACTGCGAAGTTGGCGTTTCGATCACGGGAATTTTATGTGATCGATGGCGCGCCGGCCCTGGAGATCCCGGCGCTATCCTTTGGGCTCCGCCCACACCTGCGCGAGGTGGATGAGCGTCTCCGCGGCTTTGGTCATGTCTTGCAGGCTCACCCATTCGCGGGGGCTGTGAACTTCGTGCATGCCGACGAAGAGGTTGGGCGTGGGGAGGCCGCGGGTGGTGAGGTTGGAGCCGTCGGTGCCGCCGCGGATGGCGTGGGAACGGGGGGTGAGTCCGGCGCGGCGGAGGGCTTCGCGGGCGAACTCGACGGGACGCAGGTCTTTTTCGAGGCCGTAGCGCATGTTGCGGTATTGCTCGGCGAAGGTGAGGGCGAAGCGGGCGCGGGGTTCGGCGGCGCGAAGTTCGGCCGTGATTTTTTCGAGGAGCGCGCGGTGTGCGGCGAGGCCGGCGAGTTCGAAGTCGCGCAGGATGAGGCGCACGGTGGCCTTTTCCGCGGAGCCGGTAAGTTCGAGCGGGTGGATGAAGCCGGCGCGGTCGGCGGTGCGCTCAGGGGAGAGTTCGGCGGGGAGGGCGGCGATCCAGCGGGCCGCGAGACGGAGCGCGTTGACCATGACGTCCTTTGCCCAGCCGGGATGCGAGGCGACGCCGTGGATATGGAGCGTGGCGGCGTCGGCGCTGAAGGTTTCGAAATCGACCTCGCCGGGCGATTCGCCGTCGAGGGTGTAGGCGACGTCGGCGCCAAGTTGAGCGAGGTCGAGGTGGGCCATGCCGGCGGCGATTTCCTCGTCGGGGTTGAAGCAGAGGCGGAGTTTTCCGTGGGGAATTTCCGGGTGTTGGAGGAGGTGACGCGCGGCGGTCATCACGGTGGCGACGCCGGCTTTGTCATCCGCGCCGAGCAGAGTCGTGCCGCTGGCAGTGATCACGTCATGGCCGAGAGCCGAGCGGAGGTGCGGGGAGTTTTCGAGGGTGAGGATTTGCGTGGGGTCGTCGGGGAGGGTGATGGGTTGACCGGCGTAGGCGCGGTGGACGAGAGGTTTGGCGGCGCTGGGGAGATTGGGCGCGGTGTCCACGTGGGCGCACCAGGCCATGACGGGGACCGGGTGGGCGACGGTGGCGCGAAGGGTGGCGAGGACGAAGCCGGCAGGCGTGAGCGTGACCTCGGCGATTCCGAGGGCGGTGAGCTCGGCGGCGAGCAGGCGGAGGAGATCCCACTGGCCGGACGTGCTGGGCGTGGTGGTGGAGCCCGGATCGCTGCGGGTGTCGATGCGGACGTAGGCAAGGAAACGGGCGAGGAGGTCGGCGGAATCGATAATCATGGAAACTCGATAACCGTGTAGCTGCCCGGAGTTGCGGCACCGACGGCGACGGGGATTTGAGAACCTAGCGCTTTCAGCATGGGCCAGCGATTGGTGGGCAGGTCAATCAACGCGATCCGACGGGAGCGCAGGTCTTGCTGGTAACGCAGATTTTTGTCAGCGGGAATCGGGATGTCGAAATTTCCGGCTGTGAGGTCCATGAGGGCTCCATTTTCGACGCCCATCCTACCATGCTGTTGGACGGTAGTGACAGTATGCGCGGTCAAAAACTGCCGCAGCGGGCGCGGGACGTTTTCGTCGAAGATAATCTTCATGTCACGAAGCGGGCGGCTGCGTGAGGCGGGGAAATTCTCTGGCGTCGTCCGGTTTCACAGAAGGGAAAAACGAGACAAATTCCCCGACGGAAAAACCGTCGTTGAGGTAGTCGAGCAGAGTCTGGGCCGGCACCCGGGTGCCGCGAAAGACGAGCGTTCCGCCCAAGACAAGGGCCGAGGATGAAACCGGGCTGTGATCGACCGTGACCATGATCCAAAGCTATCGCTCGGGGACGTCGAAGCAAGGCAAGGGTCGGAAGGTCTCCTCTTATGGGGAGCGATACCTGGAGCGGCCGGACACGAAAAAGGCGCGGCTTGGACGCCGCGCCCGGTGGAAAAGAAATACTCCGGTTTATTTCTTCACGCTGAAATCCACGGAGAACACGGTGGCTTCCCACATGATCTTAAGCGTGCCGACATCGTCGGATTTTTTATCGAGAGCGAGGGTGAGCTGGTCAACGGGTGCGACCAGGACGCCCTTGGTGAGTTCGACGCGGCCGAGGTCGCTCTTCTCATCGACGGGGATGCCCCATTTGCCGATGTTTGAGCTGAGCGCGAGTTTGCTGGTGCCGTTTTCGGAGGGGACGATGTAGAGGGTGTAAGCGCCGGCGGGAACGGTGACGCCGCCAATCACGAGGGCGCGTTGGGTGAGCAGGAGCGTGGCTTCGTCGGAACCGAGGCGGTCGGCCTTGTCCCAGGCGACGAGGCCGCCCCAGATCTTGCGGGCTTCACCGGTCTTCGGGTTTTTGGTGTAGGGCCGGCCGTAAGTGACCGAGACGAGAGTGATGTTGGGGCGGGCGCCGAGGCGCACGTAGATGGATTCGTGCGGGCTGGTGCGCTTCTGCTGGGCGGTGAGGGGCAGCGTGCCGACGACGAGGGCGGCGAACGCGAGGAGGACGG
>JACMRG010000149.1 GCA_014376585.1 Opitutaceae bacterium | reverse complement strand
TGAACGATTATAGCAATCACGACGCCTCCCTTGATGCCGCGCACGTGGCGCATTTTGAAGGCACCGCGCGTTACCTTCAGAGCTTGGGCGCACCGCTCGGCGGGCTTGGCCTCCAGGCCCACATCAGCGCCAATCCTTCTCCGCCCGCCAACGTCGTCGCCGTGCTCGACCGTTACGCGGCTCTCGGCCTGCCGGTGCGCATCACGGAGTTCGATGTGAACACCGATGACGAGGAACTCCAAGCCGACTACACGCGGGATTTTCTGATCGCACTCTACAGCCACCCCACCGTCGTCGGGTGCCAGCTGTGGGGTTTCTGGGAAAACGCGCACTGGATTCCGAAGGCTGCGTCCTATCGGGCGGATTGGTCCGAAAAACCCAACGCCCGCGCCTACAAAGCCCTCGTGCTCGACCAGTGGCGCACGCGCGCTACCGGCGTCACAGACGGGCAGGGCACGTGGCGCGCCCGCGGCTTCCACGGCGACTACCTCGCGACGATCGAGTATAACGGTCAGAAGTTTGAGCAGACATTTTCCCTCCGCGCGGGTGTCCCTGCACCCATCATCCGCGTGCCCCTCACCGCTCCGCGCCTCGTTAATCTCTCCACGCGTGCCGCCGCAGGCACCGGCGATGCGACCCTCATCCCGGGCTTCGTCATCGACGGCGCGGGACCGAAGCGCGTGCTCCTCCGTGGTGTGGGGCGGGCCTCACGGCCTTCGGTGTTGCGGGCACCCTCGCTCGCATGGAGCTCACTCTTCGCCGCGGCGACGGTAGCATCATTGCCACCAATCGCGGCTGGGACACCGGCACCGCGGCGGAGACGGCGGCGCTCGCGGGTGCGGCGGGGCTCACCGGCGCGTTTCCCCTCGCGAGCGGCGGCGGGGACTGTGCGCTCCTCGTTTCCCTCGAGCCCGGCGCCTACACTGCGCCCGTCACGTCGCTCGACGGTGGCTCGGGCATCGCGCTCGTGGAAGCCTACGAACTCGATCAAGCCGGCACCCCGCGGCTGCGGAATCTCTCGACGCGCGCACGCGTCGGGCCCGGCGCGCAGGTGGCGATTCCCGGACTCGTGATTAGCGGAGCAAACGCCCGCACCCTCCTCGTGCGCGCCGTGGGGCCGGGCCTGACGGCTTTTAAAGTTGGCGGTGTCCTCGCGAAGCCGTCGCTCGTGGTGCTGCAAGGCCTGTCGCCGGTGGCGGCAAACGTCGGTTGGGAGACCTCCGCCGATCCCGCCGCACTCACGACGGCGATGGCCCGCGCCGGCGCCTTCGCGCTCACGCCCGGCCAGAGCGACGCTGCCCTGCTCGTGACCTTGCCGGCCGGCGGTTACACGATCCAAGTCACCGGCGCTGATGGCGGCTCCGGTGTGGTTTTGGTGGAAGTCTACGACGTGAGCGGTTGATTCCATGGCGTCTAGTATCCGTCGAATCACCTGTGGCTTTTCGCCGCAGCCCACTTGCGGGCGACCTTTACCGCATCAGCGTTTGCCGGCCGGTCACGTGAGGTGAACTGCTCATCACCTACGGAATTACGCTGCCCTCCGCTCCCAACCCGGTCCGTTTTCGTCCCGGGAAAAACTCGAATTGTATCGCACAGAAAAATCCGGAGTTCGACGCTACGCATGCTAAACCCCGTAGCGCCCAACCCCGGAGAGAGCCCGGCCAATGCGCCTCATTTTACTCTAAACCGACCCCATGAACCCCACCGTCCCCACCACCATCCTTACTCGTCAGTGGCTCTGCCGCCCGGCCGCGCTCGCCCTGCTTTTCGTTGCAAGCACCGGCCTGACCGAAGCCCAGACCGCGCCCGCCCCAAAGGCCGATGCCGACGATCGCGTGACCCTCACGCCGTTCACCGTGAGTGCTGAAAAAGACGTGGGCTTCGTCGCTGCCAGCTCGCTTGCCGGCGGTCGCATCGCGACCGCACTCAAGGACACCCCCGTCGCCTACTCGGTCGTCACCGCCGAATTCCTCGAAGCGTTCAACCTCACCGATGTCGCCGAGGCCACCCAGTGGTCCGTCAACAGCACGGTCGTCGACGCCGACGGCACCAACCGCGCCTTCGGCACTTCTGTCGGTAACGGCGGACTGCGCACGCGCGGCGTTTCGACCGGTCTGCCTACGCGTAATTTTTTCCCCTACATCACCACCGCCGACAGCTACAACCTCGACCGCGTGGACTACGGCCGCGGGCCCAACGCCGTGCTCTACGGCGCGGGCGGCGTCGGCGGCACGGTCAACTCCGTGACAAAGCAGGCCGACACCTCCAAAGATTTTCAGAGCGCGCGCGTCCAGGTGGGCAGCTACAACCGCTACCGTTTCACCGGCGATGTGAACGCTGCGCTCAATCCGCAATTCGCGGTTCGTGCCAACGTCGTCTGGGATCAAGCCGACACTTGGCGCGACAACGAGTGGAAGGACCGCTACGGCGCGCACCTCGCCGCGACGTTTAAAATCAGCCCGCGTCTTTCGCTCCGCGCCGAAGGTGAATACGGGAAAAGTCGCGAGCTGCGCGGCACCACCTCTCTTCGCGACCGCATCTCGGCGTGGGACGGCAGGACCACTTTCGGCGCGATCCCGACCACGCTCCCCACCAACGCCGAACTCGCCGCCGCCGGCATCGTGCGATCCGGCCCGCGTTTTGTCCGCAACGACGCCTTCGGCGGCAATGTCCTCAACTTTGAAAACCGCTACGTCACCAAGGGCGCCGCGCAGAACTCGACGCTCTCCCTCACCAATCAGATCAACGGCGTCCCGATCCGCACCTCCGGTTTCACCATCAACAATCAGGCGATGATTGACGACGACTATGGCGTGCCCGCGGATCGCTACGCCCGCGCGCTTTCCGGCTCCAGTTTCTTCCGCATCCCCAACCGCGAGTCCACGACGGTGTGGACCAACAAGCTGCCCACCTTCACCGAACTCGGCAAAGACTTCGCCCTCGTGGCCAATTATAAACTCGGGGACAGCCTCTTTCTGGAGCTGGCCGGCGACATCAATCAGAGCGACGCCAACGGCCAGGCCGGCCTCGCCCGCCGCGGCGGTCAGGATATCTACATCGATATCGATTCCACGCTCCCCGGCGGTGGCGCCAACCCGTATTTCAAACACGCCTTCATGGAGTTCATGGAGTATCAAAATCTGCGCACCAACGACCTGAAGAATGTCCGCGCCCAAGCCGTTTACATCAAAGACACGCGCATCGGCAAATTCCAGTTCAGCGCCATGGCCGGCCTCACCCAGCAGAAGACGAAATCTCGCGCGCTCACTCTTCTTCTCCCTCTGAAGAGCCGCACCCCCGACGCCCGCAGCTGGGTCGATAATCTCGAATACAGTGAATACGGCCTCTACACGCGCTTCTATGCCGACCAGCCCAACCGCAACTATACCCCTTCGACCGCACCTGTGAACATCATCAATCCCGTCACGGGCGTGAATGAAACCGTCACGCCGGCGTGGATGTATGACACCCGCCGCGAGGACAACAACCGCGACAGCCTGCGCCGCTACAAATTTCTCCAAGCCGCGGGCAATCTCGACCTTTTCAAAAACCGTCTCGTGCTCATCGGCGCCTTCCGCCGTGACTTCGCCGAGATTGGCGACAAACGCGTCGTCGCCCCCGGCGACAACACCCCCGGTTGGGACGGCACCACGCTGGTTTTTCGCCGCAGCGCTCCCACCGATTATTTCAACCTGCAATACACGCCCAAAAACGCCGCCGGCGCCGCCACCGGCCCCGCGCAGCCCGCCGATGTCCGCCCTCGCTCCAACGTGAACGGCGCCAACATCCCGCAGACCCAATACGCCGGTGACCGCTTCCGCGACGACTACGATTCGCCGGGCCTCAAACCCAACATCAACACCTTCACCTTGGGCGGCGTGGTGAACGTCACGCGCTGGCTCGGTGCCTATGCGAATGTCGCCGAGACCTTCAGCCTCACCGCGCCGTCGCAAAAAGCCGACGGCACCCTCGTCCCGCCCACGAGCTCGCACGGCAAAGACTACGGCGTTCGCATCACCCTGCCCAACGGCCGGATGTCGCTCAGCATCGGTGCCTTTGATTCCTACCAGGAAGGCGCGGCCGTCCTCTCGCCCGGCGGTTTCACCGGCGCTTACAACTCGATCTCCGATGCGCCCGTTGTCGGCGACCTCAGTTCCGTCGGCCGCAACATCCGCAACGTCGCCCGTTTCCCCCAGAACGTTTACTCCACCGTGACCTCCGCCACGAAAGGCTACGAATTCGAGCTCACCGCCAACTTCACCCGCGCCTGGCGCACCGTGCTCAACGCCGGCTACACCGACGCCAAGGTGCGCGACCAGTATCCCGACATTATCACCTACTTTAAAACGCAGGACGCCGTCTCGCGCCAAATCCTCGCCGACGCGGGCGTGCTGATAGACCCGACCACCAAGCGCGCCTCGATCAACCCCGCGCTGAATGACCCGCTCCTGATCAACCAGACCCGCGTCAACGCCGCCGTGAGCGGCTGGAACAACCTCATCGATTCGGTCATCCCGAACACCACCAGCCAAGTGCCGCAAGAGAGCCAGGGTAACAGCAAGTGGGTCGGCAACCTCGCCACCGATTACCGTTTCCACCGCGGCCCGCTCAAGGGCCTGCGTGTCGGCGCCGGCGTGAACTACCGCGGCGGTCAGGTTGTCGGCTACAAGGGCAGCAACACGATCGTTGACCCCGCCAACCCCGCCAACGCCATCGACGATCCCTCCGTGGGCGCGGGCAACTCGGTTTACGCGCCCTCGTATTACAAGGCCGTCGCCAGCCTGTCCTACACCTTCAAGCTGAAGCAGGGCCGAAGCCTCCAGTTCGATTTCAACGTCGATAATCTCTTCGACCGCCGCGAACCGATCTACGGGAGCAATGGCGGCGTGATCGGCACCAACGCCACCAACCTCCGCCCGCGCACCGATATCTCGTCGCCCGCGCGCATCACCGTGCCGAGCAACTTCTCCTACCTGATCCCGCGCAACTACACCCTTTCCGCGAAGTTCACGTTCTGAGGAGAGGACGGACGAGACGCGCGCGACTCAAAAAGTGCTGCCCACCGAAGACGGCACGTCGCGCTCGCGCACAACGCCACGCGTCAACTCATGGTGTATACCACCGGGCATCCCTTCGCATGTCAGAGGTCGTCTAAAAGGGTAGGGCGCGACCGCTGGGCGCGCTTCAGGGAAGCCTTCGGTCTCTCGTAAAACCCGGCGGTCCCAGCGGTCCCGCCGCACCTTTTCGAAGCCTTAAGACGCTCTCTCAACGACCGTAAACCAATCGACCGTATCCGCTTCGGCGCAAGTGGGACGACCACGGCGTGCGCTCCCTCGTCCACGGATTGTGCAAAGCGATTTATTTCAGCAGAAGCAAGGCCGGCTGGATGCCGGCTCTAGCGTGGTTGCGGCATCGCGCCGCAGTGTTGCTCCGTCCTAAAGGGCTGATGTGGCGGCCCTCCTCTCAACGGAGATTCATGGCGGGAAGGCTGTGCTGGTGCCGGGGCACGAGGTAAGCGCGCCGCTTCATTGCATCGTCGGCCGGTGAAACCGCACGGCTTTATTAAGCCTCGTCAAAAGCTAGTCCGAAAGTCTTTTTAATAAGGCGTTTTATGGCTGTGTAATTTTCGAAATATGTCTATATTATCGGCTGCTTACGCTGTTCGATAAACAAATGGAAAAACCGACAACCTTCCTTCTTGTAGTCGTCTGTATCGCCTGCGGTGGCTACCAGAAAATCAGCGCTCCGTTTACTGGCACTGACACTTACCAGTGCGTGACGACTCCGGCTGGTGAGTCTGTCATTTTTCATCTGAAGACAGGCAAGGTCGCGCGAACCACAAGGGCGGCATCTACAATTTGAGTGAGGACATCAAAAGTTTGCAGATCGGAAGTTATTACGGACTCGAAGACGCTAAAGGGGATCGGTCTTTTGTGAAATATATAGGCGAGGGCAAATTCGAGCCGCACAAATACGCCGTCGAGGAGCTTGGTGCATAGCTTCTGTGACTAACAGAACGAAGTGTTAATGTGCGTTGTCCATTTGTAGCGTCTAAGGATGAAGAGAAAACGTGTATGGCTCATTACGTGGGACGTGTTTGAACGCGGCACTGCCACCGATGTCGTCGATGGGCAAGTGGTGGCCTTTCTCGACGCAAGACTCAGCCCCGAGTCCGTGAAGCAGATTATGAAATCTCTATGGATCACTTGTGGTCAGCGCACGTGGGCTGAGCGCCTTAAATTTTCAACCAGCGTTTTGCAGCCGACGTTTTACTCGAGTGATCTCACAAGCATACGGGTTGGACATAAACCATGTCTGCGTGGAAGGGTCGTGGAAGACATGGAAGTTACTGACGAACAAACTGGTGGCTGTGTCGCGTGGACCGAAGTCGCCTATGGTAAATTCGATGAAGTCATCGGACGGCACGCAGAAAAAAGACATAGAGTCATGCAGTCTAAATTGCCTTCAGCGATATGCAGCGACCTTTCCAATGAGAGCCTGTCGAGGTGAGATAAAGTCGTTGTTAAAGGGTCAAGGCATCTGCTCTCACTTCGCCATCCACGGTAGCGCGTCGAGGTCGACGTTGCCGCCGGTCAGAATAAGGCCGACGCGCTGACCGGTGACGTCGATTTTTTTCTCCATAATCGCGGCGTAGGGCACGGCGCAGCTGGGCTCGATGATGATCTTGAGCACTTCCCAGATCCGGCGCATCGCGGCGACGATGCTCTCTTCGGAAACGGTTACGATACCGTCCACATGTTGCTGGATCAGAGGGAAATTCCGTTCGCCGAGCGAGGTGGGCAGGCCGTCGGCGATCGTGGTAGTCTTGTCGAGCGGGATGATGTGCCCGGCGGCGAAGGAACGCGCGGCGTCGTCGGCTGCGGCGGGCTCGGCGGCGATCACGCGGATGCCAGGCTTCGCGCCCTTGGCAGCGACGGCGGTGCCGCTGAGCAAGCCACCACCGCCGACGGGCGCGATGATGAGGTCGAGGTTCGGCGCCTGCTCGAGCAACTCGAGCGTCGCGGTGCCCTGGCCGGCCATGACGGCGTAGTCGTTGTAAGGATGAACGAGGCGCGCGCCGGTCTCGGCGATCACCTCGGCGCACGCCGCCTCGCGTGCGGCGAGGGTGGGTTCGCAGAAGATGATGATCCCGCCGTTGCGCCGCACGGACTCGACCTTCGCTTTGGGCGCGTTGGACGGCATCACGATGTGTGCGGGGATGCCGCGGAGGCGCGCAGCGCGGGCGAGTGCGGCGGCGTGGTTGCCGGAGGAATGCGTGGCGACGCCGCGTGCGGCCTCGGCATCGGTGAGCGAGAACACGGCGTTGGCCGCTCCGCGGGCCTTGAACGCGCCGATCTTTTGAAAGTTCTCGCACTTGAAAAACAACTGGCCGCCGCAGAGCGCATCGAGTGTGGCGCTGGTGAGGATCGGCGTGCGGTGAATCTTGTCCGCGATGCGCGTGTGGGCGGCGCGGATGTCGGCGAGAGTGAGCGTAGGGGCTGCGTTCATGGCGGATGGATGACGGAATAAGCAACGAAATGCCGGCCCTTGAAAACGAAATATCGGGGACATCAACGTTCAATCCGGCGACCGGTCGCTTCCAATTGGTCGGGTCTTTATTTTTAAAGGGTCGGAGCGTTTTCTGCGCTCAAATCGTCAATTAAACCGCAAAACCGGCGAGAGGTATGCAAGGATTTGAGGGAGCGAGCTTGCTCGCGACTTGGAGCTCGGCGACGCGAGCGAGCTCGCTCCTGCACCACGTCAGCCGCGCCGCACGACTAGCTGGGCTTTACGCGCCTAGAATCTCTTCCGCGATGGCGGCGTGGAGCGCGACGGCCTTGGGCAGCGCGGCCTCGTCGATGTCGAAACGCGGATGATGATGGCCGGCGGGGAGCGGTGTGCCGACGAGCAGGTAAGTGGCTTTCCCGCCGCGCGCCTGCACGGCGTCCATCATGAGCGTGGCGTCCTCGCTGCCACCGAGCGGGGAAAATTCCACGATGCGGGAAGCACCGGATTTTTCGGCGGCGCGGCGGACGACGGCGCGGGCAGATTCATCGCAGGGCGCGCTGCCGGCCTCGCCCACGTTTTCGACGGTGATCTCGACTCCGTGCATGGCGGCGGCGGCGCGGAGCACGCGCTCGGCCTCGATGGCCATCCACGCGCAGATGGGCGTGGTCTCGCCGCGGACCTCGAGTTTCAACACGGCGCGATCAGCGATGACGTTGCGACCCGAGCCGCCTGCGAGGAGGCCGACATTCACGCGCGAAGCGCCGGCGCCGTGGCGCGCGATGGCGTGGAGTTGCACGGTGGCGGTGGCGGCGGCAAGGAGGGCGTTACGGCCGATGTGCGGATCAACGCCGGCATGGGCGGCGACGCCGCGGAAGGTCGCGTCGAGTTTCGTGGTGGCGAGAATGTGATCGGTGCCGCAGGCGACGGCGCCGGTCTCGGTGAGCGAGATGCCGAGGTGTGTGGCGAAGTAGTGGTCAACATCGCCAAGCACGCCGGCGGCGACCATGGATTTGGCGCCGCGGCAGCCTTCTTCGGCGGGTTGGAAGATCAGTTTGATTTTACCGCGCCAGTTCTTGGCGAGCGCGGGCAACACGCTCGCGAGGCCGAGGCCGATGGCGGTGTGGCCATCATGTCCGCAGGCGTGCATGCGGCCGGGACGGGTAGAGACGAAATTTTCGCGCGCGGGGAAATGCGTGGGGTCGGTGTTTTCGCGGACGGGCAGGGCGTCCATATCGACGCGAAAGGCGACCGTTGGACCGGGGCGACCGGTATCGAGCGTGCCGACGACGCCGGTAAGGCCATCACCGAGACGTGCGACCCACTTCGCATTGGCACCGTCGCGCAGGGCTTCTTCGCGAGCGGCGACGATCTCGGCGAGCGGAGGAACTTCCATGCGGGCATCGGCGCGCATGACTTCGGCGCCAGCGGCGACCTTCCAGCCAAGCCTTTCGAGCGCCGCCGCGACGATGGCGGCGGTGCGGAATTCGCAAAACCCGAGTTCGGGATACTGGTGAAAATCACGACGCCAGCGGGTGAGATCGGCGGCAAGAGTGGGCGGAAATTCGGTGGCGGACACGGGGACACTATGGGCGGGGCGAAGCGGCGGGCAAGGCGGGGACCGAGCGGCTGGAAACGAGACGGGTTGGACTTTGCCCGATGCCGCGAGGCGGATTGCCGGAGGGCCTGATCGAGTGCGCCCGGATACCCGAAAAAAGTCGCGTGCGGTAGGGTGGGGCGTGGACATGGAGATTTCGCGCAAACCGGGCTGGCCGGTCAAATTTGCAGTGTTGAGCCTGCTCGTTTCCACGGCGGTGTGGGCCGATGTGCGGCGGAGCGCGCCGCTCATCATGCGCGTGGGCTACACCGGCTCGATGTGGCCGATGTTTACCGGGGGCGAACTTGTGGCGGTGACGAAGGGCAACTTTGCGGCGCTTAAAATCGGTGACGACGTGATCATCTGGCACGAGGGCGAACAACTCAGCGTGATCCACCGGATCATTGACAAGCGGGTGACGCGCTTCGGCCTCGGTTACGTGACCAAGGGCATCAACAACGCGGAGCGCGACCGCGTGATTCTGACCGCGGACAACTACGTAGGCACGGCGGTAAAACTCTGAGAGGAGGGCTGAGCCGTTTGACCGGACTTGGCGGATAGGCACGGACGGTCCTGCGAAAGTTTCAGCCCCAGAATGGAAAACGCGTGCCGCGGCCGGCGGCGAGGGCGCGTTCGTAAACGGCGAGGGCGGCGGCGGCGTCCTGGAGCGCGGTGCCGGTGGAATCGAAGAGGATGATCTCGTCGGCGCGCGTGCGACGCGGGGCGGTTCCGTTGATGATGGCGCCCAGTTCACCGCGGACCTCGGCCGCCGTCATGAGTCCGGCGGCGAGGGCGTGGTGCAGGTCGCCGACGCGGGCACACTGATTGAGGAGGTCGCACACAACGGACGACGCGGCGACGAGGGCGGGAGCGATCTCGTGTTTGTCGGGACTGTCGGCGCCGACGGCGGCGATGAAGGTGCCGGGCGAAATGTGTTCTTGGTTGAGAAACGCTTTCTTCGCCGGGGTGCAGGTGACGACGACGTCGCTGGCGCGTGTGGCGGCGCCGAGGTCGGGCGCGGGGCGGACATCGAGGGATAGCTCGGCAGACATTTTTTCCGCGAAGACGGCGGCGCGGGCGGGATCGCGACTCCAGGCGTGGACGGTTTTCAGCGCCGGCAGCACGCGGGTGAGCGCACGGAGTTGCACGGCGCCCTGGGTGCCGACGCCGCAGATCGTGGCGGTGGCGGATTCGGGGCGGGCCAGGTATTTGGCGGCGACAGCGGTGGCTGCGCCGGTGCGGAGAATGGTGACGGTGCCGGACTCCATCACGGCGAGGGGCACGCCGTTGGTCGCGTCGTAGAGGAGGATCAGGCCTTGGATGTGGGGTAGATCGTGGCGCGCGCAATTTTGGAAAAAACCGCCGTTGAGTTTGCACGCGTAGACGGGCCGTGCGCCGAGGAGGCCGCCGGCCTTCAAATGAAATTCGCGGCCGAGGCCGTCGGCATGGAGCAGGCCGGGGCTGATAGTTTCGCCGCGCGCGTGGGCGGCGAAGGCGGCTTCGACCGCGACGATGCAGTCGTCGAGCGTGAGGAGCGCGGCGACAGTGGCGCGATCAAGGAGGAGGGCGGGCGGCGTGGTGGGCACGGGCGGAGAGCGTCGGGGATTCGCCGGCGGGGAGGCCAGCTGTGTTTCAAGGTAGTCACGGACTGTCGGGGGCACGCCGAAGATTGCGCCGAAGAGTTGAGCTCAAATAGTGCCGGTAACCTCATGAAAAATCCATTCTTGGTGCTCGGTTTCATATTTGCGACTTCGGCGTCGGTGCCAGCGGAGCCGACGCTCCACCTCATCGGTGATTCGACGATGGCGGATAAAATCAAAGAGCCGGCGAATCCCGAGACGGGGCGGGGGCAGGCGCTGCCGGCGTTGCTAAAACCCGAGGCGGTGCGGGTCGTGAACTACGCCATGAACGGGCGGAGCACGAAGAGCTTCATCGACGAAGGGCGTTGGGCGAAGGTCGTAGAGGCGCTGCAGCCGGGTGATTTCGTGATCATCCAGTTTGGGCACAACGATGAGAAGGAAGAAAAGCCGGCGGTCCATGCGGCGCCTCGCGGCGCGTATCAGGACAATCTCCGGCGCTTCGTGCGCGAGGCGCGCGAGCGCGGGGCGACGCCAATCCTCGCGACGCCAGTGGCGCGGCGGCGTTGGAACAAAGCGGGCGAACTCGTGGACACGCACGGCGATTATCCGGCGGCGGTGCGGGCGGTCGCGGCGGAGGAGAAGGTGGCGCTGTTGGAGTTGAACGGGCTCACGGCGGACTTGGAGCGCGGCCACGGCGTCGAGGGCTCGAAGCGGCTGCACTTGCACTATGCGGGCGGGGTCTATGCACGATGGCCCGAAGCGGTGAAGGACGACACGCATTTTTCCGAATACGGCGCGGCGCGCGTGGCGGCGTTGGCGGTGCAGGAGTGGCTGCGGCACGGGCTGGCGCCGGCGGCTTGGGTGAAATAGGCCGACCGGGCCAGGGGCGAGGGGTGCGCGACGGACGCGTCGCGCAGGAAACCAACCGGCGGGCCCGGAGGTCCCGCCGCCACCTTATTTTTTTGCGGTCGGAGCGGGGGCGAGCGTGGGGCCGTCGACCCAGTGGCCGGGGATCATCGTCGTGGAGGCGGGATCGGGGATGCCGCGTTCGTTGCGCTGGAGTTGGGCGATGAGGAGTTCGACGCCGCGGGCGCCGAGCGTGAGCGGGTGCAGATCGAGGCCGGAGCAGGGGCGGTCTTGTTGGGTGATGTTGAGGCAGAAGAAGCCGTGGGTCTTGGGGACCTTGGCGCCGGCGGCGGTCATCCAGTCGATGAGGTCGGTGGAGTGGCCGAGGACGACGTCGGGTTTATAGCGGCTGAACCAGCGGTTGAACGCGGGCGCGGTGATATTGGCGAGGATGAGCGGGGGGACGTTGCCGTCGTCGGGGTGGTTGCGCTGGTAGGACGTGAAGGCGCCGGCCCAGCGGTGTTGGAGGCGCTCGTCCTGATGCTGGTTGAGCACGATGCCCGGGCGTTTGTAGCCCATGCCGCGGAGCCGTTCGAGGGCGCTCATGAGCGAGCGGTGGTGATCGGAGCACACCGAGTGCAGCGCGGGGCGTTCGATGGAGTAGTCGCTGTAGATGCCGGCGTAGCGCGACCAATCGAGTTTGGTAAAATCGGGCGTCTCCCATGCGGGCAGGAGGAACACGCCCTGGATGCCGCGGGATTGGAGAATGGTGTCGAGGCGGGCGACGTTCACGCCGTGGCGGCCGACGAGAAAGGTCTGGAGCTTAAAGCCGAGCTCGCCGGCGCGGGCGCGGGCGCCCTCGGTGAGGGCGGTGTGAAAACGGCCGGAGGAAACGGGGCGCTCGGATTCGTCGAGATCGACGGCGGCGATGACGCCGCGAAACATCTGGTTCCGGGAACGGCGCACTTCGGACATGACCGCGCCGACGAGGGGATTGGGCCGGTAGCCGACGGCGGCGGCGGCGGCGCGGACGCGGGCGGCGGTCTCGGGGCGGACGCAGGCGGAGCCGCGCAATGCCTCGGAGACGGTGGTGCGCGAGAGACCGAGGCTGGCGGCGAGGGTGCGGACGGTGGCGGAGGAAGGCATGGGGAACGACGAGAGAAGCGGGGACGGACGGGGGGCGCGGGAAGAACCTGCTACGCGGTCGCAAAGTTTGAAACGAAACAATTCGGCGCGGCGGAACGAGCGCAAGACGCCGGTCGGGGCGCGCGGGCGGGTGATCGCCGGGGGGGGCGGTCAGCGGGGGCCGGTCATTTCGCTGACGGAGGTCGTGCGCCAGTTGAGCGTGATCGACAGCGCGCGAAAGATGAACGTGAGGCCGATGGCGCCGACGGCGGCGTGGGTGGGCGTGAGGCCGAGCTCGGCAACGAAAAATATGAAGAGCACCGAGCCGGCGAGGGCGGTGAGCACGTAGAACCGGCCGGGTTTGAAGACGAGGGGCTCCTCGCGAATGATGATGTCGCGGAGGAGGCCGCCACCCGCGGCGTTGATCACGCCCACGAGCACGGCGGCGGGCACGGCGAGGCCGGCTTGGAGGGCCTTTTCGTGCCGAAGGCGGCGTAGGCGCCGAGGTCGAGGGCGTCGATGATGGCGATGACGCGATGAAAATGTTTCACGCGGTTACCCAACAGCGCGCACACGCTGGTCGCCGCGACGATCACCTCGATGTAGCGCGCATCGGTAAGCAACGGGGTGGGCGACGTGGCGGGGATCAAGACGGCGTCGCGGATGAGGCCGCCGCCGATGCTGGAGACGAGGGCGAGAAAGAAGACGCCGACGATATCGTAGCCGCGTTTCACGCCCGCGAGCGCGCCGGCGAAGGTGGCGCCGAGATCGAAGAGCGCGGGTCGGGGCGCGTCGGGCGCCTGACGGCGGGGAGAACGAGACCGAACGATGGGCGGTTGGCGGGCGCGTTCTCGCGCACGATCTGCCAAGCCGCTTTGCGCAGGTGGGCGGCAAACGCGGCGTCCATACCGGGTGGCACGAAAGTGAGTTTTTTCGGGCGATTCCTCGAAAAGAAAACCAGACCACACGAGCGCGCCGAGGTATTCGCCGGCGACGTTGGCGTGATTTGCATCCTTCGTGAGTTTTTTCTCGGGACTTCAGCGATAGCCGACGTGCAGCGAGTGCGTCTGATCGGCTCCTGTCTATTTCGGTAGAGCTGACTTGCTCATCAAATAGGTAATGAGATCGCGCGCCTCTTCGCCGCTAAGGCTGTCGAGCAAGCCGGGTGGCATGAGCGAGGCGGCGGAGGTTTCTTCTTTCGCCACGTCGGCACGGGAGAGCGAGATGAGATCGGTCATGGTCTTGAGCTTCAGGGTGCTGCCGGACCGCTCGCGGATCATGCCAACGAGGGCGCGTCCATCTTTGAGGGTGAGGGTCGTCAGCCGGTAGTCGTCGGGCACGAGCGCGCTGGGGAAGAGAATATTTTCCAGTAAGTAATTGAGGTTATCACGCGCCCCTCCGGTGAGATCGGGGCCGAGGGTTCCGCCTTCACTGTTGAGCGTGTGGCATGCGCCACATAAATTCCGAAAGACAACGCGACCGTGGGAGACGTTGGCGCCCGCAAGTTTTTCCGGGGCGAAGCGCGCGGTCCAAGCCGCGATCAAGCCGGTGCGATCTTTCTCGGATTCATCGCGAGCCGGTCCCCAGTGTCGGACCAAGCGCGGTGTGAGCACCGGGTCTTGATAGGCGCGCATCTGGCGCACCTGAGCCACGGAGATATCGGATTTCCGCAACGTGCCCGCTTCAAGGGCATCGAGCACTTGGGCGGACCAGGGCAAACGGGAGACGAGGGCGGCTAGAATCGAGGCGCGTTCGAGCGGGTCCAGCTCCGGCCACACCGCAAGAATTACTCCGGCGATCATGGGATCGGAGAACGTCGCCAAACCGGCCGCGGCTGTCGATGCAAGCCGGCGGGTCTTGATCAGCTGCAGGCAGACCTCGCGCAAACCCGGTCCCCGCGTTGCGACCAACACCTCCAGCGCGAGCCGACGTTCGATAATATCGGCCGTGGAATTGAGGGCGAAGTCACGGATTTCGGCTAACGCTTTGGGGTCGCCGAACATTGCGCTGAGATCGCGGATCCGCGTGTGCAACGCAGCGTTGGCCCTCCGGGCTAGCCTCGGCAGCAACTCATCCCAATGGGTGGGCTTCGGTGTGTTGCGCCGGCCGCTCAGGCTTTGGGCGAGGCCGTCGAGGACGGCTTGGCGGTTTTCGAGCCCGTCCACTTCGGCAATCGCGGTGAGCAACGCATCAACGCGGTCGGGCGCGGTGTCGATGTCTTCGGCGATCCGGCGGGCGCCAAGTTTTTGCACGCGGGGCATTTTGGCGTGGGCGAGCATGACTTCGAAGGAGAAGGCGGGAACCTGCGCCCTGACCAAGGGTTCGATGCCATACCAGAGCATCAGTGGAATGTTGTGGTCGCTCGCATCTTCACCGCGCGCAAGCAAGGGCGAGGCAAGCTGGGCGCGGGCTTCGTCGGGGAGTCGCTGCAAGGCGGAGGCGAGCGCGAGCCGGACCAACGCAGAGGGTTCAGTGGAAGCAAGTCGCACCAACCGCTCGATGATCGCGGTGGGCGGGACGCTGGCCCGATCATCGGTCAACAGGCGGATGGCCCAGATGCGGATGTGCTCATCGCGGTCATCGAGTAATGCAGCGAGTTGCCCGTCACCGAGTCCGGCGGTGAGATGCAGCGTCCACAGTGCGCGCAGCCGGTGCACGGGCTGGGCCGGTCCGACCAGCATCCGCTGTGCCTCTGTTTGCGCCGCTTCGACGCGCACGCCGGCGGCCACGCGGTCCGCTAGCACGCGTCGCGATTGCCGGGCGAGCCAGTCGTTGTCGCTGCGTTGCAGGCGAACCAGAGCGAGGTCGTCGAGTTGCGCGAGATCGCCCGGCGGGCGTAGTGTCGGTTGG
>JACMRG010000019.1 GCA_014376585.1 Opitutaceae bacterium | reverse complement strand
TCAACGAAGCCGCGCTGCTCGCTGCACGGCGCAACAAGAAGAAAGTCGAGATGATCGACGTCGACGACGCCCGCGAAAAAGTGCAATTCGGTCGTGAGCGTCGCCGTCTGATGGACGACGAGGAGAAGAAGCTGACCGCTTATCACGAAGCCGGCCATGCCTTGGTTCAAGGCGTGCTCGATGACGGCACGTTGCCCGTGCACAAGGTCACGATTATCCCACGCGGACGCAGCTTGGGCAGCACGATGTTTATCCCGAAAAAGGATCTGCTGACTCACGCGATGAAGCGGATGCTCAACCAGATCGCGATGGGCTTGGGTGGCCGCATTGCGGAGGAATTGGTCTTAGGCGATATTTCGAGCGGCGCTGCGGGTGACATCAAGCAGGTGACCAAAATTGCCCGCCACATGGTGTGCGATTGGGGTATGAGCCCGCTTGGGCCTGTTGCTTACGGCGACAATTCGGACACCGTCTTTCTCGGTCGCGAAATCACGCGTTCGGAAAACGTTTCCGAAGAGACCGCCCGGAAAATCGATGTGGAAATTCACCGCATCATCAGCGAGCAATACGCCCGGGCGACTAAGATTATCACCGAGCATCGCAGCGCGCTGGATAAAATCGCGGAAGCGCTTCTTGAGCATGAGACGATCGAGGGTAAACATGTGCTCGAAATCATTCAATTCGGCGAGATGCGTTCACCCGTGATCTCCACGATCCCGGTCAAGGCCGGCGAAAAACCGTCGGAGAGGAAGATGGCTGAAAAGCCCGTGGATACTGATGTGATCGCACCCGGCGGACCGGCCGCCGCCCCGAATCCTGCATAAGGGAATCCCTTGGGAGGCTCTCATCCAGCAGCTAAACGGCCGCTGTTTTTTTGGCCGCGAAGTGACGTTGAAATTCCTCCTTGGTTTTGACGGCACGGCGCGGCAATTTGGCGGACTCTTATTTATGAAAATCTGCTGTATTGGTGCCGGTTACGTGGGTGGTCCGACGATGGCGATGATTGCGCTCAAGGCGCCGCACATCCAAGTGACGGTCGTCGACATGAACGCCACGCGGATCGCCGCGTGGAATTCAGACACTTTGCCCATCTACGAGCCGGGCCTTGATGAGGTGGTGAAACAGCGTCGCGGTAAAAATCTGCATTTCTCGACCGATGTGCGCGGCACCATCAAGGCGGCGGACATCATTTTCGTCGCGGTCAACACCCCGACCAAGAGCTATGGCGTGGGCGCGGGCCGGGCGGCAGATTTGCGATTCATCGAATCCGTGGCGCGCACGATTGCGGAGGTGGCGGATACCTCGAAGATCATCGTCGAAAAATCCACCATCCCTGTGAAAACGGCGGAGACGATCAAAGATATCTTGGCGGCCAACGGGCACGGGGCGAAGTTTCAGGTCCTTTCCAATCCCGAGTTTCTAGCTGAAGGAACGGCGGTGGCCGACTTGATCAGCCCGGATCGGGTTTTGATCGGCGGCGAGCGCACGCCCGAAGGTGATATTGCGGTGAAGACATTGGTGGACGTCTATGCTAACTGGGTGCCACGGGAGCGGATCATCACGACCAATCTTTGGTCCTCCGAACTCTCTAAGCTGGTGGCCAACGCCTTTCTCGCGCAGCGCATTTCTTCGATCAACTCGATTTCGGCTCTCTGCGAGGCGACGGGTGCGGACGTCGATGAGGTCGCCAACGCCATCGGCAAGGATTCCCGCATCGGTCCCAAATTTTTGAAAGCTTCGGTGGGCTTCGGTGGCTCGTGCTTCCAAAAGGATATTTTGAACCTCGCCTACCTTTGCGAGAAATTCGGCCTGCCTGAGGTTTCGTCCTATTGGGAGAGCGTAGTGAAAATGAATGACTGGCAGAAACACCGCTTCGCCTCGAAGATTGTCAGTTCTCTTTACGGCAGCGTGGCCGACAAGAAAATAGCGGTGCTGGGATTTGCCTTCAAAAAGGACACCAATGATACGCGTGAATCGGCGGCGATTGCAGTGTGTCGTGACCTGCTGGCCGAACAGGCCAAGGTGGCCGTATATGATCCGAAAGTTCCGGCAAAGGAGATCCGTCACGACGTGCTCGGTAAGGATAAGGAAGACGCCAGACTCAGCGTCGTGCACAGTGCCTACGAGGCTGCCACGGGTGCTCACGCGCTCGCGATCGTGACGGAGTGGGATGAATTCAAGCAGCTGGATTTTTCCAAGATCTACGAGGTCATGGAAAAGCCCGCGTTCATCTTCGACGGGCGCAACATTCTAGATCTAGGCAAACTCCAAGCGCTCGGGTTCCGAGTGCAGGGGATTGGTAAGTAAACGAGAACGGTCCTCAAGACTTGCTGGCGAGGAAGCCCAAGGGGATTCCGCTGAGTTTGACTTTTTGGGGCCGTACGGGTCGGGGTGAGCCCCCGATCCGCTTTTTTCGAGGTCTCGCGTCCGAGCGATCGAATCAACGTCGCAGCAGACGGGCGAAGATCATGATGTGGGTCGCAATAATTAGCGGCACCAAGAAGGTGGGGAGCAGGCTGAGCGGCAGATGGGTGAGCGCCCGCAATTGATAGGGGGCGGCTAGAGTAATCCGGGCGGCGGTGACCACGACGAGGATGATATCGACGAAGCCGATGACGTTCCAGATCGTCAGAAAACGACGCAGGCGGGTGCGGTCCAGCGGGACGGCAATCAGGGCGACTGCAAGGAGGGCCACAATGATATCCCCGACGCCCGCGGGCACGGCGAAGGCATAAGGGAGTTCGCCGCGATTGAAGAGGAACAGGAAATAGACCCCGACCAAGCGGGTAAGGTGGATTTGGACCAAGGCTCGGGGATCGAGGGCATCGACCCACTCCCGCAACCCGGGTAACCGGAAGTAGGTGTAGAGAACGAGAGCGGTGAGGCCGATGATCACCATCGGCATGGCAGAGGGAGCCAGCCGCTGAAGGACGAGATAATAGCCTCCGGCCACCGCGGTGGCGAACCAGAGCCAGAGGACGCATCGAACGAAGAGAGCGGGACGGAGCATGGAGCGACGATGATGAAAGAATTTGGACGAACGCGCGAGCGCTAGAAATAAAAAGGGCGGGCCGAAGCCCGCCCTTAATTGGTGAAAATGTCGGCTCGTTTATTCCGGCAGACCGATCTTGTAGCGATCCAGCGACGAGGCGTCGATCCGATGGAGATCGGCGAGCGCGATACGGAGGCTGACCTTGGACTGAAGCTCTCCCACGCGGGCTGCTTCCAAGTCATCCTGTGCTTGAAGCACCAAGCGGCTGGTGGAGAGGCCGGCATCGAAGCGGGCCTTTTGCAGATCGTATTGCCTTTGGCTAAGCTCGGTGGCCTTGGCGGCGATCTCAACGGCGGCGATGTTGGTTTCGACGGCGCGGACAGCGGTGCGGACATTTACCAGCAGACTTCGATCGAGCTGCTGGAGGCGGCTCTGCTGTTGGGCGAGGCTCAGCTTGGCGCTGCGGTAGCGAGCCTTGTCGGCGTGAAGGCCCCACGGCACGACGACGGAGAGGCCGACGTTCCAATTGTAGCCGTTACCCTCCGGGAGATTGCCCAAGGCATCGCCGTAGCTTCTTTCCGTCGCGGAATAACCGGCACCGGTGTCGAGGTTGAGGCCGGGCAAGGCGGCACGTTTTGCACTGCGGGCGTCGATTTCAAACTGCTGGATCTGAAACTGGGTGGTGAGGAAGTCAGGCGAACGGTCGCGGGCCAGTTTGTAGGACAGATCAAAGGAGGGGGCGCCTTCGGTGTAATCGCCGAATTTCACGGCGCCGGGACGGATATTGAAATCGACCTGGCCGATCAGGATGTAGAGGGAGTCTTCGCGATCACGGACCGCTTGCTCCGCTTGGATGGCGGCGCGGCGGGCGTTGGCGACGCCGACTTCGGCGGTGAGGACGTCGAGATCGGTGGCGACGCCAGTCGATTTACGGATTTTGTTTTCGTCGAAGAGCTTCTCGGCAAGATTGAGGCTGCGCTTCTTTACCGTCAGATTTTCTCGGGCGTAGGCCAAATTGTAGTAGGCGGCTTCGGTGTCGTGAATGACGGCCAAAACGCGGCTCTTGTAGGTGAGGAGAGCGATACCGACGCCGAGCTTGTTGCGCTCGATGTTGGCGCGGGACACGTTTGACCCGGCGTTGCGAAGCAACGGTTGGCTGAGGTTGACACCCGCACTGCTGCCGAAGGCGGGATTGAGGGTGGAATTTGCCGAATTGGTGGCGCCGCGGGTGGTATTTCCCGTGAGGCTGACGATGCCGCCCGTGGAGATTCTTTCACTGGCACCCACGGAGAAGGTGGTGTTGTCGCTACGCGGCCCGGACGCGGCGGTGCCATCAAGACGGCTGGTGGTGGCAGCGGACTGGTTGAGATTGCGGCGGGCCGAAGCGGTCAGGGTGGGGTCAAAATCGGCCTTGGCGACATTGAGGGCTTCCTTGGCGATATCGGTCGAAAAGCTCTGAATCTGCAGGTCGAAATTCTTCTGCATGGCGCGGGCGATGCACTCCTCCAAGGTGAGTGGAATGGCGGAAGGCGGCGCTACGGACGCGGTATCCTGGGCGCGCATGAACGCGGGGCTGGCGAGGGCGAGGAGGAGGGCGGTGGCGCGAGCGAGGGTGCGTGGCATGACGATGGAGGTAAGAGGGCGGGTCACGATTGAGAACACGAGCGATGGCGGAAAGTTACTTGTTTTTGTAAACTCCACCGGCGCCGTGCTGTGGGATAGCGAAACCGGACTGTGTGGCGCGCGAGACGGACAACGGGGCGGAAAGTTGCGGGGAAACGAAGGAGTGAACGCAGCGGGATGCGCGGGTGGTTACCGGCGGCAAGGCAAAAGCGGAGAGCGTCATGGAATCACCCCATCTGCGCGGACACTTTGGGACCAGCCGAAAAGGGCGAGCGGTCGAGGCACCGTGATGAGTGGTGGGAGCGCCTTCTAAAACCCGAACGTAACTGTTCGAGGCAGGCACGGAGGCCACGGATGCGGCGGGCCGCGGACGGAAGGCAGGGATGCGCCCGACCCGCCGGCTTACTTCACCGCGGGTTCGGAGCGCTTGAGTTCGTTGGCGACGATGTCGGCTAGCACGGCGCTTGAGCCCAAACGGGAGGTGTAGGTTGCCAGCTGGGTGCGCGTCTCGTTATACAGGGGGTTTGAGGGCGAGAAGTCGGGCGTCTTTTTGGTAACGACGTAGACAAAGGTGCCTTTGTCGGCGGCGATCGCGAGATCGGAGACGTGACCTTGTTCGAGGCGTTCCAGTGTGCTGAGAACGGTGTAGTCGAGGTCCTGCGGACGGTTGCGTAGGGTGAATGCCGGGAGGGCCTTGGTTTCAATCTTGGCGGAGGTGCCAGTGGCCGCGGCGACGGCGGCTTTTTCAAAGGTGTCTCCGGCCTTCAGGCGATTTTCGATGAGGCCGCGGAGGGTGCGGCCGAGCTCCACGAACCGCTTGCGCTTCTCGTTTTCGATGTAGTCAGCCGCCACTTTGGCGCGAACTTCGGCGAAGGCGGGCTTGCGGGCGGGCTGAGTCTCTTTCCAGAAGAGAATGGCGGCGCCGGCGCGAGTGGGTAGGGCTTCGGTGTAGATGCGATCTTTGCTGAGTTTAAACGCTTCTTCAGCGACCGACGGGGCGGAGGTGCCGAATTCGACGGGACCGGTTTCGCGGGTGAAGGGCGCGAGGGCTTTCAGGGGAGGTTTGCGGGCCGCGAGCAGGTTGGCGAGGGCCGGGGAGTCAGCGGTGACCTTGGCCTCGTAGAGACTGAACACGAAGTCACTGGCGGCCTTGGTGGCGAGGCGTTGGGCGCGTCCAAACCGGAGGGCCAGTTCCACTTGAGAACGAACGGCGGCGAAGTCGGCAGTGGCGTCCACCTTGGCCGCCACCGGAGCCTTGGGGTCAAGGGCGGGTTTCGGGAAACGGCTGGGATCGGCGTCGTAGTGGGCGCGGACCTCGGCGTCGGTGAAAGTTACCTGAGAGAGATAATCGGTCGCGGGGAAATCTGCGTAGCTGGCGACGATGCGAGGCGAGACCTCGTAGCGGAAGGCGTTTTCCTCGAAAAATTTGGTCAACTCGGTGTCGGTCGAGGTGACGGTGGGATTGAAGCTGGAATAATCCACCGTGGCGGTCGCGAGCGTCCAGCTGGTGTCGGCGCGGGAGAGTTGGCTCTTCACGTCATTCTGGAGCACGTAGCCGGGCCCGCCGAGGAGCTTCTGAACCTTGTCGGCGCGAACGTCGTCGCCGATGACGCGGGCGATATCGGCTTCGGTGAGGCGGGGATTCGTTTTGAGGTTGTCGCGAAAGGTCGCGTAACGCTTGGGGTCGAACTGGCCATCTTGGCCAGCGAAGGCGCGGAGGGTCTTGATCTGGTCGGTGATCTCCGTGGTGGTCGCAGCCGGGAGGTGGAGGGAATCGGCGAGATGGAGGGAGGCGGCGCGCTGGAAGGCGTAATTCTGAACCTGCTCCGCTTCGAGGCCGTAACCCACTTGGAGATTGGCGCTCAGGCCGGCGTCGCCCATCAGGCGCTGTTGGTCTTCCTGGGAGCTGAGGTTGTAGCCAAAGAACTCACGCTTGAGGCCAGTGCGATCGGCGCGACCGATGCCGGGGGCGGCGCCGATGGTGAACACGAAGGAAATGATGACGAGGCCGAGCAGCACGGCGAAGACGACTTTGAAGTGCTGCTGGAAGGTGCGTTGAATCCAAGAGATCATGGGTAAAAAAAGTTGAAAGCTAGGTCGGGTCCCGGGTGTGGCAAGGGTGAATTCGGCTGACGGAGCCGGGGGCTGAAATCCCGCGCAGGCCCGGCGAATTAAGGAGCTTGGGGCCGGGCTGAGCGGGAAAAATTCAGTTGCCCGCGAATAGCGCCAATGGCCGCGAAAGAAAACAGAGAGACGCGGACCCTCACCTAACCGTGAACTTTTTGGAGGGCTAACGGATTTGGTGTTACCTTTGAGATTTACGTCCATTCGCGTGATTCGCGGGAAGTCTTCTGCATCGTTCCGGCTAAGTCAGGGTCGTGAAGGGCGGACGGGACTCGTCAAAGGGGTATTCGTTGTAAAGTTCTTCAAGCGACTTTTTGAAGAACACCTGGCCGCTGATACTTTCCAGCGCTTGGTTGTAATGATGCAGGATGGGGTCGATACGCTCAAGCGTTTGGCCGACCGGGTCATCCCCGAAATTGTCGTCGAGAATCTTGAATTCAAGCAGACTGATCCGGCTCAGGGGCCGCGAGGGTTGGTAGAGGTATTCGGTGGCCGTCGTGCCCATGGCGGGGCGCAGCGTCGTGATGAGCTTCATCAGGACGAGTCGGTTCAGACATTCGTTCAAGATTTGAGTCGGGACCTTGAGCAGATCACCCAGCTGAGACGCAGAAGTGGGCGGCAGGCAGTTCTGGAAGCGCCGGCCGATGGTCAACAACACCACGAGAGACAGGCGCTCACGCATGGATTCGGTGAGGTTGCTCCAAGCGGCCTGACTGTTGCGGAAATGAACGTTCTGCACCGCGTAGCTGATGACTCCGCCGATCAGGACGTAGAGCCAGAAAATATAGAGGCCGAGCATCAGCACCGGCAGGATACCGAGGGAGCCGTAGAGATTTTTCGTGAGGATGACGCGGCGGACGTAGAGGAAGGCGACGAAGTTATTGAGGACGATCAGCAGCCCGACGACAATGGCGCCAATCAGTGCTGCCCGCCAAAACACGTGGGTGTTGGGAATCACACGGTAAAAGAGCACCAGCAGGCCCACGAGGAGCGTAAACGAGAATACGGGCAGCGCCCAACTCAGCGCATGAAGTAATTCGGTCCCCATCGGCAAACGCTCCATGAAGACATTGATAAACGCGCTCGCACCCAGCAGGGCCAACGAGGCGAAGAAGAGCACGGCGCCGAGGGTCAGAACGGTCCAATAAAAAACGACCCGCATGAGCAGCGAGCGTCCCAGGCGCACGCCCCAGATGTCGTTGAAAGCATCCTCCACGGACTTGAAGAGGAGGAGGACGATCAATATCAGCGAAAGGACGCCAAACGCTCCGGCCGAGCCCGAGCGGGCGCCGGTGATGATGCCATTTATGAGTGTGACCAGTTCGGGATTGGCGGCGTTGGCGACGGCTTCGGCGGCAGGATCGCGGTTGGCCGTGGGGCTGGACAGATGCTCGTATTGGGTGATCTGGGGCGCGACGAACTTGATGAGCTGGCCGAGCTTGTCGGCGACGAGATTGGGGTTCTCGTTATTGCCGAGAACGAACCCGCCAACGAGGACGGCAATGGCCACCAGCGGGCCGAGACCGAGGAGGGAACTGAAACTGAGTGCGGCGGCGCGGCTCGCGATTTTGGTTTCGGAAAAGACGGTCGTGGTGATCGAAATCACCCGCAGCGTGGCATAGAGCCACCCCCGGGGTGAATTGTCTTTCAGGTGCGCGTTGGACCAGATCTCTTTTCGGTAGAGATGCGAGAAACGATGGCCAATTTGAGCAAGCCGGGACATGGGGAGTTGCGCAGGCGCAAACGGCTCACCGCGAAATGAAGTGATAGGCTACGTAGCCGAGGCCACCCAGGCCGAGTGCGGCAGAGACGAGCACGGGGAGCATGCTGACGAAGATCGTGCAGAGGTAGAGTCCGGCGCCACCGGCGACGGCTGCCAGCAGCGGGGCGTGGTCGGCTTGAAGAAAGAATACGAGGCCGAAAAAGCCGACGCCGCACGCGGCTCGGAAGCGAACGACCGGGTAGAGACTGGCCATGCCGAGGCCTAGGATAACGGCGAACACAAGATCGATCGCGCCCAAAATCGCCAGCGGGTGTGCCGCGATTTTGGCGGGGTCCATGGTCATGATGACGTCGACGGCGGGCAGGAGGGAGCCGGCGGCGCTTACGAGAAACATCGCGACGAGCGACCACATGCCGACGGCCGCGGCGCGACCGGCGGCAAACTCACCGCTGAGCTTGTCTTTGGTGTCGGTGGTGCGGCCCTCGGCGGCGGCCAGCATATCATCAACGGTAATGGGCGCGGAGTTGTCAGTCTTGGGCTTGTTGAGCGTCGGCATGTGCTCCTTCGCTTTGATCGTGAGTTTCTTTCTCTCGGGAAAAATGGCGGCCTTGACGCTGGGATTGTCGCCGATGATGACCCACTGCTCAGTGGTGGCGTCGTAGTAAAGGCTGTCGGCGGTCACGCTGCCGGTCTCGGCAAGGGAAACCAACTGCTCAAGGCTGAACGGGCCACGGGCTTCGGTCTCGGACGCGTGGCGGATGTAAAATTCCTGCGTGTCCATGTGGCGCGGAAGGTGGGTGGAGGCGGTGAGACCGGCAAGGCTGATTTCGCCCTCGCAAGCCTACATGCGCGCCAAGGTGCGTAGGCCGAGCAAATGCAGGCCGGTCTCAAGGATGAGGAGCACACGCGCGCAAAGGAGGAGGCGGCGGGCGCGGATGGCGGGATCGTCGACGATGACTTTCTCCGCAGCGTAAAAAGAACTGAACTCGCCCGCGAGTTCATAGAGATAGGTGCAGAGGAAGTGAGGCCGCAGCTGTGTCGTGGTGAGCTGGAGCGATACGGGAAAGGTGGCGAGCTTTCGGGCCAGGGCGAGTTCGGCGGGCGTTTCAGGCGCGGTCGCACCGGCGGTGGCCGTGGGATCGGTGGGATCGAGACCGGCTTTGCGAAAGATCGAGCGGACGCGGGTGACGGCGTAAAGGAGGTAGGGCGCGGTGTTGCCCTCGAAGGAGAGAATTTTATCCCAGGAAAAGACGTAATCGCTGCTGCGGTTCTGCGCGAGGTCGGCGTAGCGAATGGCGCCCAAGCCGACGGCGGAGGCGATGTCTCGGCGCTCGGCTTCGGGCAGATCGGGGGCTTTTTCCGTCACGAGGATGAAGGCCCGGTCCGCGGCTTCGGCCAGGAGCGCCTTGAGTTTGATGGGATCGCCGGACCGAGTTTTGATGGCCTTGCCATCTTCGCCGAGGATTGAGCCGAAGGAAACGTGGGTGAAGCGCGGGAATTGGCGGCCCGTTTTTGCGAACCACTTTTGGGTGGTCAGTGCGAGCTGCTCAAAGTGGTCGGCTTGGCGGGCATCGGTGAGGACGGCGATCGCGTCGGCGCGAAAATGTTCGGTGCGGTAGAGCATCGTCGCGAGATCGGTGGACGCGTAGTTCGCGGCGCCGTCGGACTTGCGGATGATGAAAGGCTGGGTCTTGAAACGCGGGTGTTCGGGGTGGAAGACCACGAGGGCACCTTGGGATTCCTCCGCGAGTCCCGCAGAGGCCAGTTCGGCGTAGACCTGAGGGAGCTTGTCGTTGTAGAAGCTCTCGCCGAGCTGGTGATCAAAATGGATGTCGAGGAGGCGGTAAATCTCGGTGAAAGCGCCGGCGCTGAGAGCGATGATCGTGTGCCAAAGGGCGAGATTCTCGGGATCGCCGGCCTGGAGTTTGACAAGCTCAGCGCGCACGGCGTCCAAGGTCGCAGGGTCGGCCTTGGTGGCGGCGTCGGCCGCTTTATAGAGACGTTCAAGTTCTTCCAACGGGTCCGAGGCGAGGGCGGAGGCGTCGAGAAGGTGTTTGTAACCCCAAATGAGTTTCCCGAACTGAGTGCCCCAGTCGCCGATGTGGTTATCGCGGATGACCTCGGCACCGCAGAAGGCGAGAAGGCGGCATATGGCCTCGCCGATGACCATCCCGCGGACGTGGCCGACGTGGAGCTGCTTGGCGGTGTTGGGCGAGCTAAAATCAACGACGTAACGCTGGCCGTGATGAAGGGAGGCGGCGCCGGCTTTGAGGTGCTCGACCGAATTTTGGGCCTGCACCCAAGCGAGCAGGGCAGCCGGGGTCAGCGTGAAATTGATGAATCCAGGTCCGGCAATAGCGGCGGTGCAGAGTTCCTGCGTCGAGGCGGGGAGGGCAGCGACCAGTTGTTCGGCGACGGCGCGGGGGTTGAGTTTGCGAGCCTTGGCGTAGGAGAGGACGCCATTGGCTTGAAAATCGCCGTGGCGGGGATCGGCGGTGCGCAACTCGGGATTGAAGGCGGTGACATCCATCCCGGCCGTGCCGGCGGCGGTCCTCAGGGCGGTGTCGAGCGCGGCGGCGAGATCGAACGATACGTGCATCGCCTCACTTCAGGCGGTGGTCGGCTGGGCGCGCAAGCGCGGATTGACCCGTCGAACCGAACTACCGGCAGGAAGCAGGGTCTTGCCTTATAGAGGAGGCGGCACTTCCGACTCGACTTTCCCGGTGGGTTTAGTTTGCTCGTAAACTTTTCCCGGTCACGGGCCGTTCTTCCCTATACGCAAATCACTACATGAGCAGCAAACGCAACATCCCAGCACGTCGTTTCGTCAAACCAACGTTTGAGTTTCTAATCGAAAAGAAACGCGATGGCGGCGAATTTAATCAAGAGGAGATCCGCTACATCATTGATAGCACGCTTGATGGCGAGATGCCGCAGCACCAATTGGCTGCGCTCGCGATGGCGATCTACTTCTCGGGTATGTCCGCGCAGGAGACGGCGGATCTGACCGAGGAAATGATGCTTTCCGGCGAAGTGATCGACCTTTCAACCATCGCCAAGCCGAAGATCGATAAATACTCCACTGGCGGCGTGGGCGATAAAACTTCACTCGTGTTGGTGCCGCTCGCCATGGCGGCCGGCGTGGTGGTGCCCATGATGTGCGGCGTCGAACACGACTACGTGATCAATACGCTGGAAAAACTCGCGGCGGTCCCCGGTTTCAAAAGCCAATTCACCAACGAACAATTCGCCGCCCAACTCGCTAAAATCGGCGGCGCGATCATCGCACAGACTGAAGATCTAGCGCCTGCGGATGCCAAGCTCTACGCCTTGCGCAAAGAGACCGGCACCATCCCCAGCCTCCCGCTCATCACCGGCAGCGTGCTGTCGAAGAAACTCGCCGAAGGTTCCGAAGGCCTTGTGATCGATGTGAAGTGGGGTAATGGCTCGTTCATCAAGGACCTTGAGCAAGCGAAGCAGTTGGCCCGTTCGATGACCCGGGTCGGTCGCTCGATGAAGCGCCGCTGCGTCGCACTCGTGACGGACATGAATCAGCCGCTCGGTGACACGGTTGGCACTTCTTTGGAAGTCAAAGAGGCAATCGCCCTCCTCAAGGGCGAAGGTCCCGAGGACATGAAGGAGCTCGTCCTCAAGCTCGGTATGGAAATCGTGCGCCTGGCCGGTGTGGCCGGCTCGACGCTCTCCGCCAAGCAGACCGTGCAGCGCCATCTCACCGATGGTTCGGCTCTCGAAAAATTCAAGGACCTGATCAAGGCCCAAGGCGGCGACACGTCGTTTATCGACCACCCCGAGAAATTCCCGGCGGCGAAGCATATTCGCAAGCTGCCAGCCCCAAAGCGCGGCTACGTTCACACCATCAACGCGGCGATGATCGCCCGTGGCGTGCACTTGCTGGGTGCCGGTAAGGAAACGGCCCACGACAAGATCGACCACTCGGTCGGTGTCTCCGAAATCAAGAAGGTCGGCACGCAGGTGAAGCAGGGCGAACCGCTCATGATGATTCACTACAACGACGAGGCGAAACTCGAACAGGCGCTTGAATACTTCAAGAACGCCTATCGTCTGGCGCCGAAGCGGCCCACGCCTCCGCCGTTGATCGTCGAGCGTGTGGCCTGAAACCCCCCGTCGTATTCAAAACACTCCAGCCGCCGGCCTGAAAGGTCGGCGGCTTTGTTTTGAGTTTTCGCGTGGGGATTCGGGGCACAAAAAAACGCCGGCCAAAAGGGCCGGCGTTTTGAAGATAATAACGGCGCAGATCTTATTCCGTGGACCCGCTGATAACGGCAGGATCGACTGGGGTGATAAGGGGAGCCGGCGCAGTTGGTGGTGGCGTGCTAGGCGTGACGACAGTAGGGGTGGCTAGAACCGTGGGAGCGGGAGCTGTGGGCGCAGCAGCGACGGCAGCAGCGATCTGAATGGCGGCCTCAGGCGCAGCGGCGCTGGCGGCGGCGCTGATCGCAGCCGAAGAAGCGGGAGCGGCTTGAGCGGCGGCCTGAGCGACTTGGGCTGCAACCGAGGGAACGGCGGTGACGACTGCTGTCGTGATGGCGGCTGCCGAGGAAGGCGAAGCGGTGACCGCAGCGTAAGTGATCAACGTCGCTTCCGCCGGAGCGGCAGTGACGGCGGCGGTCGCG
>JACMRG010000148.1 GCA_014376585.1 Opitutaceae bacterium | reverse complement strand
TGTAGCCCGCCAGCGCCGCCTGAAAATTATACGCGTAGCTGCCATTCGCCTGCCCGCTCGGCACGGTGCTGCGAAACGTGAGTTGCCCTGCCGCATCCGTCTCCACCGTCGCATTCGTATTTCTGAGCGCGTCGCGCACCGTCACCGCCGCTCCACCCACCGGCCGCCCCGCCACGTCAGTCACCGTCAGGGCAAACTCCACCGCCTCGTCCCAATCGCGCACCAGCGTCGAAGACGGCGTGACGCTCGCAAGGATGAGCGCCGGCGGCGCCGCGGTCGTCGTCGCCGTCGCTTCGTTCGAATACAGCTCGGCCGCGCCCGTCGCGTTGAACGCCTGCACGCGGTAAACATGACTTGTCCCCGCCGTCGCCGTCGTATCGCGGTAGCTCACGACATTCGCGCCCACCGTTGCCAACAGGGTCCACGCGCCCGTCGAGCCCACTTTGCGCTCGATCCGGAATCCGGTCTCGTTCGAAGCGGCGTCCGTCCACGCGAGCGCCACCGCCGCGGTCTCGCCCGCCGCCAGCAAACCTGCGGCCGCGAACGGCAAGGGTCCGCCGAGATACTCCGCAATCCCATCGCGCACCGCCGCCGCGACGAGTTGCTTGAAGCGGTCGTCCTGCAAAGCCGCGTTGTCCGGCGTCGGCGTGCCCATGAACGCGATCTCGATGATGACCGCCGGTCGCGTCGCTAGCCTGTTCTCTCCGTAGCTGCCGTTAAAACCCTTCACGAGCCGGTCGCGCCAGTTGGGATTATAGTCGCGGCGGATTGCCGCCATGATCTTCGCATGAAGGATGTCCGCGAGCCGCTTGCTCTCGGCCGCCGCGGCGTTGCCGGTGTCGTAGAGCGTCTCGGTGCCCGTGCCGCCACCGCCGTTGTTGTGGATGCTCACCAGCAATTCGGCCTCGACCGCGTTGGCGTAGCGCGGCCGGCAGCGGATGTCCTGCTCCAGGTGCGTGAAGCCCGCCTCGTTCCATACCGAGGCGTCGGCGCCGAGCGCCTTCACGTGGTAGCGCGCCGCTTCCTGCCACTTCGCAAAACCCGACTCGCCGTCGCCGGCACCGCGATCAAGATTCCGCGTCGACCGCACGTCCGCTCCCGCGGCCATCAGCAGTGAGTTCAAATGCGTCACGATATCGTGGTTCACGAAATCCTCGACGATCCCCTGCAAAACCGGCCGCTGCAGTCCCCAGTTCGTCCCATTTAAATAGTAACCGTGTCCCGGACTGACCGCGATCCGTCGGCCGACGATCCCCTGAGTTGTCGGCCCCGCCTCCATCAGCGGACGTGCGGCGCGCGCCACCGTCGGCGCGTCGCCGTGCTCCAGCTTTTCGAACAATTGCGGCAGCGGCACCCCATCGATCCGCAGATCAAACTCGATGGTCGTGAGCTGGTCCCGCAGCACCTCGCTCGCGGCTTCGTCCACCCCGTGCGCGAACGCCTCGAACCCACGGCTGCCCAGACCCAGCTCATGCACCTCGCGGCTAAAATTAAGCGTGAGTCGATTCCCTTTCAGCGCCGCGTCGAGCAGACTTATCCCGCTCTCCGTGGAACCTGGCGTCGCCTGCCCGAGCGCCTTCCGCACCGCCCCGGCGGCGCGCTCGCGCAATTCCCCGGTCGTGGCGATCACCCCCGCTGGCGCCAAGGCCATGAGCGAGCACAGCCAAATTGAGCGGAGACGAAGGAAGGGCACGGTGGGCATGAGGGGTGGTTGCGAGCGTCGATATGCCACCCCGCCCTTGTCAAACGCCCGCGTCGCGGTTCCCTGCGTGCATGTCCCACGCCGCCACCTTCGCCTCCCGCCCGGTCGGCCTCGCCCTGCTCTTTGCCGCCCTCGCGCCACTCCGGGCCGCGTTTGAAATTTCCGGTGAACTGCCCGCGGGCTTCGCGGCAAACTCGGTTGTCGTCCTCCGCGAATCCTTGGAAGCCCGCAGCTTTATTCCGGTCGCGAATGCGGAAATCTCCAACGGGCGCTTCCGCCTCCGCGTCGATTCGGGCCCCGGCCTTTTTAACGTCGAGATTGGCGACGCGCGCGCCTCGTTCGTCGCCGCCGACAGCCAGTCTCTCTCCGTCACCGCCGAGGGCGAAACCCTCCGCATCGCCGACGCACCCGACCAAAAACTCTACCTCGCCTACGAAGCCTTCCGCGCCGATTCCCTCGCCCGCAAAGTCACCCCCGCCCGCCAGTCTGTCGCCGCCGCACGCGGCCGCGACGACGAAGCCGAAATCACCCGCCTCACCGAACAGGAGGTCGTCGGCTACACCGAACACCGCCGCGAGTTGAACGACTTCACGCTCGCCCAACTCCCCGCGTCCGCCGCCCTCTACGCCGCCTCGCTCCGCTGGGACGGCGACTATCGCCTCGAAGAACTCGCCGCCGTCGTAAGCGACTACGCGCGCCTCCACCCCGACGCCGAGATCGCCCGGCTCATGACCGCCCGGATCGCCCGCTTCCGCGCCACCGCCTTGGGCGCGACCGCACCCGCCCTCGCCGGCCAGACTTCCGATGGCGCGCCCTTCGCGCTCGCCGACATCCGCGGCAAATTCGTGCTCGTCGATTTCTGGGCCTCGTGGTGCGGGCCCTGCCGCGTCGAGAATCGCAATTACGCCGGGCTCTACCAAAAACACCACGCCGCCGGCTTCGAAATCCTCGCCGTCTCCGTCGATCAGAACGGTCCGGCCTGGAAAGCCGCCATCGCCAAAGACGGTGCAGCGTGGCGCCACATCTCGGACCTGACCGGCTGGAAATCCCCGCTGGCCGGCGCCTACAACGTCACCGCTCTGCCCGCCAGTTTCCTGCTCGATCCCTCCGGCAAGATCGTCGGCAAAGACCTCCGCGGCCCCGCCCTCGCCGCGCGCCTGGAAACGTTGCTCGCGAAAGCGCGTCCCTGAATCGTCTCGCCGGCCGACACCGGCGCCGTTGCGTTTCCGACCGCGCACCTTCTGCTCGCGCCCACGCGGTTCGTTCCGCGTCCCCCTTTTATGCTTACCAAGATTCTCGCCGTTGATGATGCCAAAGCCATGCGTCAGTTCGTTCAACGCGTTCTCGCCGGCTACGCCTGCGATATTACCGAGTCCACCAACGGCTACAACGCGCTCTTCGCCATGGATCGGTCCCTGCCCGATCTGATCCTCCTCGATGTGAATATGCCCATCATGAATGGCGTGGAACTGCTCGAGATGCTCAAGTCGAAGCCCGATCTCACCGCGATCCCCGTCATCATGCTCGCCTCTCCGGCCGACCATGCCGTGTTGCCGAAGATCCGTGCGCTCGGCGTCTCCTCGATTCTGATGAAGCCCATTTCTGAGGCGACGTTGCTCGCCGCCGTCCAGAACGCGACCACGCTGAGACCGCTCAAGCCCGCCACATCAGCTTAAAAGTAGCCGTAGCGGAAACAGAGGGCGCTCCGCACGTCTCCTGTGTTTGCCCCCGCGTTGGCCAGAAAACCGACAAGCGCGTTGACCCGCCCGCATTCGCAATTAACCGATTGGTTAAGTATGCGCGACAGCGTGCTCCTGCTTTCGTCGGACCAGCTCAACCTCACCTTCGCCGCCCTCGCCGATCCCACGCGCCGCGCGATCCTCGCCCGTTTGATCGCCGGCCACACCACCGTCACCGCGCTCGCCGAGCCGCATGACATGAATCTGCCGGCCATCTCTAAGCACCTCCGCGTGCCGGAACGCAGCGGCCTCATCGAGCGCAGCCGCGACGCCCAATCGCGCCCGAGCCACCTCAAGGCCGAGCCGTTGAAACAGGCCGTCGATTGGCTGGGGTCCAATCGCCGGCACTGAGAGCAGAGCTTCGACCGCCTCGACGGCTACCTGGAAAAATTACAGGCCGACGCCAAAAAGCCCGCCGCCGCCGCCCGCCCGGCCCGCACCCGTAAACAAAAAGATAATCCATGAACCCGCCGGCCAACCGCCTCGATTATCGGTCTGACTTCGAAATCATCTCCAACCGCGTCTTCACCGCTCTACCCGCCGCGGTCTTCGCCGCCTTCGCCGATCCCATCCGCCTCGCGCGATGGTCGGGACCGAGCGGTTTAACCAAACATTATCCACGAATTTGATTTCGCTCCGGGCGGTCGCTGGCGCCTCACGATGCACAGCCCCGACGGTGCGGCCTATCCCAATGCATCGGTGTTCACCGCGGTGATACCCGCCGCGCGGAGTGTCTTCCGCCGTCGGGAGCAGGTCCACGCCTTGGAAATGACCCCGACGTTCGCTGCGACCGCAGATCGGGCCACGCGCAGCTGGCGCATGGTCTTCGATTCATCCGACGACGCGAACCGCGTGAGAGCCTTCGTCCTACCCGCCAACGAACAGAACTTCGACCGCGTCGCGTCTCACCTACCCTCTCGCCCCTCAATTTATCCGCCGTGTCTTCCAAAAATTCCTCTGCCTCCGACACCGCGGACCGGGATATTTTCCTCACCCGCACCCTCGGCGCGCCGCGCGAACTCGTGTGGTCGGCCATCACCGATCCGAAGCACGTGGTGCACGGGTGGGGCCCGCGCGGCTTCACCACGACCATCGAGGAAATGGACGTTCGTCCCGGCGGCGCCTGGAAGCACACGATGCGCGGCCCCGACGGGACAAATTACCCCAACCACAGTGTCTTCCGCGAAGTCGTGAAGCCTGAGCGCATCGTTTACATGCACGGCGGTCATCGCGAGGGCGGCCCGGGCATGAGCTTCGTTGCCACTTGGAGTTTCGCCGCGCTCAGCGCGGCCCAGACCAAGGTCACGCTCCGCATGGTTTTTCCCTCCGCTGAAAATCGCGATTTCGTCATCAGGGAATTCGGCGCGTTCGCGGGCGGCAAGCCGACGCCGCCCGTCTCTCCGAGCATCCCGCGCTGCCACCGGGCGCATCACTGCCCTTCCTCATCTCACGCGAATTCGCCGCGCCGCGCGCCGTCGTCCGGCGTGCGTGGACCGAGGTGGAGGAGCTGAAGCAATGGTTCGGCCCCAAAGGTTTTACCAGTCCGACAGCCCCACTAGATTTCCGACCCGACGGGCATTTTCCGCGTCTGCATAAAAACTCCCGACGGCCACGAGATGTGGGTCTGCTGGAAATTTATTGAGATCAACGCGCCTGATCGCCTCGTGTAGAATAACTCGTTTTCAAATCCCGCGGGCGAAGTCGTTCCCCCGCCCTTTCCCGATCCCTGGCTGTCGGAGATACTCATTATGGTCACGTTCACCGAGCACGCCGGCAAGACCACCGTCTCTATTCATTCGACCGCGTTCAACGCCCCGGCCGCCCAGCAGCGGAGCTTCGACGACAACCACGAAAGCATGCGCCAAGGCTGGGGCGGCACCTGGGATCAGCTTGAGACTCATTTGGGGAAACCTAAAAGACCGTGTGATGACGAATTTCGCGAGGGCCGTGTCCGGGAGCGTCCCCATCGTTCGTAGAATGAGTGCGCCTCATCACCAACCCCCACCATGATCGACGCCCCTCAAATCATCCAGACCGCGGCGCAACCCACGGCCATCAGCCACCTCCAGATCCCCGAGGACGAAATTCAAAACGTCATTGGGCCCGGCTTGCAGGAGCTGATGGCGACTCTCGCGGCGCAGGACATCAAGCCGGCAGGCCCGTGGTTCACGCATCATCGCAAAATGTCTCCCGATGCGTGGGACTTTGAAATCAGCGTGCCGTCGCAAAATCCGTCACCGCCGCCGGCCGCGTCAAGCTCAGTCAATGGCCGGCGATGAAAGTCGCCCGCACGGTCTGTAACGGCAGTTTCGAAGGCCTCGGCGCGGCGGGGGGCCAATTCAACGACTGGATCGAAACCCAAGGCCACCGCCCGGCGGAAGATTGGTGGGAATGCTACCTCGCCGGCCCCGAATCCAGCCCGGACCGTAAAAATTGGCGCGCCCAATTCAACCGGCCGTTGCTGGCCTAAACGTCACCCCGCTCCGTTGCTCATCGCGAGATTGCCGGTTCCGCACCCGCATTCATCCTCCACGCCGCTTCGTCCCACAACTCACTCCCTATGGAAATCACCCCCACTGCTCCCGTTTCCAAAGCCGCCCTCTGGACTGTCCGTGTCATGACGACCGCGCCCGCGTTAATGTTGCTCTTTAGTGCCGCGATGAAGTTAGCAGCTCACCCGAACTCGCCAAGGGCTTTGAGCACCTCGGCGTCCCGCTCCGCCACACCGTCGGCCTCGGCATTCTCGAACTCTCCTGCACGTTGATCTATTCGATTCCGCGCACCTCCGTGCTGGGCGCGATCCTACTCACGGGATACCTCGGTGGCGCGATCCAGACGCACCTGCGCGTCGGCGATCCGGTTTATACCCACATCGTGTTGGGTGTGGCGATCTGGGGCGGTCTCTTTCTGCGCGACCCACGCATCCGAGCCTTGATCCCGCCGAAGAATTAATCGCACACCCAGACCGCCCGACTCACGACGGCTCGGCCGCGAGGCTGGCCTCGGCTTCGGCGGGCGGCACCTCGACTTCGCCGGCCAGTGCCTTCTCGACCCACTGTTTGATCCGCAACAGACCCGCTTTGCGCTTCGGGTCTTCACGTTTCATCTTGCCGAGGAGGGTAATAACCGTGGCCGCATAGTCGTCGGCGTTGGCCGAGAAAATCGTCGGTAACTCGAAGGGATTGATTTCGCCGCGCCGGATCATCGCCCGCGCCTCGCGCTCGATCTCCATGTTGCCGCCGCCGAGCGATCCACCCCCGCCCTTTGAGCCGGGCCGGCCGCCACCACCGCCGCCACCCTTGTTATCGCTGGACGATCCTTCCGCCTTGCCCCGCGCCTCGCGCTCGATCTGCGCCGGGTATTCCTTGCCGTCGCGACCGACGACGGTCTCTGCCCGCGCAAGGTGGCCCGACTTCGTGAGCTGCGCGCGCGTGGTGCGGACAAACTCCACCGACACCCGGCAGATCTCCGCGATCACCGGATTCGCCCGATCCGGCCATTCCTCCAGCGCGATCTCAACGGCATTGCGTTTATCCGCGTTGTTGCGGTGCACACCGTTGGCCGCGTTGGCGCCGAGCGCATGCTTCAAAGCATCGACCCGCCCTCCGGGTTGCACCTCGGCTGTGATCGCGGTCCGACCGATCCGCTTGGCCGCGAGGTAGCGGTGAAACCCGTCCGCAAGCCAATAGGTCGTGCCATCGAAATAGAGCGCGATGGGCGGAAACACCGTTCCGCGGTTCATCTCTTCGCCATAGCCGTCGATCGCATCCTCGTTGGTCTGGGCACGGGCTTGGGTCCCGCCATAGATGTCGATCTGTTCGAGGGAAATTTCTTGGGTCTGCATGAGAGGGGCGGTGGTTCTGGAAACCCCCGTGCGCATCCGCAAGGGCAATCCCCGCCCCAATCACCTTCTCACCGGCCCGTAGATTTCTAGCGCGCGCCCATCATGCCGCTCACCACGACGCGCGCCACAGACTGGATGAGCGTGCGCTCACTGGCGTGATCCGTCGTAAACACCACGAGCACAAACCGCGCGCCACCGGGCAGCTCGATCAGCGCCGCGTCGTGCCGCGTCTGGCTGGTCCAGCCCGCTTTCGACCATAGCTTCGCGCCGGCGGGCAATGCGGGGCCCGTAAATTTCGCCTGATTGTCGGGATCGGCATCCGTGGACGCCGGATCACGGGCGAGGAGTTGCAACATCTCCGCACTGCGCGCCGCCGTCACGCAGCGTCCGGTCGCTATCTCCACCCACAACCGCGCGGTAGCATCGGTGGTGAGCATATTGCGCTTCGGCTCAAGCAGCTTGATGGCCTGCGACTCGCGCCCATACGGCCCGTCGCCCCACGGTTTCTTGCTGGCATTGACGCCGGTGTAGCCCAGCTGCGCGAAGTAGCGCGTCACCACCGATCGTTTCTCAAACCAGACCGCGAGTTCAGCCCCCGACAACTCCGGCCCGCTCGTTGTGCCCGTGAGCAGGTCGATGACGTAGTGCGTGGCGTCATCGGATGAATCTACGATCATATCGCGCAACGCCCGGCGCAGCTCCGGCGTATCCGTGAGTTTTGCGTCTTCCAGCCAGCGGTGCGTTGCGGCGAGATAAAAGAGCTTGATCACACTCGCCGGATAAATCGGCTGATCCCCGCGAAAACTCGCCCGCTGCGGCTGATTCGGGTCGCGCAAATCGACCAGCGTGATCGCGAGTTGGTGGGGTTGGAGTTTCCGTTCAACAAACTCGGTCAGCGCCGTCTGCGCCGCACGGTCCACGATCGCCTGCAGCGCGGACGACGCCGGGATTACCGCCGCGGCGGGCGGCACCACCGCGATCAGAGTGAGAAACAGGCACGCGTAGTTCATCGCTCCACGAAAACTCCGCGCGCGCCGAAGTCAGGCCGTTTCTGGTCAGCTGAACTCCGCGTTGCTCAATCCGCCGTGCCCGGTCCCTCGACGATGAGCCGGATCGAATCGAGCCGCAGTCGCGCCTCGGTGATCGCGGTGCGCGTGCGCTCAAGTTGCTCCCGCGCGAGCTCGATCTCCTCGGGCCGCACGTGGTCGTTGATTTTTCCGAGATCGATGAGGCGCTGTAAATCCGCCCGTAGCGCGCTGTTCGCCTTCTCGGCCGCCGCAGTTTTCAAAACCGCCGCGCGCTCATCCGCCCCCGCCGTCGCCGCCTCCAACAACGTCTTCAATAATCCGGGATTGAACCCTGGGCGCGACAGAAAGCGCTGGAGTGTCCCGTCCACAAAATCATCCGCCAACGCCGTCGTCTCCCGCGCCGCCGTGAGGTCGTTGCCCTTGAGATCGATCACCACGCGCACCGGAGTGGGCGCCAGAAACTGGTCCACGTGCCAACGCGTATCGGCGACGGTCTCGAGCACGAAAACCGCCTCCAGCAGCAGATTGGGCGTGCGCGATTTCACGAAACCGAAGGCCGAAGTGCCCGCCTTCGAATCAATGAGGAGGTCGATGGCATCCTGCACGAGCGCGTGATCGGGCGAGATGAAGCGGATGTCCTCGCGCACAATCGCGCGCTGGCGGCTGAACGTCGCGAGCATCCCGTCGCGCGGGATGGACGGAAAGCCCTCGATATACGCGTGACTCGGATCGAGGAACACGTCGCCTTCCTCGTGCTCCTTGATCCGCACGCCAAAATGATCGAGCAGCTCGACGAGGAAATCCCGCAGGAAGGGATCCGCATCCACCGCGCGCACGCGGGCGATCACGCGCTCGGCCACCTTCGGATCAAAGGAGTTGAGCTCTAACAACCGGTCCCGCCCCTTCTGCATCTTGAGCGCCAGCACCTTTCGGAACGCGATAGTTTCCGCGATCAACGCGTCGAGCTGGGCGCGCCCCGCCTTACCGCCTTCGCCATAAGTGCGCGCCCGCTCGAGCAGGCGGGCCTTGAAAGCGTCCTGGTAGTCGTTGCCGCCGTGCAGCGAGGTTTCGAAAGCGTCCAGCCCGCGGTGATACCACTCCACGACACACTCTTCGCCGCTGCCCACCACGTAAGGCACGTGGATGCGGATGGTCTGCGTCTGCCCGATGCGATCCAGACGCCCGATGCGCTGCTCCAGCAGACCGGGATTCAACGGCAGGTCGAACAGCACGAGGTGATGCGCGAACTGAAAATTGCGCCCTTCGCTGCCGATCTCGGAACAGATCAGCAACTGCGCGCCGTCGGGCTCACCGAACCAAGCGGCGTTGCGGTCGCGCTGCACCAGCGGCAACCCCTCGTGGAACAGGCCGACCTTCACGTTGATCCTCTCCTGTAACGCCGCCTCGATGGCCGCGACCTTGCGCTGGGATTTGCAGATGAGGAGGACCTTGGCCGAGCGCTGTTCCTTCAGGAAGTCCGCCAGCCACTCGATCCGCGGATCCTCTTTAAAAGCGTAGCGGATCGATGCGTCCGCGCCCGTGTCCTCGGCCTGCAACTCACGCGCAATCCGGGCGAGTTGCGTGAGGTTGCTCTCCACCGTGAGCGCCACCGGGCAAAATTTCCGCTTCGGAAACCCGGTCATCGCCGCGCGCGTATTGCGCAACACCACGCGTCCCGTGCCATGCTGGTCGAGGAGCGTCTTGAGCAACGCCTCGCGCGCCCCCGCCCTGCCCTGCTCCAGCGCATCGAGGTGCTCGCCCAGTCGCTGCGGATCGCGGTTAAAGATTTTTCGCAGCGTCGTCTGATCTTTCGGTTTCAGCGGTTTCTGGTCGATGATCTTCTCGGCAATGCCCGCCACCGCGCCGAAGTTCTCCGCTTCCTCGAGATAGCGGTCGAAGTCATCATAGCGGTGCGGATCGAGCAGCCGCAGCCGCGCAAAATGTCCTTCGAGGCCCAGTTGGGTCGGCGTGGCCGTGAGCAGCAGCAGCCCCGGGCACCGCCGCGCCAGTTGCTCCACCAGCGCATACTCGGGGCTCACGGCCGCCGTCGTCCAAGCGAGATGATGGGCTTCGTCCACGACGACGATATCCCAGCCCGCCGCCAACGCCTGATCGCGCCGGCTCTCGCTGCCCGCAAGGAAAGACACGCTGGCCAACACGAGTTGGGCCGCGAGGAACGGGTTTTGCGTGGGCTCGCTGCCTTCACACGCGACGCAGCGCGCTTCGTCGTAGATGCTGAACCACAGGTTGAACCGCCGCAGCAGTTCGACGAACCACTGGTGCGTGAGCGACTCCGGCACGAGGATCAGCACGCGCTTCGCCTTCCCGACCGCCAGCAGGCGTTGCAATATCAGACACGCCTCGATGGTTTTCCCCAGACCCACTTCGTCGGCGAGCAGCACGCGCGGGACTTGGCGCGACGACACCTCCTGCAGGATAAAAAACTGGTGCGGGATCAACTCCAGCCGCCCGCCGAGAAACCCGCGCACATCCGACTGCCGGAATTTTACCTGCGCCTGCAACGCCCGATACCGCAGGTCGAAAACTTCCCCCGGATCGACCTGCCCCGCCATCAGCCGCTCCTGCGGCAGACTCACACTCGTCACATCGGAAATCGCATCCTCACGCACGCGCCGCCCGCCTGCGCCCACGTAAACAATCACCCCCGCCGTCTCTTCCACGGCCTCGACGACCAGCGGCGCGCCTTCGCGGGTCGCGACGGTCTCGCCTACGCCAAACTGCACGCGCTTCAACACCGGCGTGCCCAGCGCGTAGAGCCGGTTTTCGCCCGTCGCAGGAAAATTGATTCCGACCCGTCGCGCGGCGGCATCCACGCTCGCCACCACGCCGAGACCCAACTCGGGCTCGCGCTCACTCATGCAACGTTGTCCAACGACAGTAATAGGCATCCCTCCGATGAGGCCCGAGACACACGGTATTTCAAGCGCTTCATAATATTTCCCTCAACTCGCTCACGCACCAACATCTAAACGCTATCGGTCGGCCGGAGCCCACATAACCGTTGCCTCCATCCACCGACGATTTTCGGGTCTGAAGAAAATCGGCCCAAGGTCCGAACAAGTAAGAGTCTTCATGGAATTTCCTTCAGTCACTTCCCCAGCCGTCCCTGCGTCCGCCATCACCGCGGACACCGACCGTGATCGCCTTTTCAAACTCTCGCTCGATTTGCTCTGCATCGCCGGCTTGGACGGACGTTTCAAACAGGTAAACCCCCCGTGGACCCGCGTCCTGGGTTGGTCCGAAGAAGAACTCCTCTCGCGGCTCGTGGCTAGTGGCTCGTGGCGGATTTTATGCACCCCGAGGATCGTGAGCGCACCCTCGAGGCCCGCGCCAATCTCGCCGAGGGGGTGCCCGTCCGCGGCCTCGAAAACCGCTACCGTTGCAAAGACGGCTCCTATCGCTGGCTGGCGTGGCAAACCGCCATCGAGCCCGGTGCGACCACCGTTTTTGCCGTGGCGCGCGACGTCACCGAACGCCGCAGGCTCGACGAAGAAAACCTGATTTTAAGCAAACTGGAGTCCACCGGAATTCTGGCCGGCGGCATTGCCCACCATTTCAACAATCTCCTCTTCGGGCTGATGCTCAGTTTGGAAATGATCAAGTTGGACGGCCCGTTGAATGCGGAGCAGGAAACCTATCGCCATGAAGCCATGACCTCCGCCCACGCCGCCCACACCCTCACGGAACGGCTGATCGCTTTTGCCAATGTCGGCGGCTCCGTGCGCAAGCCCACCGAACTCACGCCCCTGCTGCGCCAGTCACTGGAGCTCGCCCTCCGCGGTTCTCACGTGCGCGGCGAATGCGACGTGGCGGTGGACTTGTGGCCGGCTGAGATCGATGCGGACCAGATCGCCCGGCTGATTCGCAATCTGGCGCTGAATGCCTGCGAAGCCATACCTCGCGGCGGCCGCGTGCAGCTCCGCGCCGAAAACGTAGTGCTAACGGCGCCCAACCAACTCGAAATTCCCGCCGGCCACTACGTCTGCATCAGCATGGCGGACGCCGGCGCGGGCATCGCGCCCGACCTGCTGCCGAAAATCTTCGACCCCTATTTCTCCACCAAACGCCGCGGCAGTCAAAAAGGCATGGGGCCGGGCCTGACCATTTGCTACACGGTCATCGAGCGCCACGGCGGCGCCCTCACCGTCAACTCGCTGCCCGGCCAGGGCACCACCGTCCAATGCCAATTCCCGGCGTCCCTGCCGGATACACCCCCGCTCACGCCTGCATCCGCCCCCGGACCGGCGCCCCTCAGTTGATAGTCGGCGAAGCTTTCCCCGCGTAGTAAGGCACCAGCTGCTTGAGATGCCCCTGCACGATGGCCGCGATCTTGTCGGCCGGCACCGCGCCCTTGTGCAGTTCGAAAATCGCCACCAGCAGCGCCAGCTCGATGTCCACCTGCTTAGGACTCGTCGCCTTCATCTCTGCGAGAATCTCGAGCGCCTTCCGCTCCGCGCGTTTGTAGTCGTTGAAGTTTTCGTCCGTCGGCGTGGCCATGCGCCAAAGGGCGCCCGAATCCGGGGTCGCGTCAAGATTCCAGTGCTGACCCGCGTGTCCCCATTTTGATATCGCCCCCCGTCTGCGGACCGCATCGCCTCGCCGAAGCATGCACCACTACATCGCCTTCCTTCGCGGCATGAATCTCGGCAAGCGGCGGATCAAGATGGACGCGCTGCGCGAGCACTTCGAGGCGCTGAAATTTGCCCATGTTGAAACCTTCATCGCGAGCGGCAATGTCATCTTCTCCAGCAGGCTCGGCGACGCCGCCAAACTCGAGGCCGGCATTCAGAACCACTTGGCGAAAACCCTCGGCTACTCCGTGGACACGTTCGTCCGCACCCGCACCGAGGTCGCCGCCGTGGCCGCGTTCCCGCCGTTCGGCCCGGCCGACGGATTAGATCCCGCCAACACCATTCACGTGGGCTTTCTCGCGCGCCCACTCAGCCCGGAACAGCGTCGCGGGCTCACCGCGTGTCATTCGGAAGTTGATGCCTTCGCCGTCGACGGGCGCGAATTTTATTGGCTCTGCCGGCGCATCAAATCTCACGAATCCAAGATCTGGACCTCACCGGAATTGAAGGCGCTCAAGCTCCCCTCCTCCTCGATGCGCAATCTCACCACGATGCGCAAACTCGCCGCGCTCTACCCCGTGTCGCCGGCCTGACCCCACAGGCTTTCGGCTCCGCAACCGCCCTGACTTCGATCTCAATCGGGCAACCTCACCGCCCGACTCTCGGGAAACTGTTCCTTGGTGCAATCCACACAGATGCCGTGAGTGAATTTCACCCGGCTGTGCGAAACGAAATATTCCTCCAACTTCTGCCAGTAACCGTCGTCCGCCCGCACCTTCCGGCACCACGCGCAGATGGGCAGGAGTCCGGTCAGTGTCTGCACCTCGACCAGCGCGCTGGAGAGCTCCTCGTTGCGCAGTTGGAGGTGGGCGATCAGCACGCTCACAAAAAGCGCGACCATGAAGAAGCTCACCTCAAGATCACCGATGGTCTGCAGCGCCGCCGAAGCCTCCGTCAAACCACGCACCTGAAAAATAATCGCCGCGCCCACGCGCAGGCAGTGAAACACGCCGTGCAGGAGGAACGCGCTCGCCGGCGCCAGTAGCGGTTGCCAGAAGACCGGCCGTGCCTGACGCAGGCAACGGAACGAAGCGAGCGAGAGACCGGCCCAAATCAGCCCGTTCATCACCATGCGCCAGTTCGTGGACCGACCCGCGATCAGGAAAAGCGTCAGCCCCGTGATATGAAAAAGCAGCACCACTGCGATTAGCTTCCGCCTTTGCGGCAGCTCCGCCGTTCTCTGCGCGCCGATGTAGAGCACGCCATGTCCGGCCGTGACCATCACCGTCGCCACCACCCGCCCCATCCACAACGGCAGCTCCGGCCGTAGCGCGAAGAGAATGTCCGCCGCCGTCATGATCCATGCCGCAAACATCCAGGCGCGCATAGTGATCGAGCGGTTCTGGCGCAACCAGTGATAGGTCAACAAGCAGGCCAGAATGACACCGATAATGGTGTTCGTCAGATAGATGACAGTATCCTGCCGCATGGTTCGCAAAGAACATTTCCCGGCCCGGCTTAATTGGAAGTAAATACTGCGGGCACAGGCGGTTCAGTGTGCTGATTTCACATCAGACCCGGACAGTGACCCGGAGCGGTTCCACCTTTCAGTTGTTCGCATAAACCGGATGCTACCCCTCACCTTGGTCGCCGGGATTATCGCGGGATCCGGCTGCACGGCTCACGCAGAAATAAAGCACACTAAGCCACACTATACGAATGTTTTGGCGATCTCGCCGTCATCTGTATTCATGCAAGAATTACGCCTGCACCAAGTGAATGACCGGGCCAGCTCGCTTTACGGCACCGGCAAATACGCAACGATCATCGAAGCCCGCAAAATCGGGGAACGCGACATCGCATCCAACTCCGATGACGCCGGCGAACAGCAGCGAGCTCTTCAACAGGCCAGCGCCCAAAAGCGCAAAGCCTCACAAACGCGCTTTGAAAAAGAACTCGCGGCGCTGTCACGGCCGTAACGCGCCACGCAGGTCCCACGGGCCGGCTCACTTGTCCGCCAAAGCCTCAAGTCCGGTCTTGGCCTGCTTGATCCACGGTCGATTCAACCGGCGATAGTTGCCGCCGCCATGTTTCGCGTTGCGAACGATCTCTTCAAACAGCGCGCGGGCCGCCGCCGATTCACCTGCTGCCGCGCACAATTGTGCGTGGCGACAGCGCGCCTCCTCGCCTACCGCCGTGGGAAATGACTCCTCGTAGGCCGCCCTCGCCGCCGCGACGTCGCCGAGTTTTTCGTGGCAACGCGCCGCCAGAATGAAGCGCTCGTGGCGGCCCCCCTGAACTCAAGCCAGTCCAACACCGACAGTGCGTCCAGCGATTCCCGATGGAGACCGGCGCCGAAACAAATCTCCGCGAGTTCGAACGTGAGCGGCGGATCGTCTTTGAAGACACCGGTCAGACACGCGCGGATCGTCTCGACGGCCTCGGCGTGACGTTCCGCGGCGGCGTAGGCGCGGGCGAGCTGGACGCGTTTTTCCACCGTGCTCGAATACTCCAGTTCCTCCGTCAGTCGCGCGATGTTTCGCGTCGGATTCTGCGGCAGCCGAAAACTGAATTCCGGACCAGACCTGCCACGACCAAGGTCGGGCCAGATCTCAACGAAGAAATAAATCAACGGACCACCGACCGGGAAAAGCAAAATGAGCCAAATCCACGCCAAGCTCCGGCCTTGGCGGATCACATGCACGATGCACGCGACCTTGGCTGCGAGTTCGATCAGAGCCGGGATGGAATAACCTCCGAAAAACATGCGGGCGCCAAGCAACCCATCGCTTCCCATCAGAGCAAGCCCGGAGCCGTCCAGTCCCGATTGCGCGGATGGAATTTCTTGTGCTGATCCAACAACCGCTGCGGTTCGACCGCCGTATAGATCTGCGTCGTCGCGATGCTGGCGTGACCGAGCATCTCCTGAATCGCGCGCAGGTCCGCGCCGCCGCTGAGCAGATGCGTCGCAAACGAATGCCGCAGCAAATGGGGCTTCACGTTCTGCGCGATCCCGGCGCGACGCGCGTGTTTTTTGACGATAAACCAAAGCGTGATCCGCGAGAGCGCCCCGCCGCGGTTGCTCAGGAAGAGCTGGCTGCCCGTGCGTGTCTTCACGAAATGCGGCCGACCCGCGACGAGGTAAGTCGTGAGCGCCGCGCTCGCCCGTCCGCCGATGGGCACCACGCGCTCCTTCGAGCCCTTGCCGAACACGCGCAGAAATCCCTGCTCAAGATCGATCTGTTGCAGCATGAGCCCGCCCAACTCCGACACGCGCAGACCACTCGAATAAAACAACTCCAACAGCGCCCGGTCGCGCAGCGACGCCGGGTCTCCGCCGTTGGGCGCTGCGAGGAGGCGCGTGATATCGTCTCCAGAAAGTGTCTCGGGTAAGCGTCGCCCGAGCTTCGGCCCGGCCAGCAGCGCGGTGAAATCATCGGGGCGGGTTTTCTCGCGCACGAGATACCGGGCGAAGACGCGCAGCGCCGTGAGCTTGCGCGCGAGGCTCGCCACCGCGAAGTCCGCGCGCGTGAGCGAATGCAGCCACTCCCCCGCCTGCGCCGCCGTGACCGTGCGCCAATCGGCGACGCCCTGCTTCGCGAGCCACGTAGCGGCCTGGTCGAGATCGCGCTGGTAGTTTTCGAGCGTATGTTCCGAGAGCCCACGCTCCAGATCGAGAAACCCAATGAACCCGGTAATGTCGCCCGCAAACGCCGCCGGTGCGCGACTGTCTGCGAGCTTGCGGGAAGAAATCGAGCGGCGGGCCATGCGCGGAAGAGTGCGCGAGCGCGGACCGGGTTCGGCAAGTCAAAGCCGAGATTCGACGACACCACACCTGGGCACAAAAAAGCCAAAGCCGACTGGGCCTTGGCTGGAAAATTCAAGCGGACCCGTTTCGCCTGCGGGTCTGCCGCTCAGTAGCGGCGGCGCATCGGTGGGCGCGGCAATGGATTCGCCTCTTTCATGCGGAAGGTGATGCGCGCCTTCTCCAAATCGTAGGGGCTCATCTCCATCTTCACGTTGTCGCCCGCGGCGATCTTGATGAAGTTCTTCCGCAGCTTGCCCGAGATATGGGCGAGCACGACATGGCCGTTGGCCAGCTGCACCTTGAACATCGTGCCGGGCAGCACGACCATCACTTTGCCCTCAACTTCGATCGCGTCGTTGTCAGCCATGGTTAACGCGGGGTTGAATGGAGCAGTGGAGCATCATGGATCGGTGTGCAGTGGTCGGCGTAAAGCACACTTGTAAGCCGGATCGCCCCCGCGTAAGTCAAGGTTTTCCTCCGAAACGCCCCTCATGGTCTCCCCTAAAAACACTTCGCCGCCCTGTCCTCTTGATAAGCGTTTCCCCTCGCGGCTGATTCGCGACGACGTGTTCTTCATGAGTCTGGCCTACAACCAGGCCATCGACGCCTGGCGGCAGGACGAGGTCCCCATCGGAGCCGTGATCGAGTTTGGCGGCGAGATCATCGGGGCCGCGCACAACACCGTCGAAAGCGCCGGGGATCCCACCGCCCACGCCGAGATGCTCGCGATCACCCAAGCCGCCACGAAGTTGGGCAACTGGCGGCTCGAAGGTGCGACGCTCTACGTGACCAAGGAGCCCTGCCCCATGTGCTCGGGCGCCACGCTCATGTCGCGCTTGAAACGCGTCTGCTACGCCGTCCCCGATCCCAAGATGGGTTGCCTCGGCGGCGCGACCGACCTCAACGCCCTTCCGCGCGTCAACCACCACGTCGAACTCACCGGCGGCGGCGTGCTCGAGCCCGAATGCCGCGAATTGATCCAAACCTTTTTCCGTCTGAAGCGCGCCAAGCAAGACACAGGCGAAAGTTGACGCGATTCGGCACCGGTGCATCACTTTGCGGTCCGTCACTTGTTCCGCGTTCCCGCTCTAGAAATCCAAAACATCATCCATCATGGCTTACACTCTACCTCCCCTGCCCTACGCCCTCGACGCCCTCGTCCCGCACATTGACGCAAAGACGATGGAGATCCATCACGGCAAGCACCACCAGGCCTATATCACCAACGCCACCAATCTTCTCAAAGACCACGCCGATCTCGCCGCCCTCGACGTCAACGCCCTGATCGCCGATCTCTCCAAAGTTCCCGAGGCCATCCGCGGCGGCGTGCGCAACAACGCCGGCGGCCACAGCAACCATTCGTTCTTCTGGACCATCCTCGGTCCCGGCAAGGGCGGCGCACCCAAGGGCAAACTCGGCGCGGCCATCGAGGCCGAGCTCGGCGGATTCGCCAAGTTCAAGGAAGACTTCGCCAAAGCGGGCGCTACGCGCTTCGGCTCAGGCTGGGCCTGGCTCTACGTCACCGCCGACAAGAAACTCGCCGTCGGCTCCACCGCTAATCAGGACAGCCCCCTCATGGGCAAGGCCGTCGCCGGCATCGAAGGCAAACCCCTCCTTGCCCTTGATGTCTGGGAGCACGCCTACTACCTCAACTACCAGAACCGCCGGCCCGATTACATCGCGGCATTCTGGAATGTGGTCAACTGGGACGCCGCCGAGGCCAACTACGTCGCCGCGACGAGCTGAGCGCCCGACCATTTCAAAAAAAGGCCGCGCTTTATGGCGCGGCTTTTTTTGTGCTCTGATCTGAAAATCAGGTTACGGCGCCCAGACATTCGCCTGCAACGTCGAGCCGAAGCTCGCCGGGCTGATCGGTGTGCTTTTACCAGTTTCGGTATCAAGAATGCAAACCCGGCTCGTGGCCGAATCACGCGCAGTGTAGACCACGTGGCGTCCGTCGGGCAACCAATTGGGCTCGACCCCGTCAAATTTCGCCTTGGAAACCTGCTCGCTCGCGCGCTTCGTGAAATCGTAAACCGCGATCTGGAAGTTGCGCCCCACCCGAATCGTGAAGGCGATCTTGTTGGGATTCGTTTTGCTCCAATCCGGCTCAGCACAGTAGCTGCTGATCCCGGACGTCAGCCGCGTGGGCGAGCCGCCATTGACAGGCATCGTGTAGAGCTGAGGGCCGGGCTCCCCGGCATAAACAAGCCGCGTGCCATCGGGCGAGAAACAGGGCGAAGATTTCACCGTGTCCGAGCGGGTCTTGCGCGCCACCCCGCGGCCCTGCGCGTTGCTGACGTAGATTTCCGGCGTGCCCTCGCCGCTCAAAATCATCGCCACCTGCGAACCGTTGGGACTGAAACGCGCGCCGCTATTCGTGCCCTTGAAACTCACAAACGTCGAACGCTGGTAGCTACCGAGATCGATGGTGAAAATGTCAGGGAAGCCCGATTTGTAGAAACTCGTGTAGAGCAGGCGGGAGCCGTCCGGCGCCCAGCGCGGACTGAGTATGATGGAATTGTCGCGCGTGATCTGCTTCACCTCGCCGAACAGCAGATCGCCCGTGTAAATTTCCTTTTTGCCCGTGCGCTCATTGATGAACGCGAGTTTCGACGCGAAGAAACCCCGCAGACCAAGTCCGTTGGTCTTCACAACCGCGACATCGGCCGCGCGCAGCAGTGCGTTGCGTGCCGTCGCGCCTGTGACGACCTCGGTCGCGACTGCTGTGCCGCTGGGCGACTTCGTAATATCGACGCGGACCTGCGTGGGCGTCACCGCGGAGAACTTGATATCGAAAGCAAATCCGGTCGCGACGAGCCGATAACGGCCATGCGAACCGAAGGCTTGCAGCGCGAGCGCATTGAGTTCCGGCGTATTGGCCGAGACCCGCACCGGCACGGTTTTATTTTCGGCCAACACCTCGACTGATCCGATATCGCGCTGCGCTTGCAGCGGAACCTCGGTAAGCGTAAGCAGGAGCATGGCGAGACGCAGGATTTTTTTCATGAACGAGAAAAGAAATGGATGGGTGGTGAAGGGGATTTCTATTTGCGCGCCGCGCCGGCATAACAACTCTTATTTGCTAACATTCTCACTGCCGTGACCGACGCCGAAATCAAAGCCCAGCTACAACAGGTAAAATATCCCGGCTTTAGCCGCGACATCGTCTCGTTCGGTCTGGTGCGCTCGGCGGGTTTTATCGACGGCATAGTCAAGGTCGCCCTCGCCCTCACTACCAGCGACCCGAAGATTCCTCTGCACCTGAAATCCGAAGTCGATAAGTGCCTGCGCGCCCTTCCCGGTGTGCGCGACGTAATCATCGACATCTCCGTGCAACCCGCCCGCGCCGCCACCCCGCCCGCCAACGGCCCCGGCAATCTTCCCGGCATGGGCGGAACGCCCAAGACCGCGAAATACGCCGTCGCCATCGCCTCCGGCAAAGGCGGCGTCGGCAAGAGCACCTTCGCCGTCAACCTCGCCTGCGCCCTCGCCCAAGTCCTCACCGCCCAAGGCCGTCCCGGTCGCGTGGGCCTGATGGATTGCGACATCTACGGCCCCAGCGTTCCGCTGATGATGGGTTTACAGGGCCGCCCTGAAGTCGAGGGTGATGGCGCGTCATCGATGCTCGTCCCCATGGAACGCCACGGCGTAAAAGTCATGAGCATGGGCTTCCTCGTGGACGACAACACGCCCGTCGTTTGGCGCGGCCCGATGATCATGAAGACGATCCAGCAGTTCGTCCAAAACGTGAAATGGGGCGACCTTGACGTGCTCCTCGTTGATCTTCCGCCCGGCACCGGCGACGCCCAACTCTCCCTTGTGCAAACGCTCCCACTCGACGGCGCCGTGATCGTGACCACGCCACAACCCGCCGCGACCAACGTCGCACGCAAGGGCGGCCTCATGTTTCAAAAGGTCAACGTCCCGCTCCTGGGCGTGGCCGAGAACATGAGCTACTTCATCGATCCCTCCGGCCAAAAACACCTCCTCTTCGGCGAAGGTGGCGGCATCATCACCGCGGAGAAACTCGGGACCTCCCTGCTAGGCCAAGTCCCGCTCATCCCCGAAATTCGCGCCGGCGGTGACTCGGGCGAGCCCATCGTCGTCACCGCGCCGGACAGTCTCGCGGGCCGCACCTTTCACCAAATCGCGGAAACGCTCCTCGCCCGCTTGGTCAAGCCCATGCCGGCACGGATGTAACAATTCGGCGACATCGCGGGCATTGACAGCACTCTTGCCGTCGCTCTGAACAGGGTTCGTTTACGACCTGCTGCATGACTTCTCCCTCCAAAGAGTCCGATCCATCTTCGTCCCGTGAATTCGTAAAGCAATCGAGCCTCTATCAGGAGTTCCTCGCCGAGCGGGAAGAGATCCTTAAGCACAAATGGCTGGAGTCCGAGCGCCTCGGTTACGACATCGGGTTCGAGCGTGCGCTTTTGGACTGGATTCGCAAGCATCGCGAAAGCTGGCGCGCCGCCCGTCGCCAGCAGGTAAACCAGCGCCCACTCGCCGGCACTTCGGCGGCTCCATTTGCATCTTTGGGCGCGGATCGCAAATAAGGTTTTTGAACCCCCACGCCTTGGCCACCGCTGAGCCGGGGTCGGCGTCAGTCAGGCCGTTCCCCGAAGGCCTGCCTTGGAACCGGGAAATAAAAAAGCCGGGCCAAAAAGCCCGGCCTCGAGATTGCAAGAAGCGTAAGCCCTCCTATTTATTTGATCTCCTTGTGGAGCGTGTGGCGCTTCAAGAAGGGATTATACTTCTTTTTTTCGATGCGCTCGGTGACGGTCTTCTTGTTACGGAAGGTGAGGTAGCGAGAAGCGGGCTTACCCTCTTTCTTGGCCTCGGTGCATTCTAGTGTGACGACTTCTTGCATGGTTTTAAATAGGTGAGAGGTCAGAGCAAAGCCCGCACCCGTCCCGCTGCAACTCCAATCTTCCAACTGGGCCAAACGGACCCCGTAAGCCTCCTAACGACGTTTTTCGGTCAGAGGCAGCATTACGCCGCGCCGGAAAAGAGTAACTTGGCTCGTGCTCGACGACACCACGATTGCGATGCAATTCGTCGCCACGCTCACCGCCGCCGCCGCCGCATGCCGGCTGCCCAGGCCGCTGGGGAGTGCGTGGTTGCTGTCGGTCGCTTGGATTAGCGTGCCCGCCGATTCGACCACGCCGTCACCCCGGATCGTAAAGGCGCCATCAATCGAGGAAAACTCCTTCACCGTCTCGTCCATGAAGGGATTGAGAATATTCCGGTCTTCTTCCTTATAACCAAAAAACGGGTTTAGCACGAGTGGCTTGCTCAGCGCAGCGACTTTTTCAGAGTCGCCCACCACAAAAAGACAGCCCACCGGCCGGCCTTCCCGTCCCTCCACGGCTAGTTCGGTCGCGACCGCCAGCACGCGTTCCAAGACTTCGGGTTTCACGTCATCGGGCAGCAAGTCCGCCGTCTGCCCCGTGAGCAGCGTCTGGAACTCACGCTCGATGTCCACGACCACGAGCGTGTCGAACTGGTTGCTGCCCGTCATGCCATCGAGGCAGCAGATACGGTCCGTGAATTTCAAAAGCCCGCGGGTGAGCGCGACGAGGATCGCGCTGCGCAGTTGCGCCATGCGCTGATTGGAAAACGAACGCACCTGAATCGTCTCGGCAAACGCGCGCTCATCATCGCCGGGCTCGATGGGATTGCGCGTCACGAGGATCGTCTTGAGCTTCGAGTCGAACGCACCTCGGTCCACGCCGCCGACAAACGTATCGCCAAACACCAGCAGCGCGTCACACGCGGCGCCCCGCGCGACCCGTTGCGCCTCGCGCAGCATGAGCCGGTTGACGCGATTCTGCTGGGTTTGCACCGGCCTGATGCCGCCAAAACCACCGACGAGTCGCTCGTAAAGCTGATCCAGATCGGGCGCCTGCACTAGGCCATCGACCATCGGTTGCTCCTTCACCTGCCGCGCGATCGAGGCCAGCACCTGCAGGTAATCGCGCGCTCTCTCCCCTGCGATTAACATCACGATGAGGTGCACGCGTTCGTCCGCGAGCGCACCATCGTGCCTGATCCCCGCCCGACTGCGACCGATCGCCAGGATATAGCGTCGCGGCATCTTCACGCGCACATGCGGCAAGGCTACGCCGAGACCAAGATAGGTCGTCATCGTGCTCTCGCGGGCCAGCAGGCTCTTCAAGAGCGACTCCGGTTTAAGGTCGGGGAAACTCGCGACGCTCACCGCCAGCAACTCTTGCAATGCGCCCGCCAGATCGCCGCTCCGCAGATCGATGATGCGGCTCCGGGCGATGATTTTTTCGAGCCGCATGAAAATCAGGAATCAGCCAATCGACTCACTTCTCCCAGTTGAGGGCACCTTTTTTGACTTCGTAGAAAAGGCCGAGAACGAGCACACCGATAAAGAAAAACACCGGACCGATGATCGAGATGTGGTTGGCCAAAAACTCGCGGTAGATAAGCGTCCACGGCACCAGAATCACGATCTCAAGGTCGAACAGCATGAAAAGTAGCGCCGTCAGGAAAAATTTCACCGAGAACCGCGTGTGCATCAAACCCTCGGAAGGCACGCCGCACTCGTAGGCGGTATCCTTGATCTTGTTGAGTTTGGCCCGCTGCCCAAAAAAATGGCTCGCGCCGATAATGAAAGCGGTAATGCCGCCCGCAAGTAGGGCCTGAATCAGAAAGGGAAGATAATCCGCTGAGATCATGACTGACCAAGAAATGGGCTGAGCCCGCGCGTTGAGACAAGAGGGAATTTTCAAATGCACCCACGACTTTGCTTCCGCTCTCCAGATTTGACGCAACCCACACCAGCAATCAGCGTCTAAAGTCTTATGTGTAGCCGTCTTCTCCGCCCCGCCTTTCTGCTCGCCCTCTTTGCAGGTGCCCACGCGCAGGGCCAGACCACCCTGCCGAAAGAATCTCCTTTCATGCCCGCACCCGGCAGCGCCGTCGCCGCCCCCGCCGCCAACGAGACCCTCGAACTGGGCGGGTTCAGTGGCACCGGTCAGAAGACCGTCATCTGCATCACCGACATCACTACCAAGCGCAGCCATTGGATTCCGGTCGGCTCCACCGCTGAAGGCATTAAGGTTCTTTCATTCGACGCCGCTCAAGACCAAGCCACGATCACCGTTGGGGGTCTGCAAAAAACCCTGCGCATGCGCAAATCTGTCGTCGCTGCCGCAGGTAACGCCGGCGCGGCGGCCGCCGGGTTCGCCATTCCGGCCGCCATTACCCCCACTCAAGGCACCCCACAACCTCCGCCCGCCCCAGGCTCCGTCGCCCAACAGGAAACCGAAGCCCGTATGCTAGTCAGCGATCTCCTCGAAATCGGTATCCAGCAACGCAAGGCTTACGAAGAAGCCCAGAAAAAAGCCGACCAGGAAAAAGCCGCAAAAAAGTAGCGTGGCCCGCCGCTTTCCCCGGTTTCGCCGCCCTTCAATCAGCCGCGTTCCCAAGCTCACTGGGCGAATCGGACAACGGTCGTTCCGGCGGCGCTGCGTTGAATTCAGGCGGCGGGCGCTCATTGATCGACCAATCTGTCGCTGACCATCGCGCACTCGCAGAGTAGCGCGCCAGCACTTCACCCGGAGTCTCCCTTTCGCCACCTTCCGCTCCGCTGCCGGTGAAGTGACTTTTAACTGATCAGACTTCGGTGCTACGCCGCGCCGCGGCCCGCGGAAATCCCGCTGTTCCACCCATCGCCCAAAGCCCGCTTCGCCGCCCCACACTGCCGCTTCACGACCGGCCGCACACGGCCCATTTTTCAATTTCCTCCTCTGATTCGCCCGTTTCCCTCGTTGACACTCCGAATGGCCGCCCATTCGTTTTCGTCGGCGGCGACGCCGCCACACTTTCGCCCGACCATCCCAATCATGGCCAACCTCCTCGGTTATTTCTCCAACGACATCGGCATCGACCTTGGCACCGCCAACACGCTCGTTTACGTCAAAGACAAAGGCATCGTCCTTCGCGAGCCCTCCGTGGTCGCCCTCGACACCGTCACCCGTAAAGTCCGCGCCGTCGGCGACGAAGCCAAGCGCATGCTCGGCCGCACCCCCGGCAACATCACCGCCATCCGCCCGATGAAGGACGGCGTCATCGCCGACTTCGATGTCACCGAGGCGATGCTTCGCTACTTCATCCGCAAGGTCTCCAGCGGTTCGTTCCGCGCCCCGCCCCGCGTCGTCATCGCCATCCCCTCCGGTATCACCGAGGTCGAGAAACGCGCCGTCAAAGACTCCGCCCTCCACGCCGGCGCCCGCGACGTCATCACCATTCCCGAGCCCATGGCCGCCGCCATCGGCGTCGGCCTTCCCATCGATGAACCCGCCGCCAACATGATCGTGGACATCGGCGGCGGCACCACCGAGATCGCGATCATTTCGCTCAACGGCATCGTCTTTTCAAAATCCATCCGCGTCGCCGGCGACGAACTCGACGCCGCCATGGTGAACTACATGAAGCGAGCCTACAACCTCCTCATCGGCGAGCGCACCGCGGAAGAAATCAAAATCCGCGTCGGCTCCGCGTATCCGCTCGACGAAGAACTCACCATGGAAGTCAAAGGCCGCGATTCCGTCGCCGGTCTCCCCAAGACGATTCACATCACGTCGCAGGAAATCCGCGAAGCCCTCGCCGACACCATTTCCTCCATCGTGGACGCCGTCCGCGTAACCCTCGAACGCTGCCCGCCCGAACTCTCCGCCGATCTTGTGGACCGCGGCTTCGTGATGGCGGGCGGCGGCGCGCTCATCCGCGGCATCGACAAACTCCTCAGCGAAAAAACCGGCCTTCCCGTCACGATCGCCGACGACCCCCTTTCCGCCGTCGCCAACGGCACCGGCGCCGTCCTCAACGACCTCTCGTGGCTGATGCAGAACGTGTGAGCGGGGTCGGCTCCGAGCTTGAGCGCGTTATCCCTAACGCGCCGCTTTATCTCAAGCCTACTCCGGCTTCATTTCCGCAGCGCCAACACCTGTTCCACACCCCGCCCGATTGGGTTCCGTCAGGCGATACGTTTTCATCACGATCTGTTGCGCCGAGCGAAGAACCAATCAGCTCGCCCTACCGGAGCCTTTTCTCGTGATGACCACCGCCATCGAGCACTATCCCTCCACGGAGAAGATGTGGACCTCTATTTTCCTCGCGATGCCCGATCATCTGCACGCTCTACTTTCTTTCCCTTGCGACGTCCGGATAGAAGCAGTCCTCCGCGATTGGAAACGCTACGTTGCAAAACAAACTGGGATTGTCTGGCAGGATGGCTTTTTCGATCACCGCCTTCGCAGCAACAAAAGCCGCGAGGAAAAAGCCGCCTATATCCGACTAAATCCCGTGCGGGCAGGGTTAGCTTCGGAGCCTTTCCAATGGAATTTTGTTTGGCCGGATTGCAACGCCGCTTCGGCGCGTTCGGGATAATGCGCCCTACCCACACCCGCGCCCCATGCCCAAACGTTTCGACCAAGCCCGTCCGTTTCTCACGCTCGGGTTGCTCGTCGCCGCTTGGCTGATCATCCCCACGGTCTTCAAGGTCTTCACCCGGGCATCCTTCTTCGAACTCACCGCGCCCATCGGCGTCGCCGCTTCCTACGCTCGAGATCTCCAAGAGTTCTGGACCCTCCGACTTCACTCCAACAGCGAGCTGATCGAGGCCGGCCGCGACCTCGCCCGGCTCAACGCCTCATACGATCTCGCCGTCCAGCAAAACACCGAGATGCAAGGCGAGATTGCCCGCCTTGAAGGCATTCTGCGTCTCCCCTCCTACACCGGTTTCCGCTCGGAGCACGCCCGTGTCGTCCGCCGCGATTTCTCCGGCTGGTGGCAACGCCTCACCATCCGCAAAGGTAAAAATTACAACCTCGTCGTCGGCGCGCCCGTCGTCTTCAGCGGCGGCGTCGTCGGTCGCATCAGCGAGGTTTTTGCCTACACCGCCACCGTCGATCTCATCAGCAGCCAGACCGTCCGCCTCGCCGCCGTCGTCGAGGGCGACACTCGCCCGATCAGCTACCAGGGCGGCCTCAACCCCACCTTCGGCTCCGCCGGCGGCGTCCTCGAATTCGTCCCGCTCGATATTTTCGCGAGCGCCAACTCCACCAAACGCCTCGTCACTTCCGGCCTCGGCGGCGTTTTCCCGCCCGGCCTCACCATCGGCGCCGTGATAAAAGTGGAACCCAGCACCGACGGCCTTTTCAAATCCGGTGAGGTTAAAATCGATGACCGTCTTGCCGCCCTCACCGAAGTCACCGTCCTTATCCCGATCAGCTCCCAGTAATCCCCAAACACTCAAGTCTCGCAGCTTCAGACTCCCGGCTCCCAACCATTTTCCGCCCCTTGCTCCGCCCGATCCTCATCTTCCTTTCGACCCTTCTCCTCTGGGCCCTCGCTGCCCAGCTTAACCACGCGCTCGCTCCTTGGCGGGTTTACGTGTTCCTCGGCTCGCTCGCGATCACGTTGCCTGCGCTCACCTTCTCACTCCGCCCCGGCCTCCTGGCCAGTTTTCTCGGCGGGCTGGTCTTCGACGCGGAAGCTCCCATCCCCTTCGGCACTCACGCGCTGCTTTTCGCCCTCACCCACGTCGTCGTTTTCAACCTCCGCGACCGCGTTCCACGCGACGATACCCTCAGTCGCGTCGTCATCGCCCTCTTCGCCAACCTCGGCCTCTTCCTCGTATTCTCCTTCACGCAAGTCGCCCGCTCACCCGCCCCCGCGAGCCTCTGGCCCCGGCTCTTCGCGGACCTCGCCTGCTCACAATTGGTCCTCGCTTTGATCGCCCCATGGTTCTTCGCGCTCCAGACCCGCGCCCTCGCCCTCGTCACCGAAGAGACCAATCCCAGCCGCTACGCGTGACGCGCTTCCCACTCCGTGGCCGCCAACGAAAACAGCCTCGCCGACCACTCCGGCAAACTCTTCGAGTCCCACAAGGGCTACGACCCGCGCATCGTTTTCTTCTATTTTGTCACCGCCGGCCTGCTCCTCCTCCTCGCGGGCGGTCTCGCTTACGAACAGCTTTTTAAGAGCGAAATCCACAACGAGAAAGAGCGCACCCAGAACCAGCGCCTCATCATCGTCCCCGCCCCACGCGGGAACATCTACGATCGCCACGGCCAGCTCCTCGTCGGCAACCGCCCGCGCTTTGCCGTAGTCCTGAATCTCGACGAACTGCGCGCCAAATTCCGCACCGAGTTCATTCGGATCCATGGAAATTATCGCGAAACCGGTGACAAAGACATCCCTACTGCCGACCAGCTCTGGAGCCTCGCCCGCGTCAGCGTCGTCCAAGCCTACCTCGAGCAGGTTAACGCCATCCTCGGCCGCGACCTCAAGGTGGACCCCAAGCGCCTCGGCAACCACTTCGCCCGCGAACTCCTCCTCCCCTACCCGCTGATCGAAGACCTCCCCCCCGCCGACTATGCCAAACTTATCGAGCGCCTCCCCGTCGTCTCCCCGCTCCAGCTCTACACCACCAACACCCGCGAATATCCCTTCGGCTCGGCCGCTTCCCAAACCCTGGGTTACGTCGGTATCAACGAAAACGTGGAATCCGAGAATTTCGCCGGTGCAAAGTTGAAAACTTTTAAGATGCGGGGCTCCATCGGTCGCGACGGCCTTGAATTAAAATTCGACAACACGTTACAGGGCGAAGCCGGCGGCTCCATCTTCCGCGTCGATCCCGCCGGTTACCGACTCCGCGAGACCAAACCCATCGAATCCCGTCTCCCCGTGCAGGGAAAAAATATCGTCACCTCCCTCGATATCGACCTCCAGCTCGCCGCCGAGCAAGCCATCGGTGACCAGACCGGCGCCGCCGTCGCCATCGACATCAAGACCGGCGAGGTCCTCGTCCTCGCCAGCAAGCCCGACTACGACCTCTCCAAATTCACCCCCCGCCTCAGCCACGAGGACGCCGCCGATATCAGCGCCCGGGGCGCCTGGACGAATATCGCCATCGGCGGTGCCTTCCCGCCGGGCTCGACGTTTAAAATCCTCACCTCCATCGCCGGCCTTCGTCGCGGCCTCCTCGATCCCACCCAGCCCATCGCCGACTGCCAGGGCTACGTCCGCATCGGCAACAAAACCTTCGTCTGCGACAACGGTCGCGGTCGCCATGGCGAAGTCCTCATGGCCGAAGCCATCGCCCACAGCTGCGACATCTATTACTTTGCCGCCGGCCGCCTCATCACGCCCCAACTGCTCGCCGAGGAAGGCCGCCGCTTCCACCTGCACCAGCGCACCGGCATCGAGCTGCCCAACGAAACCGGCCGCATGATCATGCCCGATCCCGCCTACAAAGAGAGAGTGATCGGGGAAAAATGGTTCCCCGGCGACACCGCCAACATGTCCATCGGCCAGGGCTACGTCCTCGTCACCCCGCTCGAGATGGCCTGCTTCGCCGCCTCCGTCGCCCGCAACGAAGTCTTCACCAAACCCACTCTGATCCATCACGACAACGCCCCGGTTCAACGCACGGAGTCCATCGGCCTCACCCCCTCTCAACGCGCCGCCCTCATCGAAGGCATGGTCGGCACCATCGACCACGGCACCGGCAGCGCCCTGAACATCCCCATGTTCAAAATCCCCGGCGTCCGCATCGCCGGCAAAACCGGCACCGCCCAGAAAGAAATCACCAAAGACGGCAAAACCGGTAACATCAATTTCGCCTGGTTCCTCTGCTTCGCCCCCGCCGACAATCCGGAGATTGCCGTGGTCGTGATGCTGGAAGGCGACACCATCGGCGAAACCTTCGGCGGCGGTCGTAACTCCGGCCCCATCGCCGCCACCGTCCTGAAGAAATATTTCGAAAAGAAAAACCGGCCCGCCGATCAGAAGATTACCACGCCGTTCAAGACCGACTGACGCGCTCACGCCGCCGGGTTTTCAACGCGCCCCGCGCCCGCCGCAGCACCGCCTCCGGCTGCGTCCATGTTGCCTGCGGCCCAAACCGCAGCCGCTCCAATTCGAGTCGCACACTCTCTTCCTCCGCCGCACCCGCCGCCGCGCGCGCGCCGTCACTCAGCGGCTCGCGCAGCCGCGCCAGCAGCCGCCCCGCTTCCCGCCGCACGGGATCGACCTTTCGCCCGCCCCGCCCCCAACGAAAATCGCGCATCCAAAATCGAAAATTCCGCATCGCCCAACCCGCGCCCACGAGCCCCGCGATCACTCCCGACAATCCCGCGACGCGACGCGCATCCCAAGGCCCCGCGAGCCACGCTTTCAACGCCGCCACGGCCCGCTCCAGCGACTCCCGCAGCCGCTTCCCGGTCGTTTCCGTCGCCGCCTTGACCGCCTGCAAAGTCTCCACCTGCGACCGCGCGTCGAAACTCACGATCCTTCGATACCAAAATACCCGCAGACTGTCGAAGCGTGCCGTCCAACTCCGATCCAACCGCCGCGCGATCGCCCCGTCGCCCGCCGCCGCCGCGTCCGCCGCTGTTGCCGCCGGCGCCAGCGCATCGGCCCGCAGCCACGCCCCGCGCCCGGCGTCCCAAATCTCCGCCCACGCATGCGCGTCGGAATTCCGCACCGTAAAATTATTGGAGTAACCGTTCCACGAACCCCCGCGGAAACCGATCACCACGCGCGCCGCAAATCCCGCCTCGCGCGCCAGCACCACCATCGCCCCGGAAAACAGCTCACAGTGCCCCGCTTCCCTCGAAGCCGTCCAACGCACGAGCGCATCCCCTGCGCCGCCGGGAATTTTCGGCGACAACGAATAGCCGTGATTGCTCGTCAGCCAGGCGCTCGCGGCGCGGCTAAATTCCTCCGGGCGCTTCCCAACGCCGATCTGCGCCAACACCCGCGCCAACGCCCCCCGGTCCGCCGCGTTTAACTCCAGCCTCCGCTGCATCAGCCCCTCCGCGCGGCCACCCGCCGCGGACTCCGACCAGCTCTTCCACCGCTCTGCGAAAATCGGGTCCGGCAGCGCCTCCGCGAAATCCATCCCCTCCACCCGATACGCCGTCATCGTCGCCGGCTCGGCCCGTAGCGCCACCACCCCCAGCTCCGCGCTCGGCCGGAAGTTCTGCACTTCACGAAACCGCAATTGCTCGAACCGCCCCGGCAGCGGCAGATACCGGCTCACACCCGACTCCATGTAAAACGTCCACTGCGCCTGCAGGCCGAGCTTCGGCCGCGCTTCCCCGCGCAGCGCCGTTCCCGTCCGCTCCCGCGCAAACACCTCTTTGCTCATCCGCGGCGACAGCCGGAACCCGCCATCGCGATAGTCATCGAGCACCAGCATCCGCCAATACGGCGCCGCCGGCACCTGCTTCGGGTCCGATACATCCACGCTCAACGCCACGCTCGTGTCCTGTTGGATCTCCGAAACGTCCCCAAACTTGATCGTATCGTTAAAACCCGACCGCGCTTTCTTGGAAATAAAGCGCTCAAGAAAAAGGCTGTTATCCATCTGAAACCGCGGAATCGCCAAAAATAGCAGCGCCGACACTCCGACCACGCCCGCAAATAAAATCCCGCCGAGCACCAGCACCCGCCAGTCCGCCACCGCCCGCAGTCGCCGCCCCAACCGCCGCCAATCCACTCGCTCCGCCCAGGCCGGCAGGCCCGTCTCGGGGGCGTTCCAAGTGATCAGCCCTCGCAGCCCTTTCTTCGCCTCCGCAGTCGCCTTAACCTCCACGCTGTCCGTTAGCGTGATCACGAGTAGGAACGCCAGCGCGCACCCCGTGAACGCCAGGATCTGCACCGCAAACGTGAGCGACACCGTCAGCACGCCCGCCACCACGATCAGAAAAAGCCCCAGCACGATCACCTGCAGGTCGTCGCGCCGCTGCCGGTAACTGATGCCGCGATACAAAAGCAGCAGAATATCCAGCCGCACCATCGCCGGCAGCATCTCGCCCTTCAGCCACAGGTCCCCGATGAAAAACATCACGATGAACGGAAACGCCAGCGTGTGAAAAATCCTCGGCAGCCGCGCCGGCCAAGCCGGCCACACCAGCCCCGCCAACACCGAGAGCGTCGTCAGCCCCATCAACGTCCACGCGTCGACGTCGAGGTAGAACACCGTCCACACCGAGAGCAAAATCAGCATCCCGCCGAGCAGCCACTTGAGCTGCCGCATCTCATCCAGCGCCAACTGCGGCCGCCTGAAGTGGCTGCGGCGGGATGCCGCAGTTTGGTAATTTCCCAAGTCCGTCTTCATCGCGCTCACGTCACCGCCGCCCGTTGCCCGTCGATGTAAGCCGCCGCCCCGTGCGTCCCATCTGGCGCGAAGACGAGCATGTTTCTCCCGCCCCCACCGGTCGGCGCGGTGCCCCCGCCCCGCTCCCCATCCGCCGTCGCCGCCTTGAACTCCACCACCGCCAGCCGATCCAGCCACGTTTCCAAGTCGCGCCCGTGCCGCACCGCCACCGCCGGCTCCCCATCCAGCGCCAGCGAGTGCAACTGCCCCGCCCGAAACAAATCCTCCACGAGTGTCGCCGCGAAACTCACCAGCATTTCAAACTGCTCCGCCCGCGGCCACAGCTCAGCGTCGGTGCGCAACCACACCGCATAACCCTGGCTGCTCTCCGCCATGAATTGCCGCACGAGCAACTGCTGCGTCCGCGCGCTCGCCTTCCAATGAATCAGCCGGTGCGAGTCGCCGTCCGCATACCGCCGCAGCGCCAGCAAATCGCCCCCGCTCCCCACGCGCGTCCGCTGCTCACTGCCGCCAATCCGCCGCGCCCCGTTTACCGCCAACCGCCGATACTCCACCGCCGCCGGCCACACGATCACATCCGCCCGCAGCTCCGTGCCCACGTATTTCCTCAAAAATCCAAACGGAAACAGCGAGCCCACGCCCGCCAGCTCCACGCGCAACCGCCCGCGCCGCGCCGGCGCGAAACTCCAGTCCAGTTGCACCTCGCCCTGCGCTTCCAACCGCTCGCGCAACGTCACATTGCCCCGCACCGCCTCCGCCTCGGCTTTCTTTAAAATCGCCCGCACATCGATGCCCTTCCCCGTCACCGTGGATTCCGCTTTAGCCCCCGCCATCGGGTCCGCCATCGGCCGCGCCACCCACTCGAACCACAATCCATAGGTCGGCAAAAATTTCTTCCCGTTGCGCAGCGCCAGCCCCGCACTAGCCACTTGGCCCGTGCGCAACGGCGGCTTCACCTCGAGCCGCCACGCCACGCCTCGCAAGTTCAACCACGAGAGCACGCCGCTCAAAATCAGACACGCCAGCAGCAGCGAAAGCGTGATAAACAAAATATTGCTCGAAGAATTATACGCCGCCGTGCCGAGGCCAAAGCACAGCGCGATCAGGATGACCCCCGACACCGTCGGCACGATCCGCTCCCCGCCCCGCGGCCACACCAGCGCCCACACCAGCTCGCTCCAACGAAATTTCCGCCGCCGCCTCTTTGCACCCGGCCCCGACCAGCCCGCCGCCGGGCCCGGGCGAACATCGAACTCCGAACGTCGAACTTCCAACGTCGAACGTTCCGGAGTCTTCACTTCAGCCTTCAAAGTTCAGCGTTCGAAGTTCGATGTTCAGCGTCCGAAATTCCGGCACCCTCAGCTCGGCTGCGCCACATTCGCCAAAATCCGCTTCAACGTCGCCCCCACCACGCGACGTTCCTCCAATGCGTCGCTCGTCTGCCGCGCCGGCGCGAGCCGATGCGTCAGCGTCGCCGCCGCGAGCGCGCTCACATCGTCCGGCAGCACAAAATCCCGACCCAGCACCAGCGCCCGTGCCTGCGCCGCCGTGCGCAGCGCCAGCCCGCCGCGCACGCTCACGCCCGCCTTAAACTCCGCCTCCGTGCGCGTGGCTGTCACGATCCGTAAGATATAATCCAACACCGAGTCCTCCACGAATACCTGCGCCACCAACGCCTGCAGCCGCAGCACTTCCTCCTTTGTCACGACTGCATCCACTTTGATCGCGTCGTAGCCCGTCCGCGCCGTGCGCAAAATTTCCAGCTCATCGGCCGGCAGCGGATAGCCCATGTGCAGCCGCATCAGAAACCGGTCCATCTGGCTCTCCGGGAGCGGAAACGTCCCCTCGTAGTCCACGGGATTCTGCGTCGCAAAAACCATAAACGGCGACCCCACCGCATGCGCCACCCCATCCACCGTCACCCGCGCGCGGTCCATCACTTCAAGCAGCGCCGACTGCGTCTTCGGCGTCGCGCGGTTGATCTCGTCCGCCAACACCACGTTCGCAAACACCGGGCCCGGCTTGAACACAAACGAACGCTCGCGGTCGTCGTAGATCGCCACGCCCGTCACGTCGCTCGGCAGCAGATCGCTCGTGAATTGCACGCGCGAAAACAAACACTCCGTCGAACGCGCCAGCGCGTAGGCGAGCGTCGTTTTCCCGAGCCCGGGCAAATCCTCGATCAACAAATGCCCCCCCGCCACGAGGCACACGAGCACCTGTTCAATCACCTCGTCCTTGCCCTTGATCGTCCGCCGCATCGCGGCGCGCAGTCGGTCAATGGCCTGCCGCGATTCGGCCAGCGCCGGAGGGGAGACGAAGTCACTCATACCGCCGAAGCTAGCTCCCGGCTCCGCCTGCGTCAAACCGCAGCATTCCCAGATGTAGCAAATTAATTTTCCGTTCCACGCCCGCGTTCGTCGCCTCCGAAAAGTGGCATCGGCATCCTACCGATGCTCCGGCTCGGGCAGTGGAACGGGCGTCCCGTCCGTTAGTTTGATCTGCGCTCAAATTCTTTATGATTTTTCCACCGCTCCTCACCCCTGCTTCGTCTCGAGCAACTTGATCAGAGCCGAAAAATCCTCGTCAGCCAGTCCCGCCTTTTCCGCCGCCACATAGCGCTCGCGGATCGTGTCGAGCACCGGGAACCCCGCGACGCCCTCGATCCCCGAAGCCAGCCGCATATCCTTGAGCATGTGCTTCACCGAAAATTGCGGCGAAAAATCTCCGCTGCGCAGCTTCGGTTCCTTGAGTTTCGCCAATCCCGATTGGCTCGCATTCCGCGCCAGCGCACCGAAGAACACGTCGTCCGAAATTCCCGCGCGCCGCGCCAGCGTGATCGCCTCGGAAAGCGCTTCCATCTGCGCCGCGATATTGAGATTCATCGCCAGCTTGAGCGTGCAGGCCTGCCGATGGTCGCCGATCAACAACCGCGTTACGGCCACCAGCGCCAGCAACTCATCCAGCTCCGCCGCCAGCGCCGGGTTACCCCCGAGATAATAAACCACCTGCCGCAGCTCCGCCGCCGCCTTGCTGCCCGTGAACGGCGCTTCGAGGTAACGCGCGCCGCGCCCCGTCACCGCCGTAAAAAATTCCTCGCTGCTCTTAGGATCGATCGTGCTCGACTGCACCACG
>JACMRG010000018.1 GCA_014376585.1 Opitutaceae bacterium | reverse complement strand
GTCGGCGGGCGGCACGCATTCAGGTGATGCGAAGATCGGAGGAAAGCCAGCGCGGGGTGCGGGCGGAACCCGAACGGAATTTGAACCGCGAAGGCACAGAGACACAGAGAAAACGCCTGGACCGACGACGACGGATCAGGTTGAGCGCGATGAGGTGGCTTAGCGGCAGCAGCCCGACAAGAATACGTTAGGCTGGCTTCAAGCGAACTGCGCGAGGGCCCAGGGGAGGACGGGACTTTGGGGGTTGTTGACCACGATCTGGAGGCCGGCGGTGAGGCCTTCGGCGAGGGGCACGGGGACGGTGAGCACGGGGAGGCCGCCGAGGGAGGCGGGGGCGGTGAGGGCGAGGAGGCGGCTGCGTTGGGGGAGCGTGCACTCGGCTTTGGTGAGGGCGGGGCGGTGCACGGCGGGGAGAATTACGAAATCGAAGGTGAGAAAGTAGCTGGTCCAGACGAGGCGGACGGCGGTGAGGGTGACGTCGGCGGAGGCGACTTGGGCGTCGGTGAGTTCGTGGACGCGTTGGAGGCGGGCCCAGACGGCGGGGTCGTAGCGGTCTTTGTAGTCGGTGGCCCAAGGGGCGTGGATCGCGGCGGACTCGGTGGCGACGATGATATTGTAAGCGTCGAGCGCGCCGGCGAAACGGCGGAGGAGTTCGGTGCGGGTGGCGTGGTCGGCGGGCGGGGCGAGTTGGGTGGCGGCGGCGCGGCAGGCGTAGGCGACTTCGGGGGTGAGGCCGGGGATTTCTAGATAGCAACCGCGCGGGGTGCGCTGGCTGGTGCCGAGGCCGACGAGGGCGGCGAGGGCGGTGCGCATATCGGCGGCGTTGGCGGTGAACCAGCCGGCGGTATCGAAGGTCGGCGCGAGGGGAAAGGCATCGGCGATCCATCTGTGGCGGGGCGCGCCGCGGAAACCGTAGAGGCCGCAGAAGGCGGCGGGGACGCGGATCGAGCCGCCGGTGTCGGTGCCGAGGGCGAAGGGGACGATGCCGGCGGCGACGGCGGCGGCGGAACCACTGCTGGACCCGCCGGAGGTGCGGCCGGGGCGGCGCGGGTGCTCAACGTCGCCGTAGTGCGGATTTTCGCCGGTGATGCCGTAGGCGAATTCGTGGAGGTGGGTTTTTCCCGCGAAGACGCCGCCGGCGGCGTTGACGGCGGAGATGAAGGTGGAGTCGGTGGTGGGCTGGGGGCGGACTTCGGGGAGAAAGGTGGAGCCGGCGAAGGTGGGGATGCTGGCGACGTCGAAAAGATCTTTGGCGAGGTAGGGGACGCCGGCGAGGGGCGTGCCGGCGGGGGCAGTGGCGAAGTGGGTGATGAGTTCGGCTTCGGTGGGGAGGCGGGCGAAGACGGCGCGTTGTTGCTCGGTGGAGAGCAACGTGGTGGCGCGGCGGAGGAATTCGCGGGCAGCGGGAGCGGGGGCGAGGGATTGCCAGTCGGCGAAGGTCATGAGTGTCGGGGGATGAAATCCGGGAATCGGAGGTTCGTAATCTGGAACCCAGGGAATCAGGAAACGGCGAGGACGGGGAGCCGCATAAATTTTCTCGCGGGGGGCAAGGCGCGAACGGCATAACGCGACCCTATGGTGCGAGTTTTTGTCTCCGGCTGCTACGACATTGTCCATGCGGGTCACGTGCAGTTTTTCCGTGAAGCGCGGGCGCTGGGCGACCACCTCACGGTGTGTTTCGCCTCGGCGGAGGTGCTGTGGTTTCACAAGAACCGCAAGAGTTCCCTGCCGGATGAACACAAGCGGGCGCTGATTGCCGGGCTGAAAACGGTGGATGAGGTCGTGGTCGGCACGGGAATCGAAGAAGGCATCGATTTCCGGGAGCATTTTCTGCGGCTACGGCCGGATATTTTGGCTGTCACCGACGACGACAAATGGGCGGATCTGAAGCGGGCGTTGTGCGCGGAGGTGGGCGCGCAGTATGTGGTGATGGCGAAGACGCCGCCGGATTTTGCGCCGATCTCGACGAGTGAAATCGTGCGCTGGATCCGGGCGCCGCAGGTCGCGCCGTTGCGGGTGGATTTTGCGGGCGGGTGGCTCGATGTGCCGCGGTTTGCGCGGGCGGGCGGGTTTATCGTGAACTGCGCGATCTCGCCGATGGTGTCGTTGCGCGAGTGGCCTTATCACCAGAACGCCGGGCTAGGCGGGAGCGGCGCGTGGGCGTTGATCAACGGCAAGGACGGCGTGAATTCGGAGCTCGATCTCGGCGTGGGTTGGCAGGACCCGGCGGTGATCAGCGAGACGGGGCTGTGCGTGTGGCGCAGCGGGCCGCGGCCGGACCTGGAGATGAAGACGGACGGCGGAATGCTGCGCGGGCGGATGGCGCTTTACTGGTCAGGCAAGCAGCACAGCACACCGGGCGTGGTGAATCAGGGGCGCAACTACGACGCGATCAAACGGGCGGGGCGCGCGGCGCGGGACGCGGTGTGGGCGGATGATTTTAACGGATTGGCGGACGCAGTGCGACAGTCGTATGCCGTGCAACGGGCCGAGGCGATGGATGCGCTGCCGGGCGATCCGGAGGCGGAAACGCACGCCGGGTTGGCGGCGTGTCGGCCCGTGGCTTGGAAATATTGCGGCGGCGGCTTCGGCGGGTATGCGGTGTATCTCTTCGCGGATCAGGCGGGAAGGGATGCGGCGGGTGCGTTGCCGGAGTTTAGGCCGGTGGAACCGTGGGTGGGAAGCTGAGCGGAGAGCGTCCGCGCGGGCGGGCCGGGCGTAGAACAGACATGGACCAACCCATCAAAACCGAAGCGAAACCGGCAGAGGAGTCGTGGTGGCGGCGACGGGTGGTGGGGCCGGTGCTGGCGTTGCTGACGCAGGGGATCACGCCGGATCGGATCGCGCTGACCCTAGCGGTGGGGACGGCGTGTTCGTTGCTGCCGTTTCTGGGTTTCACCTCGTTGCTGAACTTGGGCGTGGGGTTTTGGCTGCGGCTGAACCAGCCGATCTTGCAGACGTTGAACCAGATCCTCGGGCCGGTGCAGATCGCCCTGATTTTGGTGTATGTGCGGATCGGAGAAAAAATCTGGAGCACGCCCGCGATGCCGCTCTCGATCGGGCAGTTGGTGCAGTCGTTTAAGGCTGATCCCGGTGGGTTTTTCGTGCGGTTCGGCTGGACCGGCGTGCATGCGGCGACGGCGTGGGCGATCAGCGTGCCGCTGATTTTGGCGATGGTTTATTTTCCGCTGCGCGGAGCGATGAGGAGAGTGGTGACGCGGCGAAAGGTGAAATGACGGGGCGTGAAAAAGCCCGACGGGGACATCGGGCCCGACCAGGAGATGGCGTCCGCAAGACGGACGCCCTACGGCGGGGGAAATCAGGTGTCGGCGCCGGTGGCGCGGCCGCCGTGTTTGATGGGAGTGGCGAACTTGTATTCGATGTCCCAGGGGAAATGGATCCACTTGTTCTGCTTAAACTCTTTCACGCAGGTGTCGACGATGGGGCGGCCGGAGGGCTTGGCGTAGAGCGTCGCGAAATAGGCTTTGGGCAGGAGTTGGCGGACGACGCGGGCGGTCTTGCCGGTATCCACGAGGTCGTCGATGAGGAGGTAGCCGTCGCCGTCGCCGGGGACGCCTTTGAGGATGTTGACGCTGCTTTGGACTTGGGCGGCGGGGTTGCCTTCGCCGGCTGCGTAGCTGGTGACGCAGATGGTGTCGATGAGGCGGATCTCAAGTTCGCGGGCGACGAGGGCGGCGGGGACGAGGCCGCCGCGGGTGATGGCGATGATGCCTTTCCACGTGCCGATGGCGTGGAGCATTTCGGAGAGGTAGCGGGCGTCGCGGTGGAGCTCGACCCAAGAGATGATGATATCGTCGGCGTAAGGATTGCGGGACATGGAGGGAGAAGAAATGAAGGCGCGCGGAGCCGGCAAGGCGGGCAGTGCGAGCGCGGGGCGGCAAGCGGAATTTGGGGTGGGCGGAGCGGAAGGCTCAGGAGCGGGAGGTCGCGCGGGGTGAAGGCGATGTTCTGTTAGAGAGTCAGGATGCGTCTCTTTCGATCAGCGACTCCTGCTGAGTAGGAAACGTTAGCGGCCTTTAACCCGAGTTCCGCAGTTCGGAAAACCGTTTCGTTCTATCGCAGCGACTTGAGCGATTTAGGGGCTGATTTTCGGCACTACATTGCTGATTTCACGGGTGCCCTTGGGTAGGCGCAGCCCGAGGTGGGCGAGCAGTTG
>JACMRG010000147.1 GCA_014376585.1 Opitutaceae bacterium | reverse complement strand
CTCACCCGCGGCGGCGATCCGTTGCTGCCACAGATCGAGCGAGCAATGCGTGCACGCGCGCTCAAAGCGACCGATGGCGACGAAGCGCGTGCTTCGGCCCAACTTGGATTTTTTCCTCTGACGCTATCCGCCGAACCTTCGGTGAAAAGGCGCGCGACTCCGGGCAAAAAGAAACCCTGAGCGCCCGCGCTCGTCTTGCCCACCCCATACCCTATGAAATCACCTCTTCGTTTAGCGGGCTTCGCCTTGGCGTGCCTGTGCTACTTCACCTCCAGCGTCGCTTACGCCGCTGATAAAGTTGCACCCAAAAAAGTTCTGTTTTTCAGCAAGTCTTCGGGTTTCGAGCACGATGCCATCAAGACCTATGGTGAGCCGAAATTCGGCTACGCCTTCCCCGTGCTCAAAGAAATCGGGGCGAAGAACAACATTGAGTTCACATTCTCCAAAGACGGCAGTCTTTTCACGCCGGAATATCTCGCGCAATTCGACGCGTATTTTTTCTACACCACAGGGGACCTGACGCTGGTCAGGAGCGACCCACGCGGTGACAGCAATCCGCCGATGACACCCGCCGGCAAAGCCGCTCTCCTCAAGGCGGTCGCCGGCGGCAAGGGATTTCTCGGCACGCACAGTGCGACCGATTCGTTCCACTCCTTCGGCCGCAATGCGCATGTGCCCGAGCGTTTCCTCGATGACGGCGACAAGGCCGACGACTACATCAAAATGATTGGCGGCGAGTTCATCCGCCACGGCGCGCAGCAGAAATCCCACGTCATCACGACTGACGCGAAGTTCCCGGGCATGGCCGCGATGCCCGCGGATTGGGCGCCGATGGAAGAATGGTATTCGTTGAAAAATTTTCCCTCCGATCTCCATGTGATCCTCGTGCAGGACACCGCCGGCATGAAGGGCGCCGAGTATGACCGCGCGCCGTATCCCTCGACGTGGGCGCGCATGCATGGCAAGGGCCGCGTGTTCTACACCAACCTCGGCCACCGCGAAGACATCTGGACGCATGCCGCCTTCCAATCGCTCCTTACGGGCGCGTTGAACTGGTCGCTCGGCCGCGTCGATGCAGACGTCACGCCCAACCTTGCGCAGGCTGCGCCGAAGGCCAACGTGTTGCCGCTCTACGTTGCGCCGCCGCCGCCCAAACAAGCCGCGCCCGCCGCGAAGAAATGACGTCTCGTGCAACGCCGGCAAAAAGCCGGCGTTTTTGTGTCGGTGATTAACTCAGCTTTCAGCCCCTTCGACTTACCCCATGAAAACCCTCGTCAAATCTTTCACCGCAGTCGTCGTTGCCTGCGCCTGTCTCGGCCTGCTCCGTGCCGCGGACGACTATCCCGTTGGCCCCGATTCCAAGGTTCAACCCGGGGTGCCGCCGGGCGAACTTATCAAGTTTGAGTTCACCGGCTCGAAGATTTTTCCAGGCACGTCACGCGAAGTGACCCTCTACGTGCCGCGGCAATACGATCCTGCAAAACCCGCGTGCGTTTATGTAAACCAAGACGGCGTGCAGTGGAACGCGCCCACGGTCTTCGACAATCTCATCGCCCGCGGTGAACTGCCGGTGATCGTCGGGGTGTTTGTGCGCCCCGGCATCGTCAAGAGCCTCGATCCCAAAGTCGCCCTGGATCGCTTCAACCGCAGCTTCGAATACGACGGCCTCGGCGACGCCTACGCCCGTTTTGTCCTCACCGAGTTGCTGCCTGCCGTCGAGGCGAAGACCACAGCCGATGGGCGCGCAATCAGGCTTTCGCAATCCGGCAACGACCGGGCCATCGGGGGCTCGAGCAGCGGTGCCATTGCGGCGTTCACGGCCGCCTGGGAGCGGCCCGACGCGTTTACCCGCGTGTTCAGCACCATCGGCACCTACGTGGATTTGCGCGGCGGTGCGCGTTACCCGACGCTCATCCGCAAATTTGAACCCAAGCCCATTCGCGTGTTTCTTCAGGACGGCTCCAACGACAACAACCACTACGGCGGGGATTGGTGGATGGCCAATCAGGCGATGGAGCGCGCACTCACGTTTGCCGGCTATGAGGTCAGCCACGCTTGGGGCGACGGCGCCCATAGCGGCAAGCACGGCACCCTGCTTTTCCCTGAGGCGATGCGCTGGCTTTGGAAAGACTGGCCGCAGCCGGTCAAAGCAGCGCCCTCCAAAAACGCCACGCTCGCGGCCCTGCTCATCCCCGGTGAGGACTGGCAACTCGCAGGCGAGGGCTACAAGAGCACCGACGCTCCGGCCGTGAACGCTCAGGGCGAGATGTTTTTCAACGACGTCGGCAACAACCGCACCCACAAGATCGGCCTCGATGGCATCGTCAGCGTATTCAACTACGACTGCAAAAAGGCTTCCGGCCAGGCATTCGGTCCCGACGGTCGGTTGTATTCAGTTTCGGGCAACGATCCGAAAGTCATCGTGCGCGACACTGCCGGTGCTACACCCATCGTGCTGGTCGAAGGCACGCGCGGTAACGACGTCGTCGTGGCGCACAACGGCAATCTCTACTTCACCAACTCGCCGCCGAGCACGAGCAACGAGCCCAGCAAAGTCTGGCTCCTACGGCCCGGCAGCCGCGATCCCGTGCAGGTGGATGCGGACCTGCGCTTCGCCAACGGCATCGCCCTTTCGCCCGACCAGTCGCTCCTCTACGTTTCGGACTACCGCTCCCACTGGGTTTACAGCTACCAAATCCAACCCGACGGCACCCTCGCCAACAAGCAGCGCTATTACTGGCTCCACGAGGCTGACCCCGACGATCAAAGTAGCGCCGACGGCATGCGAGTGGACCGTGATGGCCGGCTCTACGTGGCGACGCGGCTGGGCATCCAAGTGTGCGATCAGGCGGGCCGGGTGCAGTGCATTCTCCCGACGCCCAACGGTCGCATTTCCAATCTCGTGTTCGGCGGCGCCGACTTCGACACGCTTTTCGCGACCTGCGGCGATAAAATCTACAAGCGCAAGTTCAAGACGAACGGCGCCAACGCGTGGGCCCCTCCGAGCAAGCCGGCCGCACCCAAACTTTAGCCGGGCAGGCCGCGTCCGGCTGCCTGCGGGCGTTTTACGAACGGATGCCCGGCTGAGCCGGAGTTGGAAACTAAGGCGCCCACTTCGACGTGGAGTGTATGACTGAGGAAGCCCCCGATAAAAATCCCGTGATCGTGGACTTGCGGTTACTCACCAGCCACGCCGAGGCGGTGCCGGTGACGACCAGTGTCGAGGCCGCGCACACCGCGTTTGCCCGTGAGACGATCGACTTCATTGCGGTGCTGGCTGATGACCAGCTGATCGGCATGTGCGCGCGGCGCGATCTCGCCCAGCAATTGAGTTCGAGGTATGGCTTTGCGCCGACGGTGCGTCAGTTTCTGATGCCCGCACCGTTAAGGGTGAAGTTGCGCACTCCGTTGACGGAAATTTTCCAAGCGGTCGCGGCGCGTAGCTCGCGGGAATTTTATGACGACGTTTTGCTGACCGAGGTTGACGGGCGCTACGTGGGGATGATCCCGATGCGGACACTGGTGCGATTGCAGACTGAGTTCTTGCTCGGCAATAATGCCCTGCTCGAAACCTCACGGCAGGAAATCGCCGCGAAGAACCGAGCGATGGAAGAGGATCTGCTCATGGCGCGCGAGGTGCAGCTCGCGATGCTGCCGCAGGCGCAAGCGCCGTTTACCGCGGGTGCGCTGACCCTCCGGCTCGCGCACCGTTACCATCCGGCGAGCGGTGTGAGCGGGGATTTTCTCGACGTGCTGCGGTTTTCCGATCAGGCGGCGGGCGTGCTCGTGTGCGACGTGATGGGCCACGGCGTGCGTTCCGCGCTCATCACCGCGATGGTGCGGGCGCTGCTCGAGCAATTGCGCCCCGTGGGGGCGGACCCCGGGGCGTTGTTGACCGGGCTGAACCGAGATCTGACGCGCATCCTGCGGCAGACGGACAGCCTCATTTTCGTGACCGCGGCCTATGCAGTGATTCATCCTGCGACGGGATAACTGCACTAAGCCCAAGCCGGCCATCCCCCGGCGCTGCGTTGGGATGCGCAAATGCGCGCGATACGCCCGGTGACGTGCGAAGGCGAGGCGGCGGGACCGGCGTTGGGGCTGATCGATGACTATCAATTTATCACCGTCGAAGAGCCCTTCGATAGCGGTGACCGGCTGGTGCTGTTCACCGACGGCGTATTCGAGGCCGCCGATCCCAACGGGGAGGAATTCGGAATGGACCGCTTGGCCGTGACGGTAAAGCGCGGGATCGGCCCACCGTTGGACGCGGCGCTCAGCAAACTTTTGGCCGAGGTCACCGTATTTTCCGGAGGACTGGCTTTCGCCGACGACGTATGCGTCGTCGCAGTGGAAACCACGGCGAGTTGAGCGTCCTCAGGCTACCGGTCGGCAAAGCCCTGGGGGTGGGAAGAATGCCACCTCCAAGCAGTCGCGACGATGGATTCGATATCGCCGAACCGCACGTCCCAACCAAGTTCCGCGACGGCTTTGGCCGAGTTGGCGTAGAGGGCGGGAGGATCGCCCGCACGGCGGGGAGCGAGCAGGTAGGGGACCTTCAGTCCGGTGATTTTTTCAACGGCGCGGATAACTTCTAGGACAGAGGTGGGCTTGCCCGTGCCGAGGTTGTAGAAAAGTGCGGCGCCGGGCTGCTCGAGTTTGGCAAACACGGCAATATGGGCGCGGCTCAGGTCGTCGACGTGGACGTAGTCGCGGAGGCAGGTGCCATCGGGTGTGGGATAGTCGGAGCCGAAGACCTGTAAGGCCGGGCGCCGGCCGGTGGCGGCGTCGATAGCGAGCGGGATGATGTGGGATTCGGGCACGTGATCCTCGCCGATGACGCCATCTTCGGAAGCACCGGCGGCATTGAAGTAACGAAACGCCGCAAAGCTCAACCCATGGGCGTGAGCGAGGGCCTTGAGGGCATTCTCAATGTCGAGCTTCGTCTGGCCATAGGGGTTGATCGGCGCCTGTGGCATCGTTTCCACGATAGGCATCGCCGTCGGCACGCCGTAGGTGGCGCACGTGGAAGAGAAGACAAATTTCTTCACCCCGTGCGCGAGCATCGCGCGCAACAGACCGAGGGTGGCCACCACGTTGTTGAAATAGTATTTGAGGGGATCGTTTACCGATTCGCCGACGTAGGCGAAGGCCGCGAAGTGCATCACGGCCTCGATCTTCTCTTCGGCGAGAATTTTGCCCACGGCAACCTCGTCACCAAGATCGGCGGCGTAGAGAGGGATGCTCGCCGCGACGGCCCCGCGATGACCAAAGACCAGGTTGTCGAGCACCACCGGGCGATGGCCCGCGGCGATGAGTTGGCGAACACAGTGGCTGCCGATGTAACCGGCTCCTCCGACGACGAGAACGTTCATAGAAATGAGAGGTTTTATTGCTTTCGCCAACGGGATGGCTAGCGATTTCCCTCTTATCTTGCATGAAGTCCGCGCGCATCGTCATCACTGGAGTGGGTCTGACCGCTCCAAACGGGGATTCCCTTACCGAATTCCGCCGAAATCTCCTAAACGGCGTGGCCGGCATCGAGCGCATGGAAATTCGCTACATGGGCTCCCAGCTCGCGGGTGTCTGCCACTACGACCCGCTCAAATATCAGAAGAAAAAAGAAATTCGCGTCGGCACCCGCGCCGGCTCCATTTCGATCTATTGCGCGCGCGAAGCGCTCGCCGACAGCGGTGTGAATTTTGAGGCCATGGCCAAGGATCGCATCGGGATCTACATCGGCTGCACCGAGCATGGCAATGTCGAGACTGAGAACGAAATCTACAATATCTCGAAATTTAACTACGACACGAAGTTCTGGTCGCATTATCACAACCCGCGCACTGTTGCGAATAACCCCGCCGGCGAGACCTCGCTCAACCTGGGTATCACCGGCCCCGCCTATACCATCGGCGCCGCCTGCGCCGCCGGTAACATGGGCCTGATCCACGCCGCGCAGATGCTGCGCCTTGGCGAGGTCGATTTCGCGCTCTGTGGCGGCGTCAGCGAGAGCATCCACACCTTCGGCATCTTTGCCGGATTCAAGTCCCAAAACGCCCTCGCCACCCACGCCGATCCCCATAAATCCTCGCGCCCTTTCGACAAAGCCCGCAACGGCATCGTTATTTCGGAGGGTGGCTGTCTTTACACGCTGGAGCGCCTCGAAGACGCGCAATCCCGGGGCGCCAAGATCTACGCCGAAATCGCCGGTTATCACGTCAACTCCGACGCCTCCGACTACGTCCTGCCCAATCCTGTTCGCCAAGCCGAGTGCGTCCGCGCATCCATATCTCGGGCCGGGCTCACGCCGGCCGACATCCACATCGTCAACACCCACGCGACCGCCACCCCGCTCGGCGATATTCAAGAGTGCGAGGCCATTCGCGCCGTCTTCGGCGAAGGCTGCCCCGACACGCATATCAACAATACCAAGAGCTTTATCGGTCACTGCATGGGCGCGGCTGGCGCGCTTGAACTGGCCGGCAACCTCCCTTCATTCGACGATTTGACTGTCCACGCCAGCATCAACGTGGACGACCTCGACCCGCTCTGCGCGTTGCCGGGCCTCGTGCTCAATCAGCCGCGCAAGGTTGCGAAAGTGGAGACTATCCTGAATAACTCGTTCGGGATGCTCGGTATAAATTCCGCGTTGATTGTTAAACGCTTTCACCCGTAATCCCGACTTTTACCAGACACCATGACCAAAGACGAATGCAAGCAAGTCGTGCTCGATATCATCGCCGATATCGCTCCCGACGAAGATCTCTCGAATGTGAAGCCTGAAGTTCGCCTCCGCGACCAGCTTCAGCTCGATAGCATGGATTTTCTGGATATCGTCATGGAGCTCCGCAAACGCCACAGCATCGAAGTTCCTGAATCCGAATACCAGCAACTCGCCTCGCTCGACAGCTGTGCCGAATATCTGACGCCAAAGTTCAACACGCTCGCCGCGAAGAGCTGATCCGAGGTCTGACCTCAACCGCGGGCCGGGAGTCAACTTCCCGGCCTTTTGTTTGCCCGACACCCGCGCATGAACACCACCAGCCACTACGACGTCGCTATCGTCGGTGCCGGCATGTCGGGTCTCGCGGCCGGCATCCGACTCGCGCACTTCGGAAAAAAGGTCTGCATCTTCGAGCGCCATAACGCTGTCGGCGGACTCAATAGTTTCTACAGCATCGGCGGCCGCAAATTCGACGTCGGTCTCCACGCGCTCACCAATTTTGTCCGGCCGGGCGTAAAAGGCACGCCGCTCACCAAACTTCTGCGGCAACTTCGCATTGATCGCGCGGAGTTTGCGCTTTGCGAACAGAAACAATCGCGTGTCGCCTTCGGTCCCGCCGGCGAAACGTCGCTGCGCTTCACCAATGATTTCACCGTTTTTGAGGGTGAAATCGCCGGAAAATTTCCCGCGCAGATCGACGGTTTCCGCCGGCTCGTCGCGGCAATCAGAACATATGACGACGTATCTCTGGACATCGCGCCGGTATCGGCGCGCTCCGTGGTGCGCTCGCACATCGCCGACCCGTTGCTTGAGGACATGCTCTTTTGCCCGGTCATGTATTACGGGAGCGCGCAGGAGCACGACATGGAGTTCGGTCAGTTCGTGATCATGTTTAAGGCGCTATTTCTCGAAGGCTTTGCCCGGCCGCTCGACGGTGTGCGGGTGATCCTTCGCGTATTGTTGGAGAAATATCGCGCGGCAGGCGGTGAGCGCCGGATGAAATGCGGCGTGCAAAAAATCCTCGGCCGCGACGGCCGCGCCGACGCCCTCGTCTTGGACAACGGCGAGGAGGTCACCGCCACCCACATCATCTCGTCCATCGGCGCCCCCGAAACCGAACGCCTTATGGGCCCGCCGGCGACTGCTACGCCATTGGCGCCGGGTCAGCTTTCCTTCGTGGAAACGATCTCGATTTTGAACGTGCAGCCAGCGGCGCTAGGATGGGGGGACGACACAATTATTTTTTTCAACGACTCGCCCCGCTTCGACTACGCCTGTCCCGCCGGACCCGTCGGTGTGCGCAGCGGCGTAATCTGCATTCCCAATAACTTCGACTATGGACCGGAGCAAAAGTTGCCCGAGGGGATTTTCCGCGTTACCTGCCTCGCGGATTACAATCAATGGGCGCCGTTGGCCGAGGAAAATTATCAGGCCGAAAAATTGCGCTGGTTCCCGGAAGTTCAGCGCAGCGCCCGCCGGTTTCTGCCCGCGGTCAGCGATGCCTCACTCGCGTCAGCCCTGATCGCGACCGACATGTTTACCCCGCGCACGATCACGAAATTCACCGGTCACATTGGAGGCGCGATCTATGGTGCGCCCGTCAAACACCGTCAGGGCCGGACTGCGCTGGAAAACGTCTATCTGTGCGGCACCGACCAAGGCTTTCTTGGCATTGTTGGCGCGATGCTAAGCGGCATCTCCATGGCCAACTATCACATCTTGCAAAAAGGCTAGGAGGCGCCCGACATAGACTTCCCCTTCCTATGAAAAAATTACTCCGTTTTATCCTCATCGCTCCCCTCGTGGCCGCTGCGCTGCACGCCGGTGATTTTCGCGATCACCTCGGCCTACAACTCTACAGTTTACGCGCGCAGACCAAGGAGAGCACGACCGGCGCGCTCGACCTTGCAAAATCTTACGAGGTCAAAGAGGTCGAACTCGCCGCCACCGGGAACCTCACGCCCGAACAGTTCGCCGTCGAATTGAAGTCTCGCGGCTTCGCACCCGTCAGTGGACATTTTGGCTATGCCCTCTTCGAGAAAGACATCGCCGCGGTGATTCGCGATGCCAAGACGCTGGGCCTCAAATATGTAATCGTGCCTTATCCGCCGGTGAGCAAAGACAAGCCCTTTACCGAGGAAACCGTTCACACGATGGTGACGAAATTTAACGAGTGGGGCGCCGCCTGTAAAAAAGAAGGCCTGCAATTCGGCTATCACCCGCACGGTCTGGAGTTCAAACCGTCAGCTGCCGGCAATGGCGAAACGATGTTCGATATCTTGGTGCGAGAAACGAAGGCTGACCTTGTGACCTACGAGATGGATGTTTACTGGGTTTACATCACAGGTCAGGAGCCGGCGAAGTTACTGGCCAAATATCCGGACCGTTGGTCGCTGCTCCACGTCAAGGATATGCTCAAAGATTTCCCGCGCGGCACCCACACCGGTGGCAGCCCAGCCACGGCCAAAGTCGCCGTCGGCGCGGGGCAGATCGATTGGTCCGAGGTGCTCGCCGCAGCTCAAAAAATCGGCGTAAAACACTACTTCCTCGAGGACGAAACCACCGATCCGCTTCGGTCCATCCCTGAATCGCTCAAATACCTGCGCTCGCTCAAACTCTGAGTTGCGCTTTGCGGGGTCGGCGGCTCATTTTGGCCCTTCCATGGCTTATGATTGGCTCAAAGGTGCCGCCGACGAGTATGATGTAATCGTGATCGGCAGCGGCTTAGGCGGTCTCACGGGCGCTAACGTGCTCGCGAAGGCGGGCCACCGCGTGCTCTTGGTCGAGCATCATTACCAGTTTGGCGGCCTTGCGACGTGGTTCACCCGCAAGGGCGGGCATATTTTCGACATCTCGCTGCACGGTTTCCCCAGCGGGATGATCAAGTCCTGCCGCCGCTACTGGACGAAAGAAATTTCTGACGCGATCGTCCCCTTAAAGGACATTCGCTTCGTGAATCCCCAGATGGACGTGTGGACGACCTTCACGCGCGAGGACTACACCCGCGTCCTTGTCGATCAATTCATGCTCTCGCGCGCCGAGGTCGAGGCATTCTATGACTACCTGCGGGCGATGAATTATTTCGACAACAACCCGGAGACCACGGGACAGATGTTGAACCGCTTTTTCCCCGGCCGTCCCGATGTGCATCGCCTGTTGATGGAGCCGATCTCCTATGCCAACGGCTCCGATTTCGACGATCCCGCGATCACCTTCGGCATCGTGTTCTCCAATTTTATGGGCGCCGGAGTTTACACCTTCCGCGGCGGCTCCGATGTGCTCATCGAGAAGATGGTCGAGGAGCTGAAAAAGAACGGCGTGGAGCTACGCAAGAAAGTTCTCGTCGAGAAAATCCTCGTCGAGGGACGCGACGGCCAAAAAGTCGCCTGCGGCATCGTCGCCGGCAACGGCCGCGTCATCCGCGCGAAGGCCGTGCTCTCCAACGCCAATATTAAAAACACCATCTTCCGACTCGCGGGCGCCGAGAATTTTCCCGCAGACTTCGTCACTCAAGCAGAGGCCGTGCGCATCAATGCCAGTTCCTGCCAAGTTTACTTTGGCATCCGCAAAGGTGAGAGCATCCCGCACATCGGCGACCTCGTGTTCACCTCTGCGGCGCCCGCTTACAGCAATGATGAGCTCACTGATTTCCACACTACGAGCCGCACGTTTTCCGTGTATTACCCCGACACGCGACCGGGATCGGATCGCTACACCGTCGTCGCTTCGCTCAACGGTCGCTACCCCGATTGGAAGTCGCTCTCCGAGGAAGATTACGAACTGCACAAGCGGCGCATGATCGAGGAGTCGATCGTCGCCCTTGAAAAATTTATTCCCGACGTGCGCGCCAAGATTGATTGGCAGGAGGCTGCCACGCCACGGACGATCGAGCGCTACACGACGCACCTCAACGGCACCTCCTTCGGCACGAAATTTGAGGGCCTGCCGGTCTCGATGAATCTTTCCGAGAAACTCCCCGGCCTGTTTCACGCGGGCAGCGTGGGCATCATCATGTCGGGCTGGCTCGGCACGATTAATTACGGCGTCATCACCGCCAACAAGGTGGACAAGTATCTGTTCGCGATGAAGCAAGCCTCTGCCATTCCAGCCTCCGCCTGATCCCATGAGCCAAGTTACCGATCTCATTCCGCACCGCCCGCCGTTTCTTTTCGTCGATGAAATCGTCTCCGAAACCGCCGACGGCCTGGTCGCCAAACGCACGCTCCGCGCCGACGAGGATTTCTATAAGGGTCACTATCCCGGCGCGCCCATCACGCCAGGCGTGCTGCTGTGCGAAGCTGTTTTTCAGACAGGCGCCCTGTTTCTTGCCCGTCAGGCGCAGGCGGGGCAGGGGGCCAACACCGGCGTGCCGCTCATGGCCAAGATCAGCGATGTGCGTTTCCGCAATCCCGTTTACCCCGGCGAGACGATCATCATCGAAGTTAAGAAAAAAGAGTCGCTAGGCGGTTTCACCATGATGAGCGGCAGTGTGAAGAGCGCGGAAAAGCGCGTGCTCACGGTTGATTTTACCGTCGCGTGGACAACGCCAACGGGCGCGCCGAAGGCATGAACGATTTTCTTAAAATTACGGGGAAGACGTTCTTGGTTTTCGGCGTGGCGAACCGCAAGAGCGTCGCTTGGTTCATCGCGAAATCACTGGAAGAGCAGGGCGCCAAGGTCCTTTACAGTGTGCGCTCGGAAACGCGACGTCAGTCGCTCGCGACCTTACTCGCCGGCAAACCGGTATTTCTATGTGACGTGGAGCAGGAGGGCGCTGCGGCCCGACTCGCAACGGAAGTCTCGGCAGCTGGACACGGTCCGCTGCACGGCATCGTTCACTCCGTCGCGTTCGCCAACTACAGCGAAGGCTTCAAGGCGTTCCACGAAACGAAGCGCGCGGATTTCCTGCAGGCGACTGCCGTCTCGGTATTCTCCCTCGTGGAGATCGCCAACGCCTTTAAATCGCAACTGGCCAAGAACGGCTCGGTCGTGACGATCGGAATCTCGTCACTGCTCGTGACTCCTGACAACTACGGCTACATGGGACCGATCAAGGCCGCGCTGGATTCCTGCACGCGCTTCCTCGCGAAATCGTTTAGCGCGGACAGCGAGGTGCGTTTCAATGTCGTCGGCGCGGGACCGCTTAAAACCAGCGCCTCCGCGGGTATTCCCGGCTATCTGGAGAGTTATCTTTACGCCGAAAAACTCACGTTTCGTAAACGCAACCTCTCGACGCAGGAAGTGGCCGACACCGCGTTGTTTTTGCTCAGTGAACGAAGTAGCGGCTTAAACGGCGCGACGCTCGTCGTGGACGCAGGCCTCGGCGGTAATTTCTTCGACAAGGAGATTATCCGGCTCGCCATGCGGATGGAGGCTGGGGCGTCATGAAATTCTCTAACGTCCGCATCGAATCACTGGCCGTTGCCCTGCCCGACGAAGTCCTCACGTCGGCCGCCATCGAGGAAGAACTGCGCCCGCTCTACGAACGATTGAAACTGCCGTTCGGTCGCCTGGAGCTCATGACGGGCATTCGCGAGCGCCGCGTCTGGCCGCTCGGCACGCGACCGTCCGACGCCAGTGCCATCGCGGGCAAAGCCGTCCTCGCACAATCCGCGCTCAAGGTGGAGCAGGTCGAACTCTTCATCCACGCCGCCGTGTCCCGCGATATGCTGGAGCCCGCGACAGCGTCATTTGCGCATCGGCAAATCGGCCTGCCGGCAACCGCGCAGATTTTTGACGTATCCAACGCGTGCCTCGGATTTCTAAATTCGCTCACGGTGGCCGCGGCGATGATCGAAAGCGGCCAGATTCGCTGCGCACTAGTCGTAGCCGGCGAGCATGGCCGTCCGCTCGTTGAACAGACGCTGCGCACCCTGCTGGAAAAGCCGCTTACGCGAAATCAGATTAAACCGTTTTTCGCTAATCTTACGATCGGCTCGGGTGCGGTCGGCGCAGTCGTTTGCCACAAGGATCTGGCTCCCGCCGGGCACAAGCTTCTGGGCGGGGTTGCACGTGCCGCGACCCAACACAGCGCGCTCTGCCAAGGCGACACCCACGGGGCGGAAGCTCTCGCCATGCAGACCGACTCCGAGCAACTACTCGTCGCCGGCGTGGAACTTGCACGTGCCACGTGGGCCGATTTCACGGCGATCACGGGTATGGACGCGACTAACGCCGACCGCTTTATCTGCCACCAAGTTGGCTCGGTGCACCGCCGGAAACTCTACGAAATCCTCGGCCTCGATGTGGCCAAAGATTTTTCCACCTTCGAAACCCTCGGTAACGTCGGCTCGGTCTCGCTGCCCGCCACGCTGGCGCTCGCAGCTCAACAGGGAGCGGTGAAGCCGGGAGATCGTGTCGGACTTCTTGGCATCGGAAGCGGCCTTAATTGCCTGATGCTCGCACTCGAATGGTAAACCCGTCGGCAACGATTCCCGACTGGTTGGCAAAACTTTATCCTTTTGCTCCAAAATCGTTCGTCACGCCACGAGGCGCGCGGATGAGCTATGTCGATGAGGGCGATCCTAGCGACGAAGCCGTGCTCATGCTACACGGGAATCCCACGTGGTCGTTTTTCTACCGCGATCTCATCCGCGACCTATCGCCCAAGATTCGCTGCCTCGCGCCGGATCACATCGGCATGGGCCTTTCCCAGAAACCGCAGGATTACGATTACTCCTTGGCTACTCGTATCGCCGATATCGAAGCTCTGGTGGTTTCGCTAGGCCTGCGACGCGTCCATTTGGTGGTCCACGACTGGGGCGGAGCCATCGGCTTCGGTCTCGCGACCCGTAAGCCTGATCTGATTGGAAAAATCACGATTCTAAACACAGCTGCGTTTGTCTCCGACAAGATTCCCGCGCGGATCGCGATATGCCGATGGCCCGTTTTAGGCGAGGCCATGGTCCGTGGCTTTAACGGGTTTGCCGGTCCGGCGACTTGGATGTCCATGCACAACCGTAAACTGTCGGTCGCTGAAAAACGCGGCTACTTGCTACCATATCGCTCATGGGCGGACCGCGTCGCGGTGAATGCTTTCGTGCAAGACATACCATTGGAGGCAGATCACCGCAGCAGGGCGACTCTCACCGGAATCGAGCAGGCATTGTCGCGATTGAGCGCACACCAAAAATTGATCGTGTGGGGCGGGCGGGATTTTTGTTTCAACGACCATTTCCTAGAGCGGTGGCGAAAGATTTTTCCAGACGCCTCGGTTAAACGTCTGGCTGATGTAGGTCACTACGTGCTCGACGATGGAGGAGACGCGATTCGATCTCAAGTCACGGGATTCGTTGTAAGCTAACTGATGTAACTGGGGGCGAAAATTCGGATGAGGAGCGCGAGCTCAGAATTGTTATTAAACATAATATTTATTGTGCGTCGATGATCCCAGGCGCGCTGTTGGAAGTCTAAGGCCATTAACGCCTAAGGAGTTTTCTGCCGCCATCGGCGAGCTTCGCACCCCGGAATGGGTTCGCGATCAATGCGCCTCCGGTGCGGTTAAAACGCTATCCGGCCCGGCTGTCCGGCCCTACCTCATCCCGGCCTCAGAATTGGCCCGTTTCCGCCCCTCGTTGGCGTTCGCCGTCGCATGAACGCCTTTACGGTCGGCGCGCCGGTTTCCGCGCACGTGGCGGATTGGATTGAGCGGGACCAAAAGGAGCACGCCCGGCGCGACTACCGCGACCGCATGGCGTCCGCCCTCGCGGTCCGCGCAGAGGCGGAAGAGCCCTCTCCGGCCCCGGCATCAACCAACATTGACCGCTTCCTTTATCCTGCCCCCGGCAGCGTTTGGGAATACGAGGACGAAGGCTATTACACGCCGATGGAGGAGGCGTCCGAGGTATCGAAGGAAGACGCACAGTTCGCGTTCTCAGCAGACGGCAAATTCCTCGCGCTCTGCAAAGAAAGAACCGGCGCGCTAATGGAGCCGATAAAGCTAAAAAAAATGCTTCGCGAGTCGGCGGAGATTGTTGAGCAATCACACGCCATCGTTGCGAAAATGGCGTCGGCTCAAGACTGCACGCCGCCCAAGAAATTCATCGGCCCGGTTCGGCCGTATGACGGCTACCGTGATTGCGAGTATTCGCTTTACCGCTACGGCGTTCACTCCCGCGACGTTGAGCGGATCCCGAATTTCCGACGCTGCATGTTCATTCCGGCGGTAGCACAGGCGGTCAGGCGCCCCATGGTAGCAGCCCTAGAATCGTTTCTTGAGTGCCACCCCTACGCGCGCATGTGGACAATGACTAGCGGAGCAAGAACCGCCCTTACCGATGTCGGCGCCCGCGTTTCTTGGCTGCATGGCAAAGTCTCCGACCTGAATGCGACAAAGTTCATGCGCGAAGCTGGCGTCGAAATCATTTTCCGCTCCACAGAGCTAGGCACACCGGAATTCAACGCCAGCGGCGCGTGTGTCAGCGGCGAGGTGGAGCGCGACGCGGACGGCCAGCTTTATTTCCACGTTCATGGGCATATTGTCGTCGCCCCGAAACGCTACCTTCCGCCAAAGAAATGGGACAAGCTGATCCGGCAGGTTGGTTCTTTCTGGGGTTTCTGGTGGAAGGACGGCGGTGAAGGAACGAACGGCCCTACCTCCGGGCGGATCGTGAAGGCTCGCGAGGTGTGCAAGTATCTCACGAAGCCAGCCGAAATGCTGAAACTGACCGGCGCGGAGCTGAACGAATTGCGCCGACAGCTCGCCGGGAAACGCCTCTGCACGCCGATGGGAAGTTTCGCTGCGGAGCGGCGCGAGACGAAGGAAAACCGGCTTCGCCTTGTTCGTGAGCAGACGCCAGACGGCCCCGTTTATCAGAAATGCGAAAATTGGAATTCCCGCCCGCGCAAGACGGCCGAGGAAAAGCATTTTGAGGCCGCAGAGCGTTTAGTGCTGTCAGACAGCGGCGCGGACAGTTTTCGCGTTGTAGCGCGGCTATTGCCCGGCTTTGGGCCATGCGGCGTAGCGGAGCCGCGCGTTGTCGTGATGGCACGCCGTTGGGATGAGAACGCGGTCCGAAAGGACCTCGGCGTGGCGCGGCTGATAGAGCTGACTCGCGACGAGTTCGCAGCCGGCGAAGCCATTAGGGTCCACACATGCACAGCAACTGTTTTGGAGACCCGGCAATTTTCGTTCGTTGAAACCCTCCCGCCCGACCGCGGGCGACTGACCGGCGCGGAAATCGCCGGTTTTGCCCGATGAAAAAGCCAATTCGCCCCACCGCTTTCGCCATCATCGAAGACTCGCGCCGTCGCGGCGGTGTCCGCGTTGCCAAGGTGGAAATCGCCGAACGCTTCGACGTGTTGCAGTGCGCGGCGGTGCAGGAATTCCGCAGCACGAACATGCACCATTTTTTGCCGTTCACCCAGCTCGCGACACCCGCGAAGGGCCAACTCCGCGCGAAGATTCGCGCCTTTCTCACTTTGTCGCGCCTCGGGCCGGGCTCGCCCGCCGCTTCGCAAACTGTGGCTTAACCCGCCGCGCGACAACTTTTCCCATGAAAAAACCAACCGAAAAAAATCCGCCGCTCGTCCGGCTGCTCCGCAAAAAATCCGCGTTCAAAATCCACGTTCACCCGCACCTGGCGCAAATTCACGACGGCGGCGAAACCGCCCTCGCGACCATCACCGGCCGCGACCCGGTAGCGTTCCGCCTCATCGCGGCGAAACTCGCGGAAAACCTCAACGCCCCGGTTCAACGCTTCGACGTGGACGGCCGCGAAATTGAAACCCCGGCCCTCTAACCGCCCACCATGGAAACCACCGCCGCCCCATCACTCCCGCCGCTCGAAAAAATCGGGGCGGCGGACCTTGCCTCGGAATTCCCGGCGATCTCGCCGCGCGTCCTCGCCGCGACCGCGCCCGACCTCGTTAAACCGGCCGGCCAACCCGCCGAGCTCGCCGCCCCGGCCGCAAACGCCGAGCG
>JACMRG010000146.1 GCA_014376585.1 Opitutaceae bacterium | reverse complement strand
TTCTTTTCGAAGATCGGCGTGCCGGTGAAGCCGAACAACTGCGCCCGGGGAAAGAACTCCTTGATCGCTTTGTGGTTTTCCCCGAATTGCGACCGGTGGCATTCGTCGAAGATGAAGGCGATGCGTTTGTTCGCCAACGGTTCGAGCCGCGCCTTGTAATTGCGCTTGTTGCTGCCATCGAGTGCCAGGCCAAGCTTTTGGATCGTGGTGACGATCACCTTGTCGGCGTAGTCGTCCGACAGCAGGCGGCGGACCAGCGTTTCGGTATTGGTGTTCTCCTCGACGCACCCTGCCTGGAAACGGTTGAACTCCTCGCGCGTCTGCCGGTCGAGGTCCTTGCGATCCACGACGAAGAGGCACTTGTCGATGGCGGGGTTGTCGCGGAGGAGCGTGGAGGCCTTGAAGGAGGTGAGCGTCTTGCCGCTGCCGGTGGTGTGCCAGATGTAACCGTTGCCGCTTTTTTGGTCGATGCTGTCGACGATGGCCTGGACGGCGTAGATTTGATACGGGCGCATCATGAGCAGCCTTTGTTCGCTCTGAATGAGCACCATGTAGCGGCTGATCATGCGGCCGAACTCGCACTTTTGGAGGAAGCGGTCGGCGAAGTCGTCGAGGTGGACTACGGGCTTGTTGTCGCGGTCGGCGAACTTGTAAACGGGGAGGAATTGTTCGTCGGCGTTGAAGGCGAAGTGACGGGCGTTATTATTGGCGAAATAGAACGTCTCGGTGCGGTTGCTGACGATGAAGAGCTGGACGAAGCAGAGGAGCGTGCGGGTGTAGCCGTTGCCGGGGTCGGTCTTGTAATCGACGATCTGCTCCATGGCGCGGCGCGGGCTGACGCCGAGGGTCTTCAACTCCACCTGGGCGACCGGGACGCCGTTGATGAGGAGGATGACGTCGTAGCGGTGGTGGCTGTAGTCGGTGTTGATGCGGAGCTGGTGGACGACCTCGAAGTCGTTTTTGCACCAGTCGCGGATATTGACGAGGGTGTAGGAAAGAGGAGTGCCGTCGTCGCGCGTGAAGTCGTTTTTCTCACGGAGGCGGATGGACGATTTGAAGACGTCGGGGGAGACGAGATCGTCGAGCAGGCGGGCGAACTCGGCGTCGGTCAGATTGACGCGGTTGAGGGTCTCGAATTTCTGGCGGAAGTTTTTTTCCAGCGAAGCGCGGTCGCGAATGTCGAGGCGATAGGTGTATTTGAGTTCGCGGAGCTTTGTGATGAAAGCGTCTTCGATGCCCTGCTCGCTCAAACAAAGGGGTTTGGAGTCCTCTGGCAGGCGGTAGGTGAAAGTTGAGGGAGTCATGGCGCGGGAAGGCAATGGTTCCAAGCGGCACGACTCGGGACGGCGAAGGACTTCACGGCATTCTTTGACTGCCCCGGCCAACGCAACGGCCGCTGTTGGGCTTCTGGGGTGTCGCAAGCGGTTTGCTTGGAAGTTGGGTTGGGCGACATGAGCTTTCGGAGGTTCTGATATTGGCAACAGGCGAGCGCAACGACCGTTCGCACGGCAAATGCGGAATTGGGTTTGAGAGAGTTTCGCGAGGAAATCCCGGCGCCCAAACCGCCGCTTGCCAGCAGGCGGAGTGACCGCAAACATCGACCTTTCGCATGAGCACCGCCGTCAAAATCTACGACACCACCCTGCGCGATGGCACGCAGGGTGAGGGCATTAGCTTTTCCGTGGCCGACAAGCTGCGCATCGCGGAGCGGCTCGACCAGTTTGGCGTCGATTACATCGAGGGTGGATTCCCGGGCTCGAATCCGCGCGACATCACGTTTTTTGCCGAGGCGAAGCATTTGAAACTGAAGCACGCGCGACTGGCGGCGTTTGGTTCGACGCGGCGCGCGGGCGCGAAGGCGGATGAAGATCCGCAGCTGCGCACGTTGCTGGATAGCGGGATGCCGGTGACGACGATCGTGGGCAAAACCTGGACGCTGCATGTGACGGAGATCCTGCGCACGACGCTCGAAGAGAATCTCGCGATGATCGAGGACTCCACGCGTTACCTCGTCGCCCAAGGGCGCGAGGTGATCTACGACGCGGAGCATTTCTTCGACGGCTACAAGGCTGATCCGGAGTATGCGATCCGCACGTTGGCGGCGGCATTGCGGGGCGGGGCGAATAACCTGACGCTCTGCGATACGAATGGGGGGGCGCTCGTCGATGACTTTAAGGGTATCGTGGCGCGGGCGGTGAAGGAATTCGGCGGCGATAAGATCGGCGTGCATTGCCACAACGACAGCGGTCTGGGCGTGGCACTGACGCTCGCGGGGGTGTCGGTGGGTGCGACGCTCGTCCAAGGCACGGCCAACGGCTATGGCGAACGCGTGGGCAATGCCAACCTGACGACGGTGCTGGCGAATCTGTTTCTCAAGATGGACCGCACGGCGCGCTGTGCGGCGAATCTGGCGCAATTGCGCGATCTGTCTTTGTTTTTCGACGAGCTGGCGAATTTGCGGCCCGATCCGAAGGCGCCGTTTGTCGGGCGGTCGGCGTTTGCGCACAAGGGCGGGCTGCACGCCAACGCGGCGCAGAAGGTCGCGCGTAGTTACGAACACATTGATCCGGCGCTGGTGGGCAATCGCACGCGCGTGCTGGTTTCCGACATGGCGGGGCGCAGCAGTCTCGTGCTGAAGGCGAAGGAACTGGGCATCGAGATCGACGAGAAGCGGCCGGAGATGAAGGGGCTGATCGAGCAGTTGAAGGAGCGTGAGTTTCGCGGTTATGAATACGAGGCGGCGGATGCGTCGTTCCGGTTGCTGATCGCGGAGGCGCTAGGTCAGCGGAAATCGTTTTTTGAAGTGGAGACCTACCGCGTGATCATGGAGCGGCACGGTGGCGAGCTGTGGGCGGAGGCGACCGTGAAGGTGAAGGTCGGTGGCGAGACGATCCACACGGTGGCGGAGTGCAATGGTCCGATCAGCGCGCTCGACAAGGCGCTGCGGCTGGCGCTCGACAAGACTTACCCCCAACTGCGCGATCTCGTGCTGCGTGACTACAAGGTGCGTATCCTTGAGAGCGGCGCGGGCACGAACTCGCGCACCCGGGTGTTGATCGAGAGCGGCGACGGGAAGGCGGTTTGGGGCACGGTCGGCGTGAGCGACAACATCATCGATGCAAGTTGGGAAGCGCTGCGCGACGCGGTGGAGTATAAGCTGGCGCTCGGGTGAGGGAGCGCGAGGCGAGAGGGGGAACGCGCGAGGCGGTAGGAGGACTAAGGGCAGCGAGCGGGTGGGAGGCGCGACGCGCGCGGGGAAGGAAGTGACGGATTGCCGCGTCGCTGTGCTCCTCGCAATGGCGGGCCTTTTTTAGCGGGCAATTTTCAGAGCAGCGGGGCGAGGAGGCGGCTGAGATCTTCGGCGATGTCGCCGAAGAATTTCGTGCGACGATGGGGCTCGGGTTCCGATTCGTGGCAGCGTGACGCGAGTTCGTCGGCCCACGCGGTCATGGCGGCGACGTCGGTGGCGGAATGGACGAAGACGCCGAGTTCAAAATTTACGAAGAGGCTGCGCAGGTCGAAATTAGCGGAGCCGAGCAGACCGATGCGACTGTCAACGATGACGGCTTTGGCGTGGAGCATGGTGGTGCGGTAGAGCAGCACGCGGGCGCCGGCGCGTTGGAGTTCGCGCAGGTAGTGGCGGCGGGCAAAGTCGGTGATCGGATGGTTGGATTTGGCCGGGAGGATCAGCGTGATCGCGCAGCCGGCGCGGGCTTTGACGATGAGGGAGCGGAGCAGGACGTCGTCGGGGATGAAATAGGGAGAAACGATGCGGATATCGCGCTCGGCCTCCTGAATCATCGAAATGATGCCTTCGTAGAGGGCGTCGCCCGGGACATCGGGACCGCTGGCGACGATTTGCAATTCACTCTCGCCGGCGGGAGCGGCGACGGCGGCGGGGATCTCGCGATGAAGCGTGGCAGTGGATTGTCGGGTGGCGAAACACCAGTCGGCGATGAAGATGTTTTCAAGGAGCGCGACGGCGGGGCCGCGGATGCAGGCGCCGAAATCGAGCCAGCGTTTGGGATTGGCAATCGGGCCCATGTAGTCGGCGGCGAGGTTGCGGCCGCCGACAAGGGCGGTGTGGCCATCAAAAAGGGCGAGTTTGCGGTGGTTGCGGAGGTTGGCGGATCTGCGAGGGGCAAAGGGCAACACGGGCATGAAGCGGCCAACCTCGCCGCCCGCGGCGCGGATGGGATCGACGAAATCGCGGCTGGAAATGAGGCAACCCAGTGCGTCAAGGAGGAGCCGGACTTTAACGCCCGCACGGGCCCGCTCGGCGAGGAGTTGCACAAGGCGGCGACCGGTTTCATCGCGGCTCAAGATGAACGCTGCGAGATGGATCGTATGGCGGGCGGCGCGGATTTGGCGTTCGAGTTCGGCAAAATCGGCTTCGCCGGTGGTGATTAACTTGAGACTATTGCCGCCGACGGGTGGATAGGCGCCGGCGGCGGTGACGGTCCTAGCGACGGGCAGAACGGAAGCCGGTGATGGGATTGGGTCACTGGGGTGCGCCGCCAAGAGGCGGGATTTCCGGGCGGCGAGGCGGCGGAGCTTGCGACCGCCAAACACCAGATACAGGGGCACGCCGACCCATGGCAGGAGCACGATAATCAGCAACCAGGCGAACGTGTTGGAGGGAGCGCGTTTCTCGCTCATAAGGCGGGCGACGAGAAAAACGGCGAGGAGGAAGCCGCCCAGAGAGAATATCCCCGCCACCAATCCATGGGCGGGCCATTGGTCGAAGGATTCGTGCAAGCGGCCGAGCATCGCGGGGTCGAGACAACGCCGCGGAGAGGGGGTGGCAAGAAAGGCCTGAAAAATATCTTGAACTCGGCGGGTTGAATCGAGAATTTGCGCGTTCCCTAGCTGGTAGGATACTCAAGTGGCCAACGAGGGCGGACTGTAAATCCGCCGGCTTACGCCTTCCTCGGTTCGAATCCGAGTCCTACCACCACTTTAACCCACAGTCCGTTCAACGGCTGTGGGTTTCCTTTTTCTTCAGCGGCCAATCACCATTTTGGCCTGATCGGCTTCGATGATTTTTTGAATATCGGCCGCTCTTGGGCGCTGAGCTGTGGCAAGAGGTCTAAGAAAGGGAAGGCGGAATTTGATAGAACCGGTAGAAGAAGCGATCGAAAGGAACCGGCGAGCACCTGTGGTTATCCCAATCAACCGGCCGTTAGCACTCACCAGCGGACCACCACTATCACCCGGTGCCCCTGGCGCGTCGTGGGTGATGACAACCGGAGTTCCACTGTCCGCTGTGGGTTCAGACCGGCCGCAAACCAAGCCTGCGAATAGTAAAGGAGACGCACTATCGCCAGTGAGCGACGAAGGGCCGATCAAATAGACCGGATCGCCAATTCTCACCTCAGAATCTCCCCATTGGAATGTATTCGTGACCTTCACCGGGACATAAAGCAGGGCGAGGTCTTGGTGTAAGCTAGCGCTCCCGCGCCACACCACCCGTGCAGGGACGGGAGTGGCGAGTGATCCATCAAGCGGAATCAAGAGAATGTCTTTTTCGTGAGTGGCGTGCGCCGCGGTGAGGTAATAACCGCGTGTATCGATGGCAGTGGCGGCGGCGAACGACGGTCGGAGTCCACTGGCGGTATTTAGTTGGAGGGAGCCATCGTTCGCGGTCTCAGATTTTAAATCGCTACCGGAGATGATGAACGCGCTCCTCGCGCGCATATGCGCCTCCATGGTTGTGCTACCTAACGTGGTCTGCAGCGGCGCATACGAATCTCGTCGGTTCTTTTCGGTGGGGTATCGATATATGCAGCCCGAGGTGCAAAGCGCGCAAAGCGATAGAAACAACAGGAGTCGGTAATTTGCTTTCATCGTTACGTATTTGGATGGCGGACTCGTCCCCGACACGTCGGGCACGTTTTTATGTCGTCGATTAGAGTAAACCGCCGGCGGCGAAGCTATAAAAGCCGCGGCCGAGGGGGTCGGCGGCGATGCGGCCGATGATCATGTGATCGAGCAGCGGGATATCGACGGTCTTGGCGGCAGCGGCGAGTTGTTTGGTGACGGCGAGGTCGCCGGGGCTGGGGAAAGGGTCGCCGCTGGGGTGATTGTGAATGCAGACGACTGCGCTGGCGGATTCGCGGATGGCGACGCGAAACACCTCGCGGGGGTGGGCGAGGGTGGCGTGGGCGGTGCCGGACGTGATTTCTTCGCGGCGTAGCAGGCGGTTGCGGCGGTCGAGGCAGAGGAGCCAGAATTTTTCCACGACAAGGCCGGCAACGAGGGGCTGCATGTAGGCAATGATGAGGTCGGCGCGGTTGAGGAGGGGCGCTTCGCCGGTTTGTTGTCCCAAGACGCGGCGGGCGACTTCGACGACAGTTACGAGTTGGAGAGCTTTAACGGGGCCGATGCCTTTGAGTTTCTTGAAATCGGCTGCGTTCCAGCCGATCAGGCCTGCGAGCGAACCGGCCTCGGCGATGAGTTGAGTGGCGAGCGTGAGCACATCGTGGCCGCGGGTGCCGCTGCGCAGGAGCATGGCGAGGAGTTCGGTATCGCTGAGTGCCGCGGCGCCGAATTTTTGCAGGCGTTCTTGGGGGCGCTCGCCGACGGCGGTGGCTCGGAGGCGGTTCGCGGGCGGGGGAGTCGGCTCGGGCGCGCTCATCGGTGGGTGAGCAGGTTTGTGGCCGAAGTGCGGGGACGCGGCAATGCCTGTTGTGGGCCGCCGGAGCAAAAATAAAGCCGACGGGATCGTCGGCTTAAAAAAAGAAAGTTACCCGACCCGGGCGCCGCGGAGGGCGGCCGGCGCGATCAATAGTGTTTCACGTAGCCGTTGCGGCGGAGGCGCTCCAGCCAGCGTTCCTGGCCGGTGCGGGCCATTTGGGTGATGAGCATGCGCTCGATCTGGTCGCGAACTTCGTCGATGGCCTGGTTGCCGGCGTATTTGCGCTCTTCGGCGAAGAGGAGGAAGCAGCCTTCGGTCAGCATGAGGGGAGCGGTGATCTCGCCGGGCTTGAGCACGAAGAGAGGATTTTTGAAATCGTCTTTGAGATCCGAGCGTTTCACCCAGCCCCAGTCGCCGCCCTTGGCGCGACGGGAGTCTTGGCTGTATTCCTGAGCGAGGTCTTCGAATTTCGAACCCGCGCGGAATTTGGTAAGAATCTCGTCGGCTTTGATTTTCAGTTCGGCATCCGTCGCGTTGTCCGCCCGGGAAAGTTGAATAAGGCGGAGGTGGACGCTGTCTTCCTGGTAAAAACGGTCTTTGTTCTCGCGGTAAAAGGTCTCGATGCGCACGGGGCTGACGACACTTTGGGACTTCTTCTGCTGCTGCTGCATGTAGTGGTAGATGATGTCCTCCTCGACTTCCTTGCGATAGTCGCGGGGCGTCACACCCTTGGCGCGGAGGTAGGCGAGGAACTTGGAACGGTCGTTGTCGAACTGTTCGCTCAGGGTCTCGGCGATGCGGTTGTCGATGTAGCTGGCGGGGATGTGCCGGACTTCTTTTTCGTCTTTGGCCTTACGAAATTCTTTGATGATCAGGACCTTGTCGATGAGGTCCTGAATGACGCTGTCTTGGAGGGATTCGAGTTTCTCGTTGAATTCCTTCTCGTTGCGGGCGTCGCGCTGGATCTGGGGGATAAGGGGCGAAATCTCACGGCGGATGTCGTCGACGGTGATGACTTTCTCCTCGGCGATGGCGGCGATGCCATTGGCGAAACGCAGGTTCAAGCCGTCGGCTTGACCGAAGGAGGGGGAGACGATGGCGAGGGCAGAACCAAAAAGGAAGAGACTACGACGATACGTCATGGGGTCGGCAGGTTGTTCAAAAATATTATTACTTCTTTCAAACGTAGAAGGGGCTGCGGCGCGGTCAACCGCGGAAACCGGGTGCCGTGCATCACCCAATCGTCGCGCTGACCGCTATGGCGCTGACACTTCAAGCGGGTGGACTCCGTTTCGACGGAAAGGATGCCTTTTTGTTCCGCGCGAATGCGGATCTCGGTGACGAGAAGGAGGGCGCGCACCTCGTCACCGAACTTGCCGAACCGGTCGCGCAGGTCGGCCTCGATTTGTTTGAGCGCCGGCAGGGCATCGGCGAGGGCGAGCTTGCGGTAGAAGTCGATGCGGAGGCGGGTTTCGTTGACGTAGGTCGAGGGGATGCGGGCTTGGATGGGGGTGATGGCGGGGCCTTCGTTGGCGGCATCCTCTGCATCGCGGATGGCCGTGTAGCTGTCGATGTGACGACCGCGCGTGCTGTTGGGGTCGCGCGGGGTGCCGTCGCCGACGAAGACGAAATCGAGCTTTACGCTGGCGCGAATGGCGGCGGCGGTTTTGTCACCTTTGAGGCGGGCGACGGATTGACGGAGGAGTTGGCAGTAGAGTTCGAAGCCGACGCCGACGATGTGGCCGCTCTGTTCGGAACCGAGGAGGTTGCCGGCGCCACGGAGTTCGAGGTCGCGCATGGCGATGCGGAAGCCGGCGCCGAGTTGGTTGTTCTGGCGCATCGCGGTGAGGCGCTGGCGGGCGATTTCGAGGAGCTTGGTGTGACGATGCAGCAGGAGATACGCGTAGGCCTGATGTTTGAAACGACCGACACGACCGCGCAGTTGGTAGAGCTGTGAGAGACCGAAACGGTCGGCGCCCTCGATGATGATCGTGTTGCAGTTGGGGATATCGAGGCCGCTCTCGATGATGGTGGTGCAGATGAGCACGTGGTATTTCGCGGCAACGAAATCGGTCATGATGTGCTCAAGGTCGTCGGCCCCCATCTGGCCGTGGCCGACACCGATGGTGAGGTCGGGCAGGAGTTGGCGGAGACGCGCGGCGACGAGCTCAATCGTCATGATGCGGTTGTGCAGGTAGAACACCTGGCCGCCGCGGCGGATCTCGTGGCGGATGGCATCGACGACGGTCTGTTCGTCGTAAGTTTTGACGATGGTCTGGATCGGATGGCGATTGGTGGGCGCGGTCTCGATCACACTGAGATCGCGGGCGCCGGTCAGCGCCATGTAGAGCGTGCGGGGAATCGGCGTGGCGCTCATTGAGAGGACATCGACGGTGGCGCGCATGCGCTTGAAAGCTTCCTTGTGCTTCACGCCAAAGCGCTGCTCCTCGTCGATGATGACGAGGCCGAGCTCGCGGAATTTTACGTCGGCCTGAAGCAGGCGATGCGTGCCGATAAGAATGTCCACCTGGCCGAGCGTGGCGGCTTCGAGGATTTTTTTCTGTTCTGCGCGCGTGCGGAAGCGGCTGACCATTTCGACGGCGATAGGATAACCGGCCATGCGCTCGCGGAACGTGTTGAGATGTTGTTGCGCGAGGACGGTGGTGGGGACGAGGAGGGCGACCTGGCGGCCGCCTTGGACTGCTTTGAATGCGGCGCGGATGGCGACCTCGGTTTTGCCAAAGCCGACGTCGCCGCAGATGAGGCGGTCCATGGGACGAGTGCGCTCCATGTCGGCCTTCGTGTCGTTGATGGCTTTGAGTTGGTCCTTGGTTTCGGTGTAGGCGAAAGAGCCTTCGAATTCGCGCTGCCACGCGGTGTCGGGCGGGCAGGCAAACCCGGGTTGGGCCTCGCGCTCGGCGTGGATGCGGAGCAACTCGGCCGCGAGGTCGATGGTGGAACGCTCGGCGGCCTGGCGGGCTTTTTCCCAGCGGCCGGATCCGATGCGGCCGAGCTGAGGTTTGGTTTTGCTGAGACCGACGTAACGGCTGATCAGATGCGATTCTTGAAGCGGCACGTGGAGCGTGACGTGGTCATCGAACTCAAGGGTGATGACTTCACGGATGCCTTGGGCCGTATCGAGTTTGGAAAGACCGCGGTAGAGCGCGATACCGTGCTGGAGGTGGACGACGAAGTCACCCTCGACGAGTTCGGAGAAGTCGAGGAGCTGGTCCACTTGGGCGCGTTGAACGGAAGCGCGGACGGTGCCGGTGGCGCGGCGGGCGCGTTGGCGGCCGAAGATCTCGGTCTCGGTGATGACGACCCAGCCGAGGGGAGGCGCAGCGTTGGCGCGGGTGGATGATGATGCTTCGCTGGCGAGAGTGGCGTCGCCGCGGAAGGTGCAGCGGAAACCCTCGTTGAGACCGCCGCGCAAGAAACGAGGTTTGAGATTTTTAAGGGACGAATCCTGGGTGAGGATTTCGCGGATGCGCTGTTCTTCGCCTTCCTTGGAGGAGACGACGGTGACGGCGTAGCCGGCCTTTTTCCACATGGCGACTTGGCGGAGGAAACGCTCGCGGGACTCGGACTCGACTTGGAGACGCTCTTGCGCGACGAGGGCGTCGTCGGGATAATTACGGTGGTGGATCAGGCTCTCGGTGTCCCACGTGATTTCCGTGGCGGGCTCGGCGAGGAGCGCGGTGGCTTCGTCGATATCGCTGAGGCCGAAGTGCGCGGAGCAGCGGGCGGCGAGCGGGGAAAAACCGTCGAAACCCTCGCGGGCGAAGCCGCTGAAAGACATCTCAAGCATGGCGGGCTCGATCAGCGCGAGATGTGAAGTGGACGGCAGGTAGTCGGCGAGGCCGGTCTTGGCCGGATCGAGTTTAACGCGGGGCGAAGCGGAAAGGGTAATGCGGTCGATTTTTTCACCGGAGCGCTGGGTAACGGGATCGAAGGCGCGAATTTC
>JACMRG010000145.1 GCA_014376585.1 Opitutaceae bacterium | reverse complement strand
CCTCCGCTTCATCGACGCCCACACGTTTCACCCGCGTCGCGCCGTCGGCCTCAATCACCTTCGCCTCGACAAATACCCGGCCGCCGCCCTGCGCGCCGCCCTCGTCAACGCTGTCGCCCACCGCAGCTACACCCACGCCGATCACCGGCGAAACTTCCCCACGTTCTTCTTCACCGCGAGGGAACCGCCAGCGGTAATTATTGCCTGCTGTTAGAGTTGATGTCCTTCCGATCTCCGTCCGCTGCGTTGCCTTTCGAGCGGCGGACCTCGGGGCGGCGCTTTTATCCATGAAAACTCGATCCCGTTTGTCCTCCCCTTCTTCGACCGCCTCTAAGCGGTTGGATGATCCCACCGGCAAATATCCGAAGCCACCGTTCAAAGGCCAAACGCAGACTTGGCCTGGGCTGGCCGGCAAGATGAAGCCCCGTCCCCGACCACGGGGAGACCAGTTATCGCCGCTCGGGACGTTTAACGGGGCGTAAGGCTCTCATCACGGGAGGCGATTCCGGGATGGGACGCGCGGCGGCGATCGCCTACGCACGCGAGGGTGCGGATGTCGCGATAAATTATTTTCCAACGGAAGAACCCGACGCGCGCGAGGTCATCGCCCTCATTCAAGCCGAAGGCCGGATTGCGATGGCGATTCCCGGCGATTTACGGGACGAAGCGTTCTGCCAAAAATTGGTCGCCTCGGCGGTGAAGGGCCTCGGCGGTCTTGATATCGTCGTCAACAATGCCGGCCGGCAGCAAAGTAACGACTCGATCCTGGACATCTCGACGAAGGAATTCGACTGGACGATGAAGACCAATGTCTACGCCCCGTTCTGGATCATCAAAGCGGCGCTGCCCCACCTGCGGCCGGGCTCGGTGATCATCGGGACGACCTCGGAGCAGGCATACGATCCGTCGCCCAATCTTTACGACTATGCGCAGACCAAGGCGGCCACGATGAGCTACGTCAAATCGCTGGCGAAGCAGCTTGGCCCGAAAGGTATCCGCGTGAACGGGGTGGCCCCCGGGCCGATTTGGACGGCGCTGCAAGTCAGCGGGGGAACCACCCAGAAAAAATTGAAGAAATTTGGAGGGGACACCTCGTTGGGTCGTCCCGGTCAGCCTGCGGAACTCGCTTCGATCTACGTGCAACTGGCGGCCAACGATGCCAGCTTTACCACCGGACAAATCTACGGTGCGGCCGGCGGAACGGGCCAGCCGTAATCCCCGAACCATCGGCGCACAAATCGGTCGGTATCTCGATGCAATCTCGCAGCGACCGGGCGCTTGGTCCCGGCTTCCACACGTCCGATTCAAAACCGTTCGTGCCGCGGACCGGCGGACTCCCATCACCGGCGATCACGGAAACCGACTCGACTCGCGAGCAGCCAATCCGATCCGTGGATCGAAGCATGGTGCGCATTCGTGGCGCGCGGGAGCACAATCTCCGGGACGTCGACGTCGACATTCCCCGCGACCGGTTGGTGGTGTTCACGGGGGTTTCGGGCTCGGGGAAGTCTTCACTGGCATTTGCGACCATCTACGCCGAAGCACAGCGGCGCTACCTGGAATCGGTCGCGCCTTACGCGCGGCGCTTGTTTCACCAACTCGGCGTGCCGCAGGTCGAATCCATCGACGGACTCCCGCCCGCGGTCGCGTTGCAGCAACCGCGGGGCACGCCGACCGCGCGTTCATCTGTCGGCAGCGTCACGACGCTGTCCAATCTACTGCGCATGCTGTATTCCCGGGCGGGTGACTATCCGCCGCGCCAGCACCACCTCGACGCCGAGGCATTTTCGCCCAACACGCCCACGGGCGCGTGCCCGCAATGCCACGGGCTCGGTCGGGTGTATGAAGTGACCGAGCGCTCGCTCGTCCCCGACGACACGCTCACGATCCGCGAGCGCGCGATCGCCGCGTGGCCGCTGGCGTGGGGCGGACAAAACCTTCGCGATATACTCGTCTCGCTCGGCTACGACATTGATCGTCCGTGGCGGGAGCTGCCAAAAAAAGATCGCGACTGGATCTTGTTCACCGATGAGCAGCCGCAGGCCCCGGTTTACCCCGGCTACTCGCCCGCAGAGACGCGGCGCGCGATCAAAGTGAAGGAACCACCCAATTACATGGGGAATTTTTCGAGCGCGAGGCGCCACGTGCTCAGTTCTTTCGCCCATACCGAAAGCGCGATGATGAAAAAACGCGCCAGTCGTTACATGGTGAGCGCGGAGTGTCCGCTCTGTGAGGGCAAACGCCTCCGACGCGAAGCGCTTTCCGTCACCTTTGCCGGAATCGACATCGCCGCGCTCGCCCGCGTCCCTTTGAAACAGCTCGCCCTTATTTTCCGTCCGTGGACGGACGGCACCGCCCGCGGGTGGACCACGCTCGAAAAAGAACGTCCCGAGAAAGCGATCGCCCTGCAGCGGATCTCGCGGGATTTTATGGCCCGGCTCGCGGTCGTCCTCGATCTCGGACTCGGTTATCTTTCCCTGGATCGGAGCACGCCCAGTCTTTCGCCCGGCGAGTTGCAACGACTCCGCCTGGCCACGCAGGTGCGCTCCAATCTTTTCGGCGTGGTTTACGTGCTCGACGAGCCGTCCGCGGGATTGCATCCCGCCGACACCGAGGCGCTGCTTTCCGCCCTCGCACAACTCAAGGCCTCCGGCAATTCGATCTTCGTGGTGGAGCACGAACTCGATATCATTCGCCGCGCGGACTGGATTGTGGATGTCGGGCCCGACGCCGGGCAGCACGGCGGCCGCGTGCTCTACAGCGGGCCGCTCGCGGGGCTGAGTCAGATCGGCGAATCGCGGACGCGCCCTTATCTTTTTGGTGAACCGACCATGGCGCCGCGCGTCCCCCGCCCACCGCAGGGCTGGCTTTCCCTCGCGGGAGTGACGCGCAACAACCTCAAGAATCTCGACGCCACGTTTCCGCTGGGTGTCCTCACGAGTGTCACGGGCGTTTCCGGTTCGGGGAAATCGAGTCTCGTCAGCCAAGTCCTGGTCGAATTGCTGGCGGGCCACGTCAGCCACGCGCTGCCGAGGGACGACGAAGACGCGGAGGATTTGGAGCAACCTCCGGTGGTGACTGCGGGCGGGCGGATCACCGGTGGCGCCGAAACGCTCAAGCGCTTTGTTTGCGTGAGTCAAAAACCCATCGGCCGCACGCCCCGTTCGAATCTGGCGACCTACACGGGATTGTTTGACGCCGTGCGCGCGTTGTTCGCGGCGACGCAGGCCGCCCGGAGGCATCACTACGATGCAGGCCGTTTCTCGTTCAACGTCGCAAAAGGGCGCTGCGAGACCTGCGAGGGCGAAGGCTTCGTGATGGTGGAATTGCTGTTCCTGCCCAGCGTTTTTGCCCCCTGTCCCACGTGTCACGGGGCGCGTTACAACGCCCCGACCCTCGCCATCACCTATCGCGGCAAAAATATCGCCGAGGTGCTGGGGCTCACGGTGGATGACGCCCACGAATTTTTTGCCGAAGCTCCCGCCGTCCGGCGCTCCCTCCAAATGCTGCGCGACGTCGGCCTCGGTTACCTGCGCCTGGGGCAGCCCGCCACGGAATTATCCGGCGGTGAAGCGCAACGCATCAAGCTCGCGACCGAGCTCCAACGCCCCCCCCGTGGTCGCGCGCTTTACCTACTCGACGAGCCCACCACCGGACTCCATCCGTCGGATGTGGAAAAACTCCTCAGGCAACTCCACGCGCTGGTGGACGCCGGGAACACCGTGCTGGTGGTCGAACACGACATGCGCGTCGTCGCCGCCAGTGACTGGGTGATCGATCTCGGGCCCGGTGCGGGCGACGAAGGCGGCAAAATCGTCGCCGCCGGCCCGCCCGCGGAGGTGGCGCGGGTGGCGGCGAGCCGCACGGCACCCTACCTGGCGCGCGCGCTGGACCCGGCATAACCGCCACCTCGGTTTATTCTCCAGGCGCTATTTCGCCGGATGATTCTTGGCCAAGCCGCGGAAATTCAGCCCGGCGAGGGCCACTTGCAGCGCGATGATGGCCCATGCATGGGACTGCCAGCCCCACACGCTCCACAGGAGGTTGCTCATTAAAAACCACCAGAAGCCCTGCGTGCGCCGCCGTTTCGTTTGCGCTCCGACCAGCCACGCCGCCACCACGCTACAGATCATCGCCGGCCACTGGAGCAGATTGAGCACCTCCACCACGACGGGTTACCTCGCAGCCGATTCACGACGCGGGTGTGATTCCACCACTTCCTCCCGCACCATGACGGCCGTCTCCTTGGGCTCTACCTTGAGGTGGTGCGCGTCGCGATAAGCGCGGGTAATCTCCACCCCATAAAACAAGATCGCGCAGGAGTAATAAACCCAGATCAGCAGCGCGACGAGGGACCCGGCGGCACCGTAGATCGACGCGACGGTGGAATGGCCGAGGTAGAGCGCGATCAGAAAGCGGCCGATGGTGAAGAGAATGGCGGTGATGCCCGCGCCCGCCCACACGTCACGCCAGCGCACCCGCACGTCTGGCAACACTTTGAAAAGAAGCGCGAACAGCACGGTGACGATCACGACGCTGATGCCGAGGTCGGCGACCTGTAACAGCGCCGGCGAGCTGCCGACGGCGTGGCCCAAATGCCCCATGGTCGTGGTGAGCGCGGTCGTGAGCACCAGCGACACGAGGAGCAAAAATCCAATCGTGAGCACCATCGCGAGCGACACCGCCCGCTGGATGACCAATAATGGCCAGCCGGATTTGCTCGGCTTCGTTCTCACGCTCCAGATTTGGTTGAACGACTCCTGCAGCTGTCCAAACACCGTGGTGGCGCCAAAGAGCAGCAAGGCGACGCCGAGGATAGTCGAAATGACGCTCGTGCGCTCGGTCTCGCTCGCTTTCGCCGCCGCCTGGATCAGTTCCGCCGCGGCGGGTCCGATCAACGAGCTCACTTGGTTGGCGAGCTGGGCCGTCGCGGTTTCTTTGCCAAAAAAAATCCCCGCCACGGTGATCGCGATGATGGTGATCGGCGCGAGCGAGAAGAGCGTGTAGAAACTGACGGCGGCGGCATGCTTGAACACGTTGTCCGAGTTCCAGTTTTTCGCCGCGCTGAAAAGTATTTTAAACCAGCGTTTCATCGGGAGAGGGAGCCGGGGGGAAGAGTGCGTTTAAAAACGAAAATCAAGCCACCGCTTCAACCCGCGGCCCTTTGCGCCGCAGCCGGGGGCGGAGATGGCGCGCCCGCCGCGCCTGCGTCCGCAGGCAAGCGTCCGTCGTCCCACGATGCGGAAAATGTTTCGATCAGGACCACAAAGTTGGAGGGGGAAATTTCATGGGAAGTGGAGTTTAGTATGCCCAAACTGATGGTGGTTCGGCGGACCGCCCATATTTTAGCCGCACGCCGAAATTCCGGTCGAATTAATCTTCCAGTTCGTAAGAGGGCGAAAAGCTCGAGCGCTGGAAAAAAAACGAGGCCATCCCCGAGCTGATGCCGCCCCTCGTGAATGCTTGATGGAAGCCCCCTCCATGGAGAGCACCACCAACGGTTGGGCGATAGAGGAACAAAAGCTCGAAATGTTATCGGAGAGGTTTTGTCCTCAGCCTATTCAAACGCCCAATTCTTCAACGGGTTCCGGTGACGCTGATCTCCTTCGAGTCTTCCGCGGTGAGCATAGCCGGATCGCATTGCGGCTGCACCCGCTGGAAAAGAATGTGGTCACCACTGTCGGACTGCGGCTGTCCTTTCTTCCGTGGGCACTCGGCACGATGCACGTCTGGAGCCAGATCGTGAGTTTCGTTTTCTCAAATGCCCCCCGCCCCATGCCCGGCCAACTCCGCTACTTCGCCATCCCGCCAGTTGACCCAATTCAAACATCTTGAGGGCCGCCATTAGGCGCACCTGATCCGTCAATTCCGCCCGATTCAAAATCACCGGCACCTTGATGGTGTCGGGAAGCATCGCAACAGCCCGGCGATCATCGTCACGAGCCATGGATTCATGGTAATCGTCGCTTCTGTAACTTCAAACCGGTGGCTCGAGTGATACGGCGGGATTTCGGGCAGAGGATTGTGCATTGCGCCCCGCGTTTGGGTGCTTTGCCATCGCAGCTGTATGAACGAGCCAGTTCACGATCCTTCCGCCCGACGCCACAATCCCATCGACCGCTTTCGGGCGAAATCCCACCGGCTGCAAATTCACCCCAGCGAAATCGTCTTGCTGGTCGTAGTTTCGCTCCATCTCGTCTTCATTGCTTGGGCGTTCGGCGGCATGAGACTTTGGGCTCAACAGATCAGTTTCGGATTGGCCGCCATAGGGTTTGTCATCGCGCTGCTCCCGCGCAACTACACCGAGGAACACTCCGGTTTGACCCCATTCCGTCTCTACATCTGGCCAAAACTGATTCGCTTCCCCCTCTTTTGGCTCGGTTTGGCCTTCTTGAGCCTGATCGTTATCCAAATTTATAATCCGGCTTGGATTTACACGCTCACCCCCGACAAAAAGGGCTGGTTTATGGCAGACGCGGCGCACATCGCCTGGCTTCCCGCCGGGGTCAGCGTGCCCTTTAACCACGGTGCGGGACCGGTGCGCGCCTTGCTTATTTACGCCGCCGTTTGGCTGACCGTCTGCAGTGCCTGGATTGGATTCACCCGTCGGCGCACCCTCCAGTTTGCGTTCGTCGTCGTGGCGTTTAACGGCTTCGCCCTCGCCGGCCTGGGACTCGCGCAAAGGTTTTTCCCCAGCCCTGAAATGTTTTGGTCTTGGACTCCGCCTGCGAACAACAGCTTCTTCGCCTCTTTCATTTATAAAAACCACGCCGCCGGCTATCTCAACCTCACCCTCGCCGTCGCCTGCGGCTTAGCCGGTTGGTTTTATCTGCGCGGGTTGCGTCGTTTGGAAAAGTCGAATCCCGCCGGTCTCTTCGTCTTCATCGCGACCACCATCGCGGTCAGCGTTCTCATCAGTTATGCCCGCGGATCTACCATCGCGATGCTGACCTTCCTGAGTCTTTTGATCGGGATTTTTCTCTATCAGCAGATCAAGGCCCCGGCCGAGGACCGGCGACCCGTCGTGCTGGGCGTGTTGATTATCTTCTTTGGGGTCTTCCTCAAGACCGGGCTCGACGCCTTAAACAGCGGCCAAGCTTGGACCCGCTTGTCCTCAGCGTTTAGCGACTCCGACGGCTCGTTTAAAGCCCGCCAGATCGCCACCGAAGCCTCGGTCGATATGCTGCGAGACCACTGGCACTCCGGCGTGGGCGCCGGCGGCTACCGCTACCTCTTTCCGAACTACCAACAACATTACCCCGAGATTTTCACCGTCGGCGGTGGACGCGTTTTTTGGGAATTCGCTCACAACGACTGGGTGCAGTTTCCCATCGAGTTCGGCGTCCCGGGAATTTTGCTCATCGTGGCCATGGCCGGTTACCTCGGGGGGTTCATGCTGAAAAACCGCGCTTGGGAAAATCCTTTGTGCGCAAGCCTGCTGCTTGGCCTCGGCCTGACCCTCGCCCACGCCCGGTGGGAGTTCCTTTTTTACTGTCCGGCGATTCTCCTTACCGCCTGCGTGGTGTTCGCCTTGGCGGCGCGTTGGGCCGAATTTGAAGAGAACAACCTGAGGAGTTAAGCCGGGCTGGCGATCACTTCTCCTCCGGCAGCGCCCGCAGAGAAAATTCCCGGGCCTCGATCCAGTCGCCGGGCGCCTGGTGCTCCACCCGGATACCGATTCCGACATAATGCGCACCGGGCGGCGGGCGTCCACCTTGCGTCAGCTCGACCCAGTCCGGCCATTCACCCTCGGGCAAGCGCATCATCGTCACGCCGAGATGCCGCTGATTCTTGTCCAACCAGCCCAGGGTGAGCGTGGCGACACCACTCTGCGACAGCCGACCGCGCAGCTGCACGCGGGTGACATGCCCCCCCGATTCCGCCATCGTCACCCACTGGAAGACTTGGGTGTCCTTGCTCCCCTCGATCCGCAGTGTGGGCGGTTCCACCCCCGGAACAAACACCGCACGTTGGTGTTCCGCCGGCTCCACTTTGCTTTGCCAAGGCCGGGGCAAATCAACCCCGTAAGTCAACCCGGCCAACGAGCGGGCGGCTTGGGTCGGACCTTCGAGTCGCCCGTTTAATTGCATCTCACGGCCACCGGTTTGCTCCAGCCGGACAGCATCTTTCCACTGCTCGATCACGCGTTTGTCCGCAATCGCTTCGATCGTCTGTCGCCAATCTGCTGACGGTGCGAAGCTGACCGCCCCGCGCGCCAAAACGCTCAGAGCATTGGCGACCGGATCGTGGTTGAGATAGTCGTCCGCGACAAACGGGGCGATCGCCAAAGGCTCGCCCGCTTTCAGATCGCGCGTGTAACCGGTAAATTCATCGCGCGCCCCCAAAAACTTCGCCAGGCGGCGCGCCAGTTCGCCCAAGTCGGTCGGCGGCCCCAACGCCAAGCGGTTCAATGCCTCCCGCGATTCCTGCAAAGCGACAAAGCGTTCGGTGACACCAAAAGCCACGCTTACCAACCGCACCCGCCGCCTCACTCGCTCCGATTGCGCCGCCGCCGTCGCCAAATCCAAGACTCTGCGCAACTCCCCGACGACCGCCGAGGGGAAGAGCGAAGCCTGCGACTCATTGCGGTAGTGCTTTAACCAGTATGAGGGCCCCGGCTGACGCATCCACTGGGCTTCGGCGCGCTCAAAGAACTTCCGCATCGGCCCCGCCGCCGCCTGAAAATATCTCCGGTAATACTCGTCGAGCAGGACACGCTCGTCCTGCTGCGGCTTCAACAGCAGCTGCGCCACCAGCCACGGCATCGGCCCGTCCAAGCCCCAGTTCGGCGTCATTTCGGCATAGTAATCGGTAAAACCCGCCGCCCGGGCGTGCCGCAGATTTTCGGCGATCAGCTGCGGCGTGACCCGGGGAATCAAAAAGCCCTGTCCGTAAAGATAGTCATAGAGACCCAGCCGCTTGGGCCCGGCTTGGCCCCATCGCATTTGCAGGGCTTTTTCCTCAGCCTTAAACGAGGCGTCGTAGCCTTGCGACCGATCCGCCGTGAGATACGGCACCACCTGCGGATGCACCGGAAAGTCCGGCGCGTTCTCCGCCCAATAATAGGCCAGGGCTCCGAGGTATTTATCCGGGTGGGTCCGCGCCAGATCCGCCGCGGCCCGATTCATAAACGCAAAAACCAAGTTGGAATAATCCGGCCGGTCTCGAAACCAGCGCAGCGGTGTCACGAACGCCAAAGTATCGGGCGACTCGCCGAAAACCAGCCCATCATTAACGCCCAGGGGAAATGACTCGGCTTCCGGCCGGCGACGAAAGTGGAGCTGTGCGACCTCCGCCGCATGTCGTGCAACATCGGGCCGGCCCAGGTCGGGATTCCAAAAGCCTGAGCCGACCGGGGGCTTGATCCGTTGCCCCTTTTCCAGCGGAAAATACTCGGGATGACGCTCGAAAAGCGCCGGCGGAAAAACCCGGGCCAGATTGTGCGAAAAATCAAGGTGCGCACCGAGCCCGTTGTGCCGCGCCCAAGCTCCTTGATCGGTGCTTTCCACCCCGCCCAGCGATCGGGTGCGGAAAGCCCCCGGCGCCGCTTCGGCCTTACCAAGGCCCCGCTCCTTCCCGAGCGGCCCGGGGATAAATTCCCGCTCCAACGGCAACCCACCCGACCGCGCCCGCCAAAACAACCCGCCCAGTGCGACGATCCCCAACAGTGCCAACGCGAGTCGCCGCCGACGCGACGCATGGAGGGATGAATTCATGCCAATAAAAAAGGCGGGCGTTGAGGCCTGCCTTGCAATCTTCAAAAACCCTCGCCCGCTTAAGTTTTCCCACGCTGGATTCCTCGAATCCCATTCGTGGACAGCGGCACGCCCTCCCCGCGGCCTTATTTGTCGAAGCGCCCCGCTCCCGCCTCCGCCGATCAATCCAGATGCGGCGTATACTCCGGCACAAGTCGCTTGATCGCGAGTTTGAGCTGTTGTGCTTCCAGCTCTCCCACCCGGCCTTCGATTTCCGCCACGCACCGGGACGAAGTATCGGAGGTCGACGCCGCGTCCGCCTGAGCCAACAACATCACGCGTGCGTGGGCCGTGGGCTTGAGCAACTCGGAGTGGTGTTGCAGCTCTTCAAAAAGTTTTTCCCCCGGCCTCAGGCCGATCACCTTGATTTCGATGTCCAAGTCCGGTCGCAACCCGCTCAACTCGATCAACTGGCGCGCGAGATCGACGATCCTGACCGGTTTGCCCATATCGAGGACGAAGATCTCACCGCCGCGCCCCATCACCGCCGTTTGCAGCACGAGCCCGACCGCCTCGGGGATCGTCATGAAATAGCGCGTCACATCGGGGTGGGTCACCGTCACGGGTCCGCCACCGGCGATCTGCTTTTTGAAAATCGGGATCACGCTGCCGGAGGACCCCAGCACATTGCCGAAGCGCACCGCGATAAAGTGCGTGCCGTTGCCGGGTCGATGTTGCAATGCCTGCAGATGGATTTCAGCCAGGCGTTTCGAAACGCCCATCACGCTCGTCGGATTGATCGCCTTGTCGGTGGAGATGAAGACGAAGGTTTCGATTCCCCGCGCGCTCGCCAGCTCGGCCAGCTGCCGGGTGCCCATCGTGTTGTTTTTGACCGCCTCCCCCGGCTGCCGCTCCATCATGAAAACATGTTTATGGGCCGCCGCGTGAAAGATAACCTGCGGGGCATACCGGGCGAAAATCGCCTCCATGCGGGGCAGGTCCAAAATATCGGCCACCAACGGGACGATCCGATGCTGAAGCCCGCTTTCGTTTAACTCCATTTCGATCAAAAACAGGCTGCCTTCCGCCTGCTCCACCAACAGCAATCGACGCGGATTATACGTCGCCAATTGCCGGCAAAGCTCGCTCCCGATGCTGCCACCGGCGCCGGTCACAAGCACGACCTTGTCTTGAATCAAAGCGGCCACCGCGTCGCTCCGCAGATCGACCGAGGCTCGCCCCAGCAAGTCCTCGACCTGCACCGGACGAATCTTGGTCACTTGCACCCGCCCGCTGGCCAGCTCCGCCATCGACGGCAAAATCTCGGCCTTCAGCCCCTCGGCCGCGACGAGCCGGCAAATTTCCTGGATCCGCTTCCCCGATGCCGACGGCATTGCCAACACACACGCATCGATCCGATTCTCCGCCTTCAGCCGGCCCAGGTCCTCCGGCGCGCCCATCACCGAAACCCCGTAGATATCGTGCCGGTGTTTTTTCGCGTCGTCATCGAGAAAAAACACGGCCTGCAAACCCAACGCCGGCTTCGCTTGGATCTCGCGGACGAATTGGGCCCCGGCATCGCCCGCGCCCAAGACCGCGATTCTTCGGACGGGTTTCCCGTCACGTTTTATGCCACTGAGGTAGCGCTCCCGGTAGATTCGCAGCATCAGGCGCAGGAGACACAGCGCACCGACGCTCAAGACGAAATCCATCAAGATCACTCCCCGGGGTGAACTCAGGCCCGGGGTCAAGCCCGTGCGCAGAATAAAACTCACGACATTGGCCGCCGCCATTGCCCCCGCGATCTTCACCATATCCGGCACACTGAAATACGTCAGCAAACTGCCAAACTGGCGAAAGAGGACGAGAAACCCGATCTTGACCGGCAAGTTGACGACCAACGACAGCAGTCTCTCGTGCTGGAAATCCGGCGGCACGAGGAAGTCGAAGCGGATCTCGTAAGCTGCATATTGGCACGCCGCCAAAATCACGACGTAGAGCGCGAGCAACCCCAGCGCGCGGGTCACTTGCTCGACCAAAGTGGCGCGGCCAATCGCAGAATTGATGGAAGAAATTGACATAGGGAGATTAAGGGGTCTCGGGCGGATTCGGCTGAAACTCCGGCATCGTGGCGTCACCTTGGGCGGAGATTCCTTGTCGCGAAACCACTTTCCAGATCGTGCGCCAGAGAATCTGCCCATCCAGCGCGATACTCCGGTGCTCCACATACCACACATCCAAGGTGAATTTCTGCTCCCAACTTAACGCGTTACGACCGTTAATCTGGGCCCATCCGGTCAATCCGGGCGGGACGTCATGCCGGCGCCGCTGTTCGGCACTGTAACGCGGCAGATAGTGAATCAGCAGCGGTCGAGGCCCCACGAGGCTCAGATCGCCGCGCACCACGTTCCAGAGTTCCGGCAGTTCGTCGAGGGACGACGCGCGCAGCCAACGGCCGAAGGACGTGAGTCGCTCCGCATCGGGCAACAACCGGCCATCGCTTCCCCGTGCATCCGTCATCGTGCGGAATTTCACCAGTTCGAAAATCTCTCCCCTGAATCCGGGGCGTTTTTGTCGGAAAAAAACCGGCGTGCCCAACTTCACGCGGACCAGCACCGCCAGAACCGCGACCAACGGCAGCCAGACCGGCACGGTCGCGAGGACAAGGAGAAGATCGAACGCTCGCTTCGCGAGCGCGGACGGCGGACGACTGACGGCGGGCGATAGACCGCTCACGTAAAGTCCTCCGGCGACTGGATCATTTTTCCCAACATTCGGCCAACGTGGGCACACTTAGCATCGAAGTCCGCGAACCCATCAGCGGCAAGGTAGCCGTAGGCCTGTGCTCGGCCGATCCAGTGACGCGTTTCCTGGAGCTCGCCATCGGCATCGGTGAGCTTGCGGACAAAATGGGCGGGATACCGACACTTCGCCCAAGTTTCAGAGATGTTTGCCCCAACGGATCGTGACGATCGGCGGACTTGATCGGTGAGGGAGAACATTTCATCCCGCGGAAACGACTTCGTTGCACCGAATATAGCCAGATCAAGCGCACACGCCTCGTGGTGAACCCGCAAATCTCGGAAACTATTGATTCGTTCACTCATTTTTATCTTCGTCCTCCGCTGTCTGCTGTCCGCCGTCGGCCGTTAACGCCCGGCGCACCTCCGCATTACCTCAACGACTCGTTCAAGGTCATCCGTTGTCAGATTCGATCCTGACGGCAAACACAGCCCGTTCTCAAACAGCCGTTCGGACACCGCGCCACCAAAGACGGCACAATCCTTGAAGATCGGCTGCAGATGCATCGGCTTCCACACCGGCCGAGCTTCAATATTTTCCGCCTCCAACGCCAATCGTATCGCCTCGCGGTCGGCCCCAAACATCGCCGGATCGACCAAGATGCACGTAAGCCAGCGCGTGCAGCGGTTCCACGGCGCCTCGGGCATAAACGAGATGCCCGGCAAATCGGCGAAGGCCTTTTCATAATAGGCGCAGTTCGCTCGGCGCGCATTGACGCGGTCGGCGAGCACCTGCAGTTGCCCGCGACCAATACCGGCGAGCACATTGCTCATCCGGTAATTGTAGCCGATTTCAGAATGCTGGTAATGCGACGCGGGATCACGCGCCTGCGTCGCGAGGAAACGGGCTTTCTTAATCAAGGCCTCCTCATGCGAGACCAACATGCCACCACCCGACGTCGTAATAATCTTGTTACCGTTAAAGGAAAAAATACCGAGCCGACCCACGGTGCCGGGTGCAATTCCTGACGACTGACGACCGACATCAGATGGCTGACCTCCGACCGCCGCCGCCCGTCCTCCGTCATCCGGCATCCGCCGTCCGCCGTCCGCCGTCTGTCGTCCGTAGTAAGTCGCTCCGAGCGCCTCCGCGGCATCCTCGATCACATCCACGCCATAGCGGTTGCAGAGCGCCATAATCGCATCGAGATCGGCACACTGCCCGTAGAGATGGACCACGATGACCGCGCGCGGCAGCCGGCCCTTGGCCGCGCGATCCACCAACGCCTCCTCCAGTCGCACCGGGTCCATATTCCAACTCGCCCGCTCGCAGTCGATGAAGACAGGCAGGCCGCCTTCATAAACGATCGGATTGGCACTCGCGGAAAACGTCAGGCTGGAGCAGAAAACTTCCTCGCCACGTTGGAGCCCGACCAACTTGAGCGCGAGGTGCAGCGCCGCCGTGCCGGAGGAGAGCGCTGCGGCCTGCAGCGCTGACGACTGACGGCCGACATCCGACGTCCGACCCCCGCCGTCCGGAGTCAGACGTCCGACGTCAAATGTCCGCCCACCGCCGGGGGGGGTGCGCCCCCCGCCCTGCGCCCCCGGGGCGGCGGGCGGGGGGCGGAATTCCGTTTCCAACTGATCGGCGGGCGGCCCCCCCCGGGCGGTCCCATCGGG
>JACMRG010000144.1 GCA_014376585.1 Opitutaceae bacterium | reverse complement strand
TTCGCCGCGTTGTCGTAGCCGATCTTCGGGTTCAGCGCCGTCACCAGCATCAGGCAATTCTTCACGTAAGCCTCGATGCGCTCGCGGTTCGCCTCGAGGCCTGCCACGCAATGGACGGCGAACGACCGGCTGGCGTCGGCCAGCAGCCGCACGGAATTGAGGAAGTTGAAAATCATGACCGGCTTGAAGGCGTTCAACTCGAAGTTGCCCTGCGAGCCAGCGAAGCCGATGGCGGCGTCGTTGCCCATCACCTGCACGCACACCATCGTCAGCGCCTCGCACTGCGTCGGGTTCACCTTGCCCGGCATGATGGAAGAACCGGGTTCGTTCTCCGGCAGCGTCAGCTCGCCCAGGCCGCAGCGCGGGCCGGAGCCAAGCCAGCGGATGTCATTGGCGATCTTCATCAGCGACACGGCCAGCGTCTTGAGCGCGCCGCTGCCCATCACGAGTTCGTCGTGCGCGGACAGCGCGGCGAACTTGTTCGGGTGCGAGGTGAACGGCTGGCGGGTCAACTCGGCGATTTTCTGCGCGGCGCGTTCGGCGAATTCCGGGTGCGCGTTCAAGCCCGTGCCGACCGCGGTGCCCCCGATGGCCAGCGCGCGCAGGCCGGGCAGCACGTAGCGCAGGCGGTCCAGGTCCGCGTCCAGCAGCGCGACGTAGCCGGAGAATTCCTGCCCGAGCGTGAGCGGCGTGGCGTCCTGCAAATGGGTGCGGCCGATCTTCACGATGTCCGCGAACTCGGCGCGTTTGGCGGCGAGGGCGTCGCGCAGCTGCTGGACCTGCGGCAGGAGCGTCTGCTCCAGTTCCGTCGCCGCCGCGATGGACATGGCGGTGGGGAACGTGTCGTTGGACGACTGCGACAGGTTCACGTCATCGTTGGGATGGACGGGTTTTTTGCTGCCCATTTGGCCGGCGGCGATCTCGATGGCGCGATTGGAGATCACTTCGTTGGCGTTCATGTTCGTCTGCGTGCCGCTGCCCGACTGCCAGATGCGGAGCGGGAAATGGTCGTCGAGTTTTCCGGCAATGACTTCGTCGGCGGCCTGCGCGATGAGCCGGCACTTCTCCTCGGAGAGCGTGCCGAGGTCGCGGTTCACAAACGCGGCGGCCTGCTTGAGTAGGCCGAGCGCGCGGATGAGTTCGCGCGGCATCACGTCGCGACCAATGTCGAAATGGATGAGGGCACGGGCGGTCTGCGCGCCGTAGTAGCGGTCGGCGGGCACCTCGATGGCGCCCAAGCTGTCGGTTTCAGTGCGAATGTTCATATTGTGATCGGCTCAAACCCTTTTCTGCCGAACCAGATTGATCAGGCTGCCCGCCAGCACCATTTCGACCTGGCGCGGCGTCATCGGGTGCTCGGTCTCATAGGTCTCGTTTTTGGTCAGATTGATCACCGTCACCCGATTTCCTTGGCGGATGGTATTGCGCGCATCCCGGATGGAAAGCACATCGCCCTGGGCGATCTTTTCCCAATCATCGGGATTGATAAAGGTCAGGGGCAGGATGCCGAAGTTGCTCAAATTTTGCAGGTGTATCCGGGCAAAACTTTTTGCAATCACCGCCTTAAGGCCCAGATAGCGGGGCCCCAGGGCGGCGTGCTCACGACTCGAACCCTGCCCGTAATTGGCGCCGCCCACGACGAACGAGCCCTGCTGCTGACAAGCCATGGCTCGGGCGTAGTAGGTCTCGTCGATCGGGCTGAAAGTAAATTTGCTGAGTTCCGGAATATTGCTCCGGAAAGGCAGTGCCTTGGCCCCGGCCGGCATGATTCCATCCGTGGAAATATCGTCCGCCATTTTCAGTAAAACCGGCCCTTCGAGTTGCTCAGGCAGTGGCGCCAAGGTCGGTAGCGGTTTGATATTGGGGCCTTTCTCCAATGCATATAGCCCACCTTCCGATGCGGGAGGAACCAGCATCCCGGTATTGAGGCGGTTGGTCTCCGGCTCCTGAAAGCGGGGATAGGCCATGCTTAGCGTGCGCGGATCGGTGATCACGCCGGTCAAGGCCGAGGCGGCGGCGGTTTCCGGACTGCACAGATAAACCTGATCTTCCTTGGTGCCCGAGCGGCCGGGAAAATTCCGGGGAACGGTGCGCAGGCTGATGCGCCCACTGGCCGGCGCCTGGCCCATGCCGATACAGCCACCGCAACCCGCCTGGTGCAGCCGCGCTCCGGCGCGGATGAGTTTCCCGAGAATACCCAATTCGATCATGTTCTCCAAAATCTGCCGGGAGGTCGGGTTGACGTCGAAGGAAACACGGTCGTGCACCGGTTGGCCGTCCACGATGAGGGCGGCGATGGCAAAGTCTCGGAGCCCCGGATTGGCCGATGATCCGATGTAGCACTGATAAATTTCCCGGCCGGCCACCTCGCGCACCGGCACCACCTTGCCCGGACTGCTGGGCAGCGCGATCAGCGGCTCCAGCTCCGCCAGGTTGATTTCTTCGTATTCGTCGTAGGCCGCATTTTCGTCGGCGACGATTTCCCGCCAGGCATCGTCCCGCCCCTGACTTTTCAGGAACAACTTGACCGCCTCGTCCGATGGAAAAACCGTCGCGGTGGCGCCCAGTTCGGCCCCCATATTGGCGATCACATGCCGGTCCATGGCAGTCAGGGCACTCAACCCGGGACCGTAATACTCGATGATCTTGCCGATCCCGCCGTCCACATCGTGCCGGCGCAACATTTCCAAAATCACATCCTTGGCGCTCACCCAGTCGGGCAGTTTCCCGACCAGCTTGACGCCCCATATTTTCGGCATTTTGACGTAAAATGGCTCCCCCGCCATCGCCATCGCCACCTCCAGGCCGCCCGCCCCGATGGCCAGCATACCCAACGAGCCGGCGGCACAGGTGTGGCTGTCCGAACCCAACAATGTTTTCCCCGGCACCCCGAAGCGCTCCATATGCACGGGATGGCTCACGCCGTTACCGGGCCGGCTATACCAAAGGCCAAACCTCTGGCAGGCGCTGCGCAAAAACAGATGGTCGTCGGGGTTTTTGAAATCCTCCTGGATGAGGTTATGGTCCACATACTGGGCGGAAAGCTCCGTCCGGATGCGCGGAATCCCCAGGGCTTCAAATTCCAACATGACCAGGGTGCCGGTCGCGTCCTGGGTCAGGGTTTGGTCGATTTTCAAACCGATTTCTTCGCCGGGCCGCATGCGGCCTTCGATCAGGTGACTTTCGATTAACTTCTGCGTTACGTTTTTAGCCATGGCGGGGGGTGCTCCTGTTGTTGGGTTAATTCTTGGTTTCCATCCGGTGAGAGCGCGTGGGTTGAACCGCCAGCCCGTCTGGCCACCGGGTTCAAAGCCCCGGGCTGAGGCGGGGTGTCGGCCAAAACTTTTCCCGTGCAAGCGGGACAAAGACTGACGGTGTAATCGGTCTGGTTGTGGCTGTGGATATATTCCTCCAAGCCGTGCCACTGGCCTTTGGCATCCTGGATTTTTTTGCAGGAAACACAAATCTGCAGCACGCCGCTCAGCCGTTGGACCTCCCCCAATGCCGACTGGAGCTGGGCTTCGATTTCTTTGCGCCCGATAATAATCCGCGCCCCGCGCTTGTAGGTGAAGTAGGAATAAGCCCACTGCAACAGCACCGCCAGTTTGTTGCGGAAGCCGATGAGGAAGATCAGATGCACGCCCAGCCACGCGAGCCACGCCGGAAACCCGGAGAACTCGAACGGCCCCATCTTTGCCACGGCGGCGGAGCGGCCAATCGTCGCCATCGAACCTTTGTCCCGATACCGGAACGGCGGGCGCGGCGATTTCCCGCCCACCGCCAGTTCGTCTTCAATTATCCGCGCGACGTGTTTGGCCATTTGCATCGCGGCGGGTGAAATGCCGGGCACCGGCCTGCCGTCTTCGCCCAGCACCAGCGCCATGTCACCGAGGGCAAAGACTTCAGGATGACCAGGCACGCTGAGGTCGGGATTCACTTTCACGCGACCGGCGCGGTCCAGTTCAACTCCCAGCTTTTGCGTCAGCGGCGAGGCCGAAACCCCGGCCGCCCAGACAATGTTCTCGGCGAAAATGGTTTCGCCGTTTTCCAAATCCACGCGGCCCTGGCTGATGGCTTTCACCTTGGTGCTGGGGCGGACTTCGACGCCCAATTTCTTGAGTTGTTGCTCGGCGCTGGCGGAAAGCTCCGGGGAGAATTGCGTCAGCACGCGCGGCGCGGCTTCAATCATCACCACGCGGGCTTGAGCAGGGTCAATGCGCTTGAAGTCCCTCTGCAAAACTGTCCGGGTCAATTCGGCAAACGCGCCAGCCAGTTCCACGCCGGTCGGCCCGCCGCCGATCACGACGATGGTCATCAGCCGGTCATGCTCCACCGGGTCGCTGGCGTTCTCCGCTTTTTCAAACGCGAGCAGGATGTCGCGGCGGATGCGCAGCGCGTCGTCGAGCGATTTCAAACCGGGCGCGAACTGCTCCCACCCCGGGTGGCCGAAGTAGCTGGTGCAACCGCCGAGCGCGAGCACGAGGTAGTCGTAGGTCAGCGTATTCTTTTCGAGCCGCACCGTTTTCGCGGCCAGATCGAAGCCCGTGACCTGGTCGAGCAGCACGGTGACGTTGGACTGGCCGGAAAGGATGGAGCGAATCGGCTGCGCGATTTCCGGCGCGGAGAGACCAGCGGCGGCGACTTGATAGAGCAGCGGCTGGAACAAGTGGTGATTCTGCCGATCGACGAGCGTGACGCGCGCCGCGGAGCGATTGAACGTTTGGCAAAACGTCAGGCCATCGAAACCCGCGCCCAGCACGACGATGTGCGGATTCTTAAACTGCGCTGAATGGTTGCGGAACCAGGTTGGCCGCCGCGCGGCTTCGACCCCGTAAGACTTATTCTTAAGGGGCCAGAAAATAAAATGGGCACGAATATCTTTCAAAATATATTGAGTCCGGCTACAGAACGACGCGCCGCCCGATTTCAGCCACGCTCTTGACGCCGCACAGTGCCATGCTGGTGTCGAATTCCTTGTGTATGATGTCGAGTGCCTTGGTGACACCGGCTTCGCCCATCGCACCCAAGCCAAAGTTAAAGGCCCGGCCGATCAAGGTGCCTTTCGCGCCCAAGGCGATTGCTTTCAGCAAATCCTGGCCGCTGCGGATGCCGCCATCCATCCATACTTCGATCTTGTCGCCCACCGCTTCGACAATGGGCGGAAGCGCTTTGATGGACGACAGCGCGCCGTCGAGCTGGCGACCGCCGTGGTTGCTGACCACGATGGCATCCGCCCCGGTGGCGGCGGCGATCTTCGCGTCTTCGACATCCAGAATACCTTTCAAGATGAGTTTGCCGCCCCATTCCTTTTTGATCCACTCGACATCGTGCCAGTTGAGCGTGGGATCGAACTGGGTGGAGATCCACTGCGAGAGCGCGACGAGGCCGTCCGCACCCTTCACGTGCCCGGCGATGTTGCCAAACACCTTGCGCTTGGCACCCAGCATACGCAGGCCCCAGGCCGGCTTGGTGGCGAGGTTGAGCAGGTTGGAAAGCATGATCTTGAGCGGCACCGTCATGCCGTTTTTTAGATCCTTGTGGCGCTGGCCGATGATTTGTAAGTCAAGCGTCAGCATCAGCGCCGAGCATTGGGCCGCCTTGGCGCGCGCGATCAGTCGTCTGACAAAGTCGCGGTCGCGCATCACATAAAGCTGGAACCAGAAGGGCTGGGTGGTCGCAGCCGCCACATCTTCGATCGAGCAGATGCTCATGGTCGGGAGCGTGAACGGCACGCCGAATTTTTCCGCCGCGCGCGCGGCGAGGATCTCGCCATCGGCCCATTGCATGCCCGTCAGACCCACCGGCGCCAGCGCCACCGGCATCTTCACCTTCTGCCCGAGCATGACCGATTCGGTGCTGCGGTTTTCCATATTAACGCCGACACGTTGACGTAATTTAAGTGCCGCCAAGTCGGTGCTGTTGGCGCGGTAGGTGCCTTCGGTGTAGCTGCCCGAGTCCACATAGTCGTAAAACGCCTTGGGGGTGTTCTTCTTGTGTAGCTGGCGCAGGTCTTCGATGCAGGTAATGATAGGCATATAAACCAATTCAGTTAATCGGCAGACCTCGGGTTACTCCGACCCACCGTTGAATCTATTGACTTCAGGTGATGGATAGGAATTCGCTTTTTTGGACGCTGTCCGGTTGGACCTGAGCCTCTACGCGGGCAAATTCGCCCTGGCGCCCACAGCGACGAGGCCGCCCTTTTCGTGGCGGCGGCCAAGGTAATCCTCGACGTGGATCAGGTTGCTCTCGCCCGCCCGCTGCACGACCTTGAGCAGGTTATCCATGCTGGAGACTTCTTCGAGTTGTTCCTTGAGGAACCACTCCAGCATGTTGCGGGTGATGTGATCGGATTCTTTGATGGCCAGTTCCACCAAGGCGTTTATTTGTCGGGTGACCGCCATCTCCTGGTCAAGCGACAGCTTGATGGCCGCTTCGACGTTTTTGAATTTCGAATTGGGCGCGGGAATGGCCGGGATGCCGACCTCTCCACCGGCGTCCACGAGGTATTGCACAAAGCGCATGGCATGGTCGCGCTCCTCCTCGGCCTGACGGTAAAAGTGGCGGGCCAGAACCGACAAGGCATCCGCGTCGAAACGGGAGGCAATGGCGACATATTGCATTGAGGCGCCAAATTCATTGCCGATCTGTTCGTTGATGGCGTTGGTCATTGTTTTGCTGATGAGCATGGGAATCTTTGGGTTGATGGTGGTTATTGAATTACTCGCCGAAATATTTCTGGATTTCACGGACAACTTCGACGAAGCGGCAGCCCGGGAGGGGCGCTCCGGCCTTCTGTCAGAATTCCAGCCGTGACCCCGTTTTTCTGACCGAACCGGCGGTCAGCCCCGTCGGACCGCCGCCGCACCAGCCCGCGTAGCGGCGCTCATCACGCGCTCACTCTCGTGTTCCGGATCACATTTTCTTCCCCGGACTGATCCGCACGAACACCCACGCCCCGACCGGCCTTTTCCCATATGCCGCGTCGAGCTGCCCGGGTTTGAAACTGTAGCTGACCGCTCCGCCCAGCGCGACCGCCACCGGCCCCTGCGGCGTCAGCTCGTAACTGCCGCCGACGCTCAGTTGCCGGATCGCAAATTTTTCCGCCCGGGGATTCAAGCCGAGTTCCTCCCCTGTTTTTTGCACCCGTTCCCCCCGGCCGAAAATCGTCAGCTTCTCTCCGGTCTCCCACGCCGACTCGATCAGATAGGCTTCCGTGCCATTCCCACCCGCGCGATTCACGCCCCACGCGAACGTCGTCGCGAGCTGCCCGCCGCCCGCAAATCCCCGCCGATGCTGGGCCGAGACGGTGGTCCGATGCTGCGATTCACCGGGGTGCAGTTCCTCCGGACTCGCCATGTATCCCCGGGAAACTTGCAGGCTCCAATTCGCCCCGGCGTTAAAACTCAGCCGCCCCGCATAAGAGTCGAGCGTCGGGCGCTCGATGTCCCAGCGATCCTCGTCCGGCTCGCGCCCGTTGAACGCCGAGCCCTCGATCTGCCACCGCCCCGTGCTCCCGCCGAGCGTCACCACGCCAAATGAGATGTGCGACGAATCGAGCCAGTGGTGCGAGATCGGCGCCATCGGATTCACCATCGCTGAAGCCCGGTGCGGGAATGCCGTCGGCCCCAGCGCAGGCTCGCCGGACGGCGCCACGTAGAGGAACGCCGTCGCATCCGCCGCCAACGCCCGCCGGTAGGTGCCGGATAACTCCATGAAAAAATCGTGCGGATGCTGCCGGTCGATCAGCGGGCGCCCGCGATACGCCTCGCCCGTTTGAAACAGCAGCGGATAGCCCCGCTTCGTCGTCGTCCACGGTTCGAGACTGAACATCCCGCGCAGCGTGAGCTTATTCTCCGCGTCCTGACGCTCCGCCATGAGCATCGCCCAATTTACCGAGTGGAGCTGCGAGTCTCCGCGCCGCCCGGACTGTTCGTCGTAGGCGGCGAAGACGTTGTAGTGCGTCATCAACATCCAATCGTCACCGAGCATCAGGTGGTGCCCAAACATCGGCGTGGCGTCCGGCTGCCAGGCCGTGCCGGAGCTTTCTCGGCCCGCCGGTATCCCGGCAAAAACCGACGGCATGACCATCCCCGGCATCCCGGCCATACTTGGCGTCGTCGCGTCCGCCCCGCCGGCCATCGCATGTCCCTCATGCGGTCGCGCTCCTGCTTGCGCCCCCTGGCCCAGCGTCACCGTGCCAAGCGCGGACAAAACCGCGCCGAGCAATCGGCCGAGTGTTGGTGGGGAAAAACGGGAACGGGAGACGAACGGTGAGTTTTTCATTTTTCATGGCAGGTTTGGTCTGCGCGAAATCGAACCCTGGAAGTGACGATGGTTCCCTCGCCACGTGGCCCACACCGGCAATCCGCCGACTTGCCGCGGCCCGCTCGCCCGGTCCGCGCCTTTCCCGGTCCTTCGACCTACGTTCAACACCCCATTTTCCGCCGCGTCGGAATTTCCTATCGTTCGACGCATGGCGTGCCTACCGGTGAAAAATCGAGCTGCCCCGCCACTCAAAAACGCCGGGCGGCTGAAAAAATGCGGTTCGGTCCGGGCGCGATGCCAGCCCTGAAGAAATTGAATCCACTTCTTCCTTCCCACCCACTCCCGGCCCACTTCCGTCCCTCGGTAAAACCGACCGCCGCGCGGTCTTCACCCGTCATGCGGGGGTTTCTCCGGCACCTGGGGCCAATCGTCGCCGCTCACCGACTCCCGCACCTGATCCCCCCGCTCCGAAAATCATCCTCATGATCGCTCCCACCACCACCCGCGAAATCCGCCTCGCCTCGCGCCCCAAGGGCATTCCCACCGCCGCCAATTTTACCTTGGCCGAATCCACTCTGCCTCCGCTGCAAGCTCAGCAGGTGCTCGTGCGAAATCTGTTCATGTCCGTCGATCCTTACATGCGCGGGCGGATGAACGAGGGGAAGTCGTATGTGCCGCCCTTTGAACTGGGCAAGGCACTCGACGGCGGTGCCGTCGGTGAGGTCGTCGAATCACGCGCGAATGAGTTCAAGCGCGGCGATGTCGTCACGTCGCGCTACGGCTGGCGGGAAGCCTTCGTCGCGGCGCCGAAAGAACTGCGCGCGGTGGACAAGGCGGTGCAGCCACTTTCCGTTTACCTCGGCACGCTGGGCATGCCCGGCATGACGGCCTGGGCGGGTTTGACCCTCGTCGAAGTCAAGGCGGGCGACGTCGTCTTCATTTCGGGCGCTGCCGGTGCCGTCGGCAATGTAGCCGGCCAACTCGCGAAACTGCGCGGCTGCCGCGTGATCGGCTCTGCCGGTTCCGAAACCAAGGTGAAAAGTCTGCTGGACGACTGCGGATTCGACGCCGCGTTCAACTACAAGACTGGTCCGACGCTCGAACAACTGAACCGCGCCGCTCCCGACGGGATCGATGTTTACTTCGACAACGTCGGCGGCGAATCCCTCGAAGCCGCGCTCACCGCGCTGCGCGCGCACGGTCGCATCATCGCCTGCGGCGGCATCTCCTCCTACAACAACGAAAAGCCCGCGCCCGGCCCCGCCAATCTCTTCAACGTCACGACCAAACGGCTCACGATGAAGGGCCTGATCGTGGGCGATTGGCTCGCGCGACAAAACGAATTCGACAAAGAAGTCGGCGGGTATTTCCGCGCAGGAAAACTCAAGAACAAAGAAACCGTGGTGGCCGGAATCGACCATGCCGTAGAGGCGTTTCTCGGGCTCTTCTCCGGAAAAAACATGGGGAAGATGGTCGTGAAGTTGTCCTGACCCTTGGCCCCGCATCGCCAGCGAAATTCAAAAAAACCAAAATGCCCTACCAAAGTATCAATCCCGCCACCGGCAAAGTCCTGAAAACCTTCAAGGAACTAACCGCTCCCCAGCTCGAAAAATCCCTCCGCACCGCCGCCGCCTGCTATGCCGACTGGCGCCACACGTCGTTCGCCCACCGCGCCTCCGTCGCTAACAAAGCCGCCGCGATTTTGCGCGGGCGCACCGATGAGTTCGCCCGCCCGATGACACTCGAGATGGGCAAACGCATCGACGAAGCCCGCGGCGAAGTCGCGGTCAGCGCCGACATCATCGCCTATTACGCCAAGAATGCCGCGCGTTTCCTCGCTCCGCAAAAACTCCAACCGAAGTCCGGTCAGGCCGTGATCGAGAACGGTCCCCTTGGCGTCCTCTTCGGCGTCCAACCTTGGAATTTCCCCTACTACCAACTCGCCCGCTTCGCCGCCCCCAATCTGATGGCCGGCAACGTCGTGCTCGTGAAACACGCGGGCTGCGTTCCGCAATGCGCCCTCGCCTTCGAGCGGCTCTGGCGCGAGGCCGGCGCACCCGTCGGCGCCTACACCAACCTCTTCGCCTCCCACGACCAGGTGAACGCCGTCATCGACGATCCACGCGTGCAGGGTGTGGCCTTGACCGGCGGCATGGAAGCCGCCCGTGGTGTCGCCGCCCGCGCCGGCCAGAACGTCAAAAAAACCACCATGGAACTCGGCGGCAACGACGCCTTCATCGTCCTCGCCGACGCCGACCTCGACAAAACCGTCAAGTGGGCCGTCTGGGCCAAAATGAACAACATGGGCCAGTGCTGCGTCGCCGCGAAACGCTTCATTATCGTCGATAAACTCTACGACCACTTCCTCGCCAAATTCCACGCCGCCCTCGCCGCCTTCACCC
>JACMRG010000143.1 GCA_014376585.1 Opitutaceae bacterium | reverse complement strand
GCTCTTGGAGGTGGCGGTTGTAGCCGGTGGCGAAAGCGGCTTGGCCGGCGAAGGTAGACTGGCCGGCGCGTCGCGGAGGTAGGTGTCCACGGATGAGTCAGCGTCGTTTTTCCAATAGCCGATGGTGTAGGCGGCGCGAAGGATGGGCGTGAGTTCGTAGGCGACCTTGAGTTTGGCGTTGGTCATGCGGGCGTGGAGCAGACCGGAGGCGCCGAGGATGTTGGCGGGGGCGCCGAGTTTGTTGCGCGCGGCGTAGCCACCGGTGGTGCCGGCGGGGAAGGTGGTGCCGGTGGCGTAGCCGAGGGGCTGGCTGTGGCTGTCTTGGTAATTGGCGCTGACCCAAAAGGAGAGTTGGCCGAGGCGGTCGCCGACGGTGAGGGCGGTCTGGAGGGTGCGGTAGGTGGCGTCGGTGCCGTAGAGGTTGAAGGTCTGGAGGGCGAGGGTCTGGGCGAGGGAGGCCTCGAATTTCTCGGAGAGGCGGGTGGTGATTTCCGTGACGGCGCCCATGGAGTTGCCGGCGTAGGCGGCGGAGAAGGGGCCCTGCATCAGGTCGATGCGCGCGAGCTCGGCGGGGGCGACGAGGCCCCAGCGCGGGGCGCCGATGTTGTTATTGTTGGCGATGAGCGCGGAGAGGGGAACACCGTCGGCGAAGATGAGGCTGCGGGCGCTGGAGCTGACGCCCCAGACGCGGGTGGCCATGACGGCCTGGGTGTCGCCGTAGTTGCGTTTGCGGAGGAAGACGCTGGGGAGGTATTTCACGGCGTCCTCGGTATCGACGAGGTTGACGGTCTCCTCGATGCGTTGGGCGGTGACGCTGGCGGTGACGGGGAGCGTGAGGGCGGTGAGCGGGGATTGGTTGATGCGGGCGGCGTTGACGTGGATGCGGTCGAGGGTGGTGATAGGGCTGCCGGATATGGCCGGCGGAGTCGTCTGCGCGGCGAGCATGGAGGCGAGGAAGAGGGAGCAGAGCGGGAAGCGGACGTAGGCGGAGAAAGTGAGAATGGAGACGGGGAGCATGGCGGGGAGGTTGACGGAGTTCGGAGGCCGCGGGCGCGAAGGGCGCGGCGGTTGCCCCAAGGGGGGACCGGAGCGGAACTGCGGCAGAATGCCGCGGCCACGACGACGGGACGGAGGCCGGCAGGATGCCGGCGCTACGCAGGGGAACTCAGGCCAGGGCTCGCGGCGGCGGCACGGGCGGCGCGGCGCGGGTGGGGGACGGGGCGGTCTGGTCGCTGGGCGACCCAGAAAAAATAACGGGGCCGAGGAGCAGCGGGGCGGTGGCCTCGGGGGCGAAGACAAGGAGGATCTTGCCGAGGGATTTACCGGCGGCGCCGACGGCGTCGGTGTCGGGCGATTGTTTCTGCTTCGCGGTGAAAACGGTTTCGCAGGGCCCGCACATGCCTTCGACGCTGAAGGTTTTTTGCACGGCTTTCGTGAGCGACATCGACTGCGAGTAGGTGGCGACCATGCGGCCCCAGGCGAACGTCTGCACCAAATCCCAGTGGCTGCCGGTGGCGAGAAGCCACGCACACAGGGTGAGGATGAGGGAGAGTTTATGGCGCATGCGCGGGCGAAGCTGGCGGGAAAGAGGCGCGGCGCGCGGCGGGGATCAAGCCGTTTGTCAGGGAGGTGACCGGAGTGCGGCGGCGGGGGGTGAGGTGGACGGGATTGAGACGCCGGGCCCGGAGGTCCCGGCGCAACCTCGGAGGTGCCGGCGCTACCTTGGAATAGTGCGGCGCGGACTGGAGGTTATTTCCAAGACTCGTCGAAGAAGCCGGCGGTGACGATTTTACCGGGCCAGCGGGGGCCCGGGGCGGTGCGGAGATCGACGATGGCCCAGTCGGGGAGCTTCGGCGTTTGCAGGGCGTTGTTGCCGTAGCCGTCGGCGCGGAAATCGAGGCCGCTGTTGAGGACGACATAGCGGGCGGGGTTGAGCGGGTTGGGGAAAATCAGGATCGGGGCGTGAGTGGCGGAGGAATAGTTTTCGCCGCGGAAGGTGAGGGATTTTTCGTCCCACGTGAGCGGGAGTTTTCCGGTGGCGAGGAGGCGCGCGAGGACGCGGTTGGAGGACGGGTCGCCCCACAGGATGAGATTTTTGTCGGCGATGTCGGCGTCGGTGAGGGCGGTGTCGGCGATCACGGGGGCGTCGCCGCGATAGACATCGCGCCAAAGGTGACGGGCGGCGGTGAGCTCACTTTCGACCCAGATGCCGAGTTCGGGTTTGAAGGGTTTTCCGGTGGGGCGGACGAAGACGAAGGCGCTCATGAAGGCGTCGTCGATGGGGCCGGTGAGGCCGGGGAGCTTCTGCGGCGCGCGGGGGGCCGCGGAAGCGGCGGTAGTGGAAGGTTGAAGGGTGAAGGTTGAAGGAGCAGAGGCGGACCATCGGCCGGCGTGGCGGGTGAAGGTGAGCGGGGCGGAGGGCGAAGAGACGCGTTGGCCGTCGAGGATGATGGCGGTGGGTTTTAGGTCGGAGAAGGCGAGGGCGGTGACGTTTCTGGTGGTGACGGTGAGGGTGTCGTCGGGGGCGAGGGTCGCGTGGACGTCGGCGCGCTCCCAGTGTTTTTCAAGACCGAGGATGCGCAGCCATGCGGACTCGGGGTAGCGGAGGGTGTAGGTGGAGAAACGGATTTCGCGGGGGAGGGCGGGGCGGCCGGTGGCGATGAGGGTTTCGAGGCGGGCGGTGATCTCGGCCTTGGTGGCGTCGTGATATTTGTGCGCGGTCTGGGGACCGGTGAAGCGCTCGAGCTTCAGACCCGAGTTGGCCAGCGCGGCTTCCATGAGATCGGAGGCTTCTTTCTGGCCGTCGATCTCGCCGGCGTAGGCAAGGGTGGGGACGTTGAAGAAATTTTGAGCGAGGCCGGTGGCCTCGTAGTGGCGCCAGAGGAGTTGCTCCCAAATTGGGCGGACTTCTTTGCCGGGCGCAGCGGCTTTGGTGAAGATGGGCGTTTCGGCGAAGCCGGCACCGGGCGAGGCGGCGCACCAGAGGCCGGGGAAGTGCGCGGCGAGGTGCCACGTGCTGCCGCCGCCCATGGAGAAACCGGCGACGGCGATGCGGAGCGGGTCGATGGAATAGTGAGCGCGGACGGCGGCGAGCGCTTCAAGAACGTCGATCTCGCCGGCGAACTTGGTGGCGTTGCAGAAGCGGCCGTAGGGGACGATGGCGAGGGTGGCGCGGGGGAGGAGTTGGGGCGGCGTGGTTTCGCGCTCGGCGAGGAAGGCGAGTTCGGTGCGTTTCTCGCCGCGGCCGAGGAGCCAGACCAGCGCGGGCGTGGGTTTGGTGAGATCGAGGTCGGCGGGGACAACGAGGCCGTAGGGTTGGACGGAGCCGTCGAGCTTCGAGCGGTGGCCGCGGAGGATCAGGCCGCGGGCTTCGAGCCACGGGGATTTTTTGGCGCGGAGTTGGGCGGCGCGCTCGCGGCCCGTGGCGAGCAGATGACGCGCGAAAGCGATCTCTTTGGCGGAATAGAACGTGTCGTCGGCGAGGGACCAGGCGACGGCTTTGTGGAAGATTTCGACGTCGGGGAGGAGGGCGAGGAGGCGCGCATCGGCGCGGTCGGAGGAGGCGAGGTCGCGGGCGAGGGTGTCGATTTCAGTGCGGAGGGCGGCGGCGCCGGCGGTGAGTTCGGCGCGGTCGGTGTCGGTGAGGGAGAGGCCGAGGGCGGGGATTTTTTTCGGAGGCGGCGGCGCGGGTGCGGG
>JACMRG010000142.1 GCA_014376585.1 Opitutaceae bacterium | reverse complement strand
CCCGAAGCGCTGCGCCCCATGGAAAATGTTGTGCCCACGCCGCATCTCGGTGGAGGGACACGCGAAGGGCGGCGCACGGCGCAGGAGCAATGCGTGGATAGCGTCCTCCGCGTGCTCCGCGGCGGGCGGCCGCGCGCCGAATGCATTGTCGTCGAACCTCCGGCCCCCGCCTCAATCGAGACCTCGCTTTCCCCCGTTCCCCGCACTCCATAATTCCACCCATGAAACCCAGCCCCTCCCGGCTAACGTTGATCACGGCCGCGTTTGTTCTAACCGCTCCCCTTACCGGCTTCGTTCCGGTCGCCGGTGCCGCTGCGCCCCCGATTCCAAACTCCGACATTCCTCAAAATTGGCGTAACATCGCCAGCGGCCGGACGATTCCTGACGAGGACTACGCCGACCAGCCCTACATCGTGAAGGCGGACGACGGGGCCTGGGTCTGCGTCATCACCACGGCGGGCGGGCATGAGGGCGCGACCAGCCAGCATGTCGTCGCGACCCGCAGCTCAGACTTTGGCCGCACGTGGTCGCCCCTCATCGCGATCGAGCCGTCGGGACCGCCGGAGTCATCCTACGTGACCCTGCTGAAAACGCCCGCCGGGCGACTTTACGCTTTCTACAATTACAACGGAGACAATCTGCGGGCCGTGAAGCGCACCGACGGCGTCATGGAGAAGCGGGTCGATACGCTCGGGCAATTCGTCTTCAAGTATAGCGACGATCACGGCAAGACATGGTCGGCGCAGCGGCAGGAGATTCCCATCCGGGAAACGGCGGTGGACCGGGCCAACATTTATGGCGGCAAGGTGCGCTTTTTCTGGCATGTTGGGCGACCCTTGATTCACGCCGGCGCAGCCTATGTCACGCTGCACAAGGTGGGAAATTTTGGGCCTACCTTCATGACTAAATCTGAAGGAAATTTCCTGCGCAGCGATAACATCCTGACCGAGCGCGACCCCGCGAAGATCCGGTGGGAGACGCTACCCGACGGCGACATCGGATTACGCGCGCCGGTCGGCGATATCGCCGAGGAGCAAAGCATCGTCGCGCTGTCGGACGGCAGCCTTTTTACCACCTACCGCACGGCGACGGACTTTCCGGCGCACGCCTACTCACGCGACGGCGGCAGGACGTGGACCCCGCCGGCGGATATGACTTACGGACCGGGAGCGCGAAAGGTGAAGCATACGCGCGCGGCGAATTTCGTGTGGAACGCCGGCGGTGGGCGTTACCTTTACTGGTATCATAATCACGGCGGCTTCACCTTTGGGAACCAACGCAACCCGGCGTGGCTCGCCGCCGGCCATGAAGTGGATACGCCCGTCGGAAAGGCAATCGCGTGGTCGGAGCCCGAGATTCTGCTGTATGACGACGAGCCCTCGGTGCGCATAAGCTATCCCGATTTCGTGCAGGATGGCGGGCGCTACTTTTTCACGGAAACGCAAAAGACGATCGCGCGCGTCCACGAAGTGCCCGCCGATTTTCTGGAAACACTGTGGAATCAACCCACTGCCAAAACCGTCGCGAGCCGTGGACTGGTTGTTGATCTCGGCTCGGACTCCGTCGCGAAAGAACACACTGTTGCCTTGGCTCGACTGCCCGATCTCGCCGGCAGCGAGACGACCGAGGGTGGAGGTTTCACATTGGAATTCGCGGTGAAATTTGAATCGACGGAAGGTGGCCAGACACTCGTGGATGCGCGCGATGGCAATGGTAACGGCTTCGCTGTCACGACGACGGATCGTGGCACGGTGCAGCTCTCGTTGCGCGGCGCGTTTGGCCCTTCATCGACGAGCGACTACGCACGGGGCGTGCGGGATTTTGGCCTCGCCGAAGTTTCCTGGGATTGCGATGCGGGCCAGCTCGCGCCTGGTCGGTGGCATCACTTCGGTATCGTGGTGGATGGCGGGCCGAAGATCATCTCCTTTGTGGTAGATGGTAAACTCAACGACGGCGGCGACCGGCGCCAGTTTGGCTGGGCCCGGTTTCCACGTGATCTGCGGACGGTCGCGGCAGCGGATAAGCTGCGGGTGGCGTCGCGGTGCCAGGGCGAGATCAAGGGTTTCCGCCTTTACGATCGGGCACTGATGACTTCCGAGGTTGTCGGCAACTGGCGGGCGGCAGTGGCGAAGTAGTTTCGGAGCGACGCCGCCGGCCACCGGCTGTAAATTGCGGCGGCGACGGAGGCGGTCGAGGTCACGGGGGCGGGCTTGTTGTGAGGACTTTTTTTCCTGCCATGCCTCCTCTTCGTCTTCGCCCAGGTTCATCTCGATTTCCATACCAGCGGCGCGATCCCGGACGTGGGGGCGAAGTTTTCTAAAAAGGATTTCCAAGCGGCGCTGAAGGTGGGGCACGTGGACTCGATCACGCTGTTTTCAAAATGTCATCACGGGTGGAGTTATCATCCGACGAAGACGGGGCGGCGGCATCCGGGCCTACGCACGGATCTGCTCGCGCGGCAGATCGAGGCGTGTCGGGAGGTCGGCGTGCGGTGTCCGGTTTATCTCAGCGCGGGGGTGGATGAACGGCTGGCGTTGGAGCATCCCGAGTGGGTCATCAAGCAGCGCAACGGCGTGAGCTACGATCCGCTGCAAGTGGGCTGGTTCAAGCTGCTGCGGTTCGGTTCGCCGTATCTCGACGTGCTGTGTGCGCAGATCGAGGAGGTCGTGCGACGCTGGCCGGATAACGACGGGATATTTTTGGACATTGTGGCGGCGCGGCCGGACTACGCGGAACCGGCGCTGCGCGAGATGAAGCGGCTCGGGTTGAACGCGGAGTTGCCGGCGGACGTGGAGACGCATGCGCAGCGGGTGCTGTTGAACTATTACAAACGCGCGAATGCGGCGGTGAGCAGCGTGCGCAAGGACACGCCGGTGTTCCACAACGGCGGGCATGTCCCGGTGGGGGCGCGGAAGTTCAATGGGTTCAACTCGCACTTCGAACTCGAATCGCTGCCGACGGGCGGGTGGGGCTACGACCATTTCGCGATGTCGGCGCGCTACGCGGCGACGCAGCCGCGGGATTTTCTCGGGATGACGGGGAAGTTTCACACGACGTGGGGCGAGTTTGGCGGGTTTAAGCGGCCGGCGGCGTTGCGCTACGAATGCGCGGCGACGCTAGCCTACGGCGCGAAGTGTAGCATCGGCGACCAGCTCCATCCGGACGGCTCCATGAACGCGGATACTTACCGGCTCATCGGGGCGGCGTATGCGGAAGTGGCGGCGAAGGAGGCTTGGTGCGAGGGCGCGCGGCCGGTGGCGCGGATCGCGCTCGTGAGCTCCGAGAGCAATCAGACGGCGGCGCGGTGGACTGACACGATTAGCAAGGCGGACGAAGGCGCGGGGCGGATGCTGCTTGAGGCGCATCTGCCGTTTCTGGTGCTCGACGAGCAGGCGGCGTGGGAGGGTTTCGATCTCGTAGTGCTGCCGGAGTCGGCGGGGCTCACGCCGGCGGCGTTGGGGCGGGCGGGGGGGTTTCTGAAAAAGGGCGGGAAAATTATCGCGGCGGGGGGGGGGGT
>JACMRG010000141.1 GCA_014376585.1 Opitutaceae bacterium | reverse complement strand
TGGCCCCGCAGGGGCGGGGGCGGCGGGAACGGGCTCGGCGGAGGCGGCAGCGAGAGGACTCATGGTTGCGAGTGGCGAGGTGTCAAAACGCGCGGGCGAATCGGGAACTCAGGGAATCAGGGGGACAGCGTGGTGGGCTGCGGGGGCGTGAGGGCGGCGAGGACTTCGGCGAAGGTGAGGGCATTGGCATCGACGAGGCCGAGGGCGACGGCGGCGGCGCCGCTGAACCACTGGCCTTGCAGCGTGGCATCCGCGACGGCACCGCGGGTGCCGCGCACGGCGGCGAGGAAGCGGGCGTTGAGCTCGTCGATCCCGCTTTGCACAAACGCGCTTTCCTCGGGTGTGAGGGCGTGGCCGAAAACGCCGAGGCCTTTCATCTCGCCGGCGCGGAAAAGTTTCAGCTCGACGCCGGCTTGCGCGAGATAGCCGGAGTAATCGTAGTAGGCGGCGTAGGTGCCGATGCTGCCGACGGTGCTGCTGCGGGTGGCGATGATCGTGGCGCACTGGCTGGCGAGCCAGTATCCGGCGGAGCAGCACATCGTGGAAGTGAAGGCGACGGTGACCTTGCTCTGGCCGAGGCGGTCGATGAGCGTGGCCATCTCCTCGATGCCGGTGGTGTAGCCGCCGGGGGTGTTGAAATCGAAAATGACGGTGGCGACATCGGCCCGGGCGGTGACGAGGGCGATGGCGGCCTCGATGGCTTCGAGCCGGCCGATATCGTAGCACCACGCGGTGATTTTATCGAAGCCGCGGGCGAGCAGGCCGGTGACGGGGATGACGGCGACACCGCCGGGATAGAGGGTGATGCGCTCGCGGGCATCCCACGGCATGGGATCGGTGTCGGGCGAAGCGGAGGGCTGGTCGCAATCGTCGTCGCCGCCATCATCGGCGCGGGGCGCGGGGAGGCGCGGGGCGCGGGCGAGCGGGAGCGGGGCCAGCGCGAGCGCACCGAAGGCGGAGAAGAGATCGCCGCGGATCAGCATGGGCTGGCGACTGAGGCGGGCGAGGTGGACGGCGAGGGGCGCGGGAGACATGAGAGGTGGGCGGGAGGCACCCGCGGTTGAGAGTTGAGAGCGGAGAGTTGAGCGAACGGCCGGCGCGGAGTATTGGCCGCCGGATACTCAGGCGGCTTCGGGTTGGGCGCGGAGGTGCGCGAGGAATTTCTCGGCCCCGCCGGATTTTTTCAGGAGGGCGGACAGGGCCTCGTTGGCCTGCGCCGGATCGTTGGGGAGGCCGTCTTCGCCGGGAGAACTGGCCTCGGTGGTGGCGGCATCGGCGAGGGCGCTGGGCATGGCGTTTACGTTGCGCCAGGATTGGAGATCGGCCCAAGTGAGCCCGCGGGAATCCATCCCCGCTTTCACGAATTTTAATTCGTTCAACCATTGATTCGTGTGGGTCTCGAAGTCCTGGCCCTGCCAGCCGAGGAGGCGGCTGTAGGTGATCACGCCCATCTTGAGCTGCTCGAGCTGGAGCTTGCCGTCGCGGCCGAAGTCCACGGTGAGGCGCGGCGGGGTGATCCAATTGCATTGCCACCACTCGGGATCTTGGCACGGCGGGAGGCGGCCGGCCTTCATGCTTTTGGCGATGAAATAAACCCAGACGCGCTGGCAGTAGAGGCGGACGAGATCGGCCTGCTGCTCTTCGATCCAGCCCTGCGCATCGGCCAGCACGAAGCGGGTGTTGGCACCGCCGAGGGCGGTGATATTCCAGAGGAGTTCGGGGGAGACGCCGACGCCCCACGCGATGTCGCGGATCAGGAATTCGAGCAGCGTGAGCTGGTTGGGGTGCGGATGCGCGGCGGTGTTGAACTTGAGCTGCTCGCCGGGCTTGAGATCGGGGATCTGGCCACCGCCGTAGACGCGCTCGACGGTGAGGTTTTCGCTATCGCTGACGGCGATTTGCTGCGTGTTGCCCGCGCCGGTAAAGGACGGCGTGCCGGCGTTGGTAGCGGCGCGCTCGATCCAGTAGCCATACTGGTTGGAAAGTTTTACGCCCTGCTTGATGTAGGCGGTGATCTCGGCGGTATCGAGGAGGTTGTTGATCGCGTGGGCGAAGATGGTGAGGCTGCGGGACTGGCCGGCGCGCTCGTAGTCCGCGAAGAAGATGACGTTTTGCGCGGCGACATCGGTGAAGCTCGTGGGGTAGCCGAGGGGGAAGGTCTGGCTGTAATCTAAGTAGCGATAATGGGTGGCGGCGCCGTTGGCATCGGTGCGGACGCCGTCGTGCCACTCGTTGGGCGCGAAGCCGGGGGGCAGGAACTGCGCGCTGCCGATCTGGTGGCCTTCGTAGAAGGCGAGGCGACCGAGGCCGGAGGCGCTTTCGGTGAGGATGGCGGAGCAGTCGCCATCGCGGAAGCGGAAGCGCATGAGGGCCTGCTGCGATTTATAAAAATCGTAACGGCCGCCGACGTCGAAAACGAAGGGCGACTCGGCGCGGCGGGCGAATTCTTTTTCGGCGAGCGCGTTCCACGGGATGTCTTTGGTGGCGGCCTGCGGAGCCAGACCGGTGCCGGCGACCATGCGGGCGAGGCCGTTGACGACGCGCTTGGCGATGCCGTGATTGGCGTAGAGGAACCGGGCTTTGCGGAGGAGCTCGGTGCGGGTGTAGGTGGTGATCTCGCGCCGCGTATCGAGCTGGGGAAAATAAACGTAACCGCGGGCGCGGGAGTTGAGCGCGCCTTGGTGGCCGTTGGTGCCGTAGCCGCCGGAGTAGCCGGGGATGGTGGTGGGGGCGGCGGCTTGCGGATTGCCGATTGGAGGGATTGCCGAGGGTTGACGAGCGGCGGCGCGGCGGGATTGGCGGGACATGGCTCAGGTCTCCAGGTAGCCGCGCGAAAAATCGGCGTAGTGGGTGGGGGCGGGGCCGCCCGGCGTGCCGGTGGGATCGAGCTCGAGGATGAGCGCTTCGACGGCGCCAAGGTAGGCCATGGGCTCAAAGGTGAGCGCGCCACTCGCCTGCCCGCCTTCGAAGCCCTGGCCGGTGATGGTGACGGACTCAAAGGCGCCGTTGGTCGCGATGGTATCGGCGAGGCGTTTGAGGCCGATGAGATCGCCGGCGTATTTGCGGCGGAGATACTGGGTGGCGGTTGCGATCCGGCTGGCGTCGTCCATGACGCGGGCGGGGTGTCAAAGGCCGGCGCGGGCAAGGGGCGCGGGGCGGTGGTCGGAAACGCAATCGCCGCTCCGGTGAGGGAGCGGCGATGAGGCGCGGGCGACGTGACGGCTGGCACCTGCAGACCGTATGAACTCCGATGGCTGTGGACTCACCGCGCACCCCCCATCGGCCGCCGTCGCCCGGCGGTAATTATCAGGATGTCGGCTTGACGTGGGGCGCGGGTGTCAAACCCCGGAGCCCGGGGTGGCTATTTCTTCGCCGCGGCGGCGGCGGCTTCGGCTTTTTCGCGGGCGCGGTGGGCGATGACCATGGCGAGGCGGAGGTCGAGACTGATGCGGGCGGTTTTGAGGGCGTCGCCAAAATCGTTGAGCGTGCCGGGGACGCGCTCCCATTCACCGTCTTCGTTGAGGCGCTCGCCTTGGAGCTCGGCTTCGAATTGGGCGAGTTGCTTGTCTTGCACCGCGCCGGGGGTGAGCAGGAGGGCGGGGAGCTGGCGGGCGTCGGGATCGAGGTGGGCGGCGAGGCAGTCTTTGATTTCGCGGGATCGGGAGATGGAGCCGAGGTAGAGGCGGCGCTTCCAAGCGTCGTCATCATACATGTAGATTTTGAGCTCGACGGTGCGCCACTTGATTTGCCGCTCCCACGTGGGGGTGACGAGATTGGGGCTGCTGCGGCCGTAGCTGCCAAAGTAACGAAAGCCGCTCTCGAAATGAAGTTCATAGACTTCATCGGTGCGGTGACCGCCGGCATCGACAAGGCCGCCGACGGAGGAGAAAGTTTCGACGTCGCCGGTGGGCGGGGTGTAGCTGAAGGGGGTGGCGAGGATGGCGATGAGTTCGGCTTTGGAGGTGGCGATGCCCCAGGTGAGGACGGCGAGGCGGGCGTAGTTTTTGCCGGCGGAGTCGAGCTGGGCGGCGAGGGTGACGTATTTCCAGTAGGCGTCTTGGGTGTCGGCAGAGGTGACGATGATGTCGGGCCGGAAGGGGAGCGTGCCGCGGGCGTAGGGGGCGCGGAGTTCGAGGATGTGATCTTCGGTGATGTCGGCGGCTTTCTCGCGGGCGGGGAGGCCGAAGTGCTCGTTGAGGTAGGTCTTGATTTTCGCCGGGTCGGACTGGGCGACGACCCAGCCGCGGGCGAAGATGCCCCACGTCATATCGTCGTCGAGGGAGTGGAGGTCCGAGATGTGGCGGGACCGTTTGTGGGGGATGGAGCGGGGGTTGGTGCGGAGCCAGTGGTGCGCGCCGGAGAGGGTCATGGCCGGCTTGCACGTGAAGCGGCGGCCATCGCGGAGGGCGGTGATGACTTCGGGGGAGAGGCTGGCCGCGGCGCAGGCGGCGAGGTGGAGGGGCGATTGCGGATTGGCGATGGCCGCTTGCAGGTCGGACTCGGGGCCGAGGGCGAGGGTGACGACTTCGGCGGGGAGCGGATCATCCTGGCGTATCCGGCAACCGGAGACGCAGAGGTAGACGGTCTGGTGGTCGATGGCGGCGAGATCCCACGTGCCGTCGAGGAGCTTGGCGGTGGAGTAGTCGAGGCGACCGAGGCGGGTGCCGACGTAGGCGAGGGGAGGGTTGAGCGGGGGCTGGCCGGGGCGGAGGGGTTTCTCGATGCGGAGCTGATCGACGAGGGAGCGGCCATCGACGGTGAGCTCCTGGTAGGCGCCGCAGTGGGGGCAGGGGACGAGGTTGACGGAGAGGGTGCCGGTGGCGACTTCGCAGTGGTGGGCGGAGGCCCAGCGCACGGGCTTCGACATG
>JACMRG010000140.1 GCA_014376585.1 Opitutaceae bacterium | reverse complement strand
GGTCGGCGGCGCGGAAAGCGAGGACCATGATGGTAAGGGCGGGGTTGAAACCACCGTTGGTCACGTGGAGGACGCCGTCGGTGATCCAGAGGTTGTCGTGGCCGTGGACGCGGCCGAACGGATCGGTGACGCCGTCGCGCGGATCGGCGGAGAGGCGGGCGGTGCCGGCCTGGTGTTGTGAGGCGGAGAGGCGGAGGTCCATGGGCGAACTCCAAGTGCGTTCGGCGCCGGCGGCGCGGAGCCATTCCTCGGCGCGGGCGCGGATGAACTCGGCGGTGCGGAGGGTCTCGGGATGGGGCGTGCCGCTGAGGCGCGCGACGGGGAGGCCGAAGCGGTCGCGGACCGTGGGGTCGAGGGTGACGCGGGAATCGGGCGAGGGGATTTCTTGGAAGGGTCCGCGGAGGTCGATGCCGCCGAGGTAGAGGTCGCGCATGGCGCGTTTGTTGGCGAGGCCCCAGCGCGGGAGGTCGGGCGGGAGGTGGGAGCGCCAGAAGATGATGGGGAGTTTGAAGAACTCATTGGCGAGCATGGCACCGCCGATGACGGCGGGGTTGCCGTGGTTGAACTGGGTCGTGGCGAGACACACGCCGGGGCCGAGGTTGGGGTTTTCCACGCCGGGCGGGCGGAGACCGGAGACGACGGGGTGGTAGTGACCCTGAAGGTGGCGGGCGACGTGGTCGCTGTGGTTGCCGGGACCGTGCGGGTGCTGGGGCGAAGCGGAGAGGAGGAGCAGTCGGGCGGTTTCGATGGCGCCGCCGGCGAGGATGATGGTTTGTGCGTGGGCGGTGCGGCGCTCGGTCTGGGCGGAGTCGGGGGCGGTGGGCGCGAAGTATTCGACGCCGTTGGCGCGGCCGGCGGAGTCGGTGAGCACGCGGGCGACGTGGGCGCGGGTGACGAGCGTGCAGCGGCCGGTGGCGGGGGCGCGGGGGAGGAGCGTGTTGGGGAGCCGTTGCGCGCATCGGTGGGGCAGGCGAAGCCGATGCACTGGCGACATTGGACGCGGGCGGCACGGCCGTTGTAGGGGACGGTGTTGAGGGCGAGCGGGGGCGTGAAGTGGTTCCAGCCGAGGGTGTCGGCGCCGCGGGCGAGCCAGGCGCCGGTGGGTGAGAGCGGCACGGGCGGAAGCGGGAAGGTGCGGTCGCGGGGCGCGTAACGGGTGGCGAAGTGATCGCCGGCGACGCCGATCTCTTGCTCGGCGCGTTCGTATTAAGGCGCGAGGTCTGCGTAGGAAATCGGCCAGTCGGCGAGGGAGCTGCCGACGGGGGTGCCGTAGCGGGAGGCCATCCGGAAGTCGCAGGGATGAAACCGCCAGGCTTGCTTGCCCCAGACGCGAACGACTCCGCCGGCGGTGAGGGCGTTGTTGGTATAATCGGCTTCGTGCGGGAGGACCGTGCGGCTGTGGCCGGTGGGATCGACGAAAACGCGCGGGTGGCCGGCGGGGTCGAGGGTGGTGTTGTCGCCGTAGAGGGAGAGGCGGTGGTGGCGGAGGTGATCGGCGGGGATGTCGCGGTAACGGAGCTCGCGGCCGCGTTG
>JACMRG010000139.1 GCA_014376585.1 Opitutaceae bacterium | reverse complement strand
TAGCTGAGGCCGAAATCGAGTTCGTTGGTCATGCGCCAGGTGACGTCGGCCTCGTAGCCGCGGACGAGTTGGTCACCATCGCGAAGGCTGACCAGCACGTAATTGCCAGAGCCGATCGGGGTCTCGACGCTGTCCGTGACGAGCACGTTCTTGCGCACCGCATAGTAGCCGCTGACGGTGTAAACGAGGCGGTCGTTGAGGACGGAACCTTTGAAGCCGTAGTCCCAGCCGCTGGCGACTTCGGGCTTGAAGGTGGGGTCGAAGTGATTCGGGGAGGTGTCGTTTTGGGAAACGAAGTAGCTCTCGCTGTAGCTGCCATAGACGCGGAAATTCGGGGTGATCTTGTAGTTGAAGCCGAGGTTGGGCTTCGTGAGATTCAGCTTTTTGTCGATCGACGTGCCGGTGACGTAGCCGGCGGGTGTGGTGAAGCCGGTGTAGTCGCGGTCGCGGAAGCGAACGGCGTCGAAGCGGAGGCCGGCGTAGGTGAGCAGGCGACCGTCGAAGAACGACATCTGCTGGCGGAGCAAGCTGCCGATGACGGTGATGCGGCGGCGCTGGTTGCGGGTGTAAACGCTCTTGGAGGCGTCGTAGAATTTCGGGAAGTAAGCGAGCGGCGCGATGGGATTATAGTTGGCGTCCAGGGTAACCGTGCGGACGGCGTTCCAGGCGACGAGGTCGGGATTGCCGGCGGCGGCGTAGTTGAGGCTGGGGTCCCAACGGTAGTAATCGTTGATGTCGAGGGTGACCAGGGTGCGGTGTTCGATCTTGTGATTGTTGGTAAAATAGTGGGCGAGCAGATCGCCCTGGAAGCCGCCGCCGTCCTCGATGATGCGGGTGCGGTTGGGGGTGGCGCCGCGGGCGCTGGTGATCGGTGTGGCGGGGTTGGCGGGGTTGATGTTGATGGTGCCCCAGCCGGTGTTTTGGTTAAAGTCCCACCGGCGGGCCAGGTAGTAATTGGCGGCCATGCGGGTGCTCCAGACCTCGGTGAACTTCTTGTCGTAGGCGGCGGAGTAGTTGGTGGAGCCGCGGGTCAGCTCGCTGTTCGGACCGTAGGGATTGTATTTGGCGAGGTTCTTGGCGTAGCCGACGGCGACGTCATCCGTCGTGGCGGCGGTGCCCTTCTGGTCGATGATGAGAGGGGCGGCGTTGTTGGGGGAGTGGCGGAGTTGGAGGAAGTATTCGGCGGAGACGGTGAGATTGGAGCCGTCGTTGAACTCGTGGCCGACCGAGAGGAAGTATTCCTGGTTGCGGTTGCGGGCGTAGGCCATGTCGAACTCTTTTTGGAAATGGGCGGCGGTGAAGACGTAGTTGGTCTTGCCGAACGAGCCGCGGTAGAGCGGGCCGGTGGATTCGAGAAACAGGCGGTCACTGCCCTCGGTGCCCCAACTGTAGGAGAGGCGTTGGTTCTCTTTAGCTTTCGGGGCTTTGGAGATCATGTTCATCATGCCGCCGGGGGAGCTGCGGCCGTAGATGGCGGCGTTGTTGCCCTTGATGATTTCCATGCGGTCCACGTTGCTGGCGCCGTAGCGGCCGAGGCGGAAGAAACCGTCGCGGAGTTGCGAGCTGGAATTGAAGCCGCGCAGATTAAAGCCGCCGCCGACATCGAGGCCGGTGAAGCCGCCGATCTGGATGACATTGTCGGAGAGCTCGAGGATGCCGAAGTCCTCGAAGAATTCGCTGGTGAGGACGTTGACGGTGTAGGGGAGATCGGCGATCTGGGTTTTGACGCGGCTGCCGGTGAGCGTTTCCGATGCGGCGTAACCGCGGTTCGACTCCGACTTCACGGAGAATTCGGAGAGTTTAATGACGTCGTCGCCGGAGGAAGCGGCGGACGACGGGGCAGTCTGGGCAAACGCGAGGGTGGTCGCGGCGAGGAGCGCAATGCAGGCGCGCGGAAGCAGGAGGTTTGATGTCATGGTAGTCGGGTCGGTCGGGGGTGGGGGTATCATCCGCGATGTTTAGCGATGCGGAGGGACGAACTTCTAGGCGAAGATATGGCCGCGCGGGTGTCGAGCTTGAGAGTGCGATTTGTTGGTAATCCCCTTAAGCACGGATTGCGGTCGGGCCGCTATTTTCGCAGGGTCAAGGTGAGCTGGCGGAGGTCCATCACGGTGGTGCCGACAATCTCGGAAGCGCGGAGGGTGAGGAGGCCACGGCCCGGTGCGAGGCGGATCGAGCCGAGGGCGAAGGGGCGGGATTCTTCCATGTGCGACTCGGCGGCGGGGCGCGGGATGGTGTCCTGATGGGTGTAAAGCGGCGGGTCTCAACCGGGGGAGACTTCGCCGGCGAGCGTGACGTCTTGGAAGGTGAGGGTGATGGTGGAGCCGACGGCGGGAAGGGGGCAGGTGTAGTCGAGGGTGATCTCGACGGTGCCGGCATTGGCCACGGCGATGTCCCACGTGATGGTGTCGCCGGGGAGGGTCTAGTTGACGAAGTAGGAGCTGTTGGGGGGGCGGTCGCGCTGCGCTTGACGCCGCCGTGGGGCACGCCGTCGCGGGCGGGCAGGGGCGTGACGGGGAACCCGGGGTAACCGACGGTGAAAGGGCGGTCTTCGGGTGCGCGGTCGGAGCCGAGAACCTCTTGGCGCCAAGCGGCGACGGCGGCGGCGAGGGCGACCGCGGGTTGCGCGTCGGCGAGGTCGTGTTGCTGGCCGGGATCTGCGATCATGTCATAAAGCGCCTTCGTCCACGGAGCCCTTGCGGCCCTTCATGCCGCCGTTCCAACGGACGCTGTTGGGGCCGTTGTCGGAAAAATAAATCACGATGGTGTCGTCGGCCAGTTGCAGTTCGTCGAGGCGGCGGAGGACGCGGGCGACGTTTTGGTCGAGGTTCTCGGTCATCGCGAGGACGCAGGGGGTGATCTCAAGGGTCTCGGCGTCGCCGTCGGCGCCGCGCTGCGTGATGGGTTTGTCTTTGAAGCGCTGCCAGTCGGCGGTGGGCACGGGAAGGGGGAGTGGGGGGTGTTTTAGGAAACGTAACAGAAAAAGGGGCGTGCGCGGTTTTTCTCGATGCAGGCGAGCGCGTGAGTCGTCAGGTCGTCGGCGATGAAGCCGCGGCCGCGGACGGTGAGGCCGTTGTGCTCGAGGGGCGGGTCGAAATATTCGGCCCAGTGGCCGGAGGTGAAGCCGTAGTATTCGTCGAAGCCGCGGGCGTTGGGGTGGTAGGGCCACTGGCTGCCGTTGTGCCATTTGCCGAAGGCGCCGGTGGCGTAGCCGGCGGCTTTGAAAGCGTCGGCGAGGGTTTTTTCGTCGAGGTCGAGGCGCTCCTGGCCGGTAGAGACGCCGCGCACGCCGGTGCGGGGATGGTAACGGCCGGTCAGAAATTCCGCGCGGGTGGGCGCGCAGACAGAGCACACGTAGAAGCGGTCGAGGGTGGCGCCGTCGCGCGCGAGGGAATCGATGGCGGGCGTGCTGACCTGGGTGTTGCCCGTCGCACCGAGGTCGCCCCAGCCCTGGTCGTCGGCGAGGAAGATGACGACGTTGGGTGGGCGGGGGGCGGCGGGGGCGGCGAGCGGGAGGGCGAGGAGCGCGGCGATGAACGTGGCGAGAAACAGAGACGGGCGGGCGAGTGAAGTAAGGATGATAAGAAACGATGGGGTGGGAAACGAAGCGGGTGGGGCGCTATTTTGGAGGAACAACCTTGGCCGCGCGGGGGAATAAATTTTTCAGCAACGGGGGAATCTGGATGTTCTTTGAGGGCGCCGGCAAGAGTGTCGCGCAGGGATTAGGGTCGTCGGTTTGGAGTTTGCCCAGCGCTCCGGGGCGGGTCGCGCGTCGCCTCGTGGTCGAGGGGGCCGTGCTTCGTGACCTTGGATGAAACGCGCGTCGGATTCGGGGTCGAACGCCCGGCCCCTCAATGGCTCAGCGCAGGATTTTCAGGATGCGGTCGTTGTAGCTGTCGGTGATGTAAAGGGTGCCATCGGCGTGGACGGTGACGCCGTGGGGACGGGCGAGTTCGCAGCGTTCGGGCGGGCCGTCGAGGCCGGCGGCGCCGTAGTTTCCGGTGCCGGCGACGCGGAGGATTTTGCCGGTGGCGGGGACGTAGCGGCGGATGAGGTTGTTCTCGGCGTCGGCGATGAGGACGGTGTCGTCGCGGTCGATGCAGAGGTGCTTGGGGCCGTTCAAGGTGGCGAGGAGGGCGTCGCCGCCATCGCCGGTCGCGCCTTTTTTACCGGCGGAGTTGACGACGGTGCGAATGCGACCGTCGGGGGCGACGACACGGAGGGCGTGGCCGTTGCGCTCAAGGATGTAGATATTGCCGGTGCGGTCCACGGCGACGGCGCGGGGATCGACGAGCGGGGCGGCGGTGGCGAGGGCGCCGTCTGCGGGGACACCGCGCTGGCCGTTGCCGGCGACGATAGTGAGTTTACGGGTGGCGAGATCGAGGACGTGAACGCGGCGGAGATCCGCGATGTAGAGTTTGGTGCCGGCGGGATCGAGCGCGATGCAGTAGGGGCCGTTGGCGCGGGCTTCGGCGGGGGGGACGCCGTAGCCGGGGAGCGTGGAGACAGTGGCGGCAGCGGAGTTGGCGTTGGCGGATTCGACGACGCGGATGCGGCCGTTCCACGTATCGGCAATGAGCACACGGCCGTCGGGGAGGACGGCGAGGTTGTGCGGGCCGTTGAATTGGGCGGTGAGGGCGGGACCGCCGTCGCCGGAGTCGCCGGCGGAGGGTTGGCCGGCGACGTGAGTGAGGATGCCGCGCGCGTCGATGCGGAGCAGGCGGTTGCCCTGGGCCATTTCGATGATGAAGGCAGCGCCGGTGTGGTCGAAGGCGACGCCGAAGGGCTCGTGGAGTTGGGCGCGGGTGGCGGGGATGGCGGCGGTGATGGCGGCGGTGGCTTCGGTGCCGCCGGCGACGAGGACGATTTTATCGGCACGGGCGGGTGCGGCGGCGGCCAGAGCGAGGAGGGCCATGGCGAGGGCGGTGAGGCGGGTGGGCATGGAGGCGTGATGGGCGGGTATTTGATGCGGGTGCGGAGACGGGGGCTTTGTCCCGGAGTGTTCACCACAAAGGCACGAAGGCACAGAGATCGGTCGGAAATAGTTAATTTAGCCGCAAAGAACGCAAAGATCGCAGAGAGAAAAACGAGTCGGTGGGTGGCGGACTCAGTCGGCGGAGCGGGATTTATTTGGGGGTTTTGCGGATTTCCTTTTCTGAAAGAGGGGGATGGGGGGTGGGCATGGCGGGGTGGGCGAAAGCTGGGTGGCGGCGGTGTGGTTGTCGAAGCCGGAAGAGGAAGCAGCGGGATGAAATCGGTGATGCCTGCAACGTTCTGGCGGATTCGCGGGACCGGATTTTGCAAGAGCGGCGGGTGTTCGGCGAACGCGCCGCACTCTTCGCGCAGAAAAAAGCCACCGCGCCGGCGACGGTGGGCGGAGCGACGGTGCTGGCCGCGCACGCGCAGTCACCGGGACTCGAGATATATCGGACCGCGGACCGGCTGGCACTCGCTGATTTTGGAGCGGGTGGGGTGGTTGAATTGGCGGGTGTGCGATCCGAGTATCGCTACACGCTTGAATGCGCTGATATCACTTCTTCGCGTGCGACTGTTCAAAATCGGTGACCCAGTCGCTCGCAAGTCTGGTCGCCTGTGCGATATCCGTCCGAGCCATTCGGCTCTCCAACCGCAATCTTACTGATTTAGGATCTCTGAGGATATAGGCCGTGCCCTCATTCTGAGGTGTAAATTTACGCGCTAGGCGTAAAACCGATTCGAGCCACATCAGGCCCTGGACGTCGTTGCTGGGCTGTATTCCTTCACTAGCATACAAATCTGCTAAATTATACATTGAGTAATGCTGTCCGAGTTCGGCTCCGCGCTCAAACCAGTGCCGTGCTTTTGAGAGATCTTTTGGTATATTGTTTGTTCCGTCCCGGTAAATTTCACCTATCCAACATATCGGCGAAATATCTCCGAGGCTAATAGCCTTTTCATACCAGTAAATCGCTTGCTGGTGATCTAGGGGCAGCCCTGGGCGGTGATAGTAAAGGTTTCCCAATTTTTCTGCGGCAAGTGCGTCACCCTGTTTTACTCCGGCCTCATAGAGCTCAGCAGCTTGTTCAAAGTGTCCTCCGTTGTGTGCCGCATCTCCCGGCGTGGTGCTGCACGAACAAACGAGGCATGCGGAACCCAGAATGATTGCTGTGAAAACTATGCGTGGGATCATCATATTAATTCGTTTGCCGAACGTGAGCGAGGGTAGCGGCGTTAGACGTTAGCTCCACCATCTATCTTTAGGCGTATTCATCTTGCGGGAAGCGCAAGCGGTCGTCTGACGTCGAACTCAGTTCTCGAGGTAGATGTATTTGTAGGGGTGGTTGTCGAGGAGGGTGGGGTAGTAGCCTTTCACGCGGGGGCTAAGGGCGTGGACTTTGGTGTAGAAATAAATCGGGATTACAGGGACTTCGTCCACGAGGATGGCGTCCATCTTTTGGTAGATCTCGTAGCGGTCGGTGTCATTTTTCGAGGTGAGGGCGGACTGGAAAAGGCGATCATACTGGGAGTTGCTCCAAAGGGTGTCGTTGTTGCCGTTGCCGGTGGTCCAGATCTCGAGGAAGACGTGCGGGTCCACGTAATCGGCGATCCAGCCGGCGCGCTGCATCGTGTAGTTGTGGGAGATGTGCTGGGTCTCGAGGTATACCTTCCACTCTTCGTTGCGGAGGGTGACTTCGACGCCGAGGTTTTTGCGCCACATCTGCTGGATGGCTTCGGCGATGGCGCGGTGATTGGCCTGGGTGTTGTAAAGGAGTTCGATGGGCGGGCAGCCTTTGCCATCGGGGAAGCCGGCTTCGGCGAGGAGTTTTTTGGCGAGGGCGAGGTCGCCGGTGATTTTGGCGCGGGGGAAATAGCCGGCGGTGCCGGGGTAGCTCACGCCGTAGGCGGGGGTTTCGCCGCCACGGGTGACATTTTTGATGAGGCTCTCGCGGTCGATGGCGAGGGCGAGGGCTTGGCGGACGCGTTTGTCGGTGAGGGGCGGGCGGGTGACGTTGCAGCGGTAAAAATAGACGCCGAGCCAGGGATCAATCTTGAGGGATTCGGGGCGCTCCTTGCGGTAGGTGTCGATCTTGGCGGCGGGGAGTTCGTTGGTCATGTCCAGCTGGCCGGTGCGGAACATGCGCTCCTCGGTGCCGAGGTCTTCGGTGGGGTAGAACTCGATGGCGTCGAGTTTGACGGTGGCGGCATCCCAGTAGTGGGGGTTGCGGACGACGGTGATCTTTTGCTGCGGGGCCCAATCCTTTAATATGAAAGGACCGCTGCCGACGTGGTTGCCGGTGCGCGTCCAAGCGGTGCGCTTTTCGTCGAGTTTGCCGAATTTTTTGAGGACGTGGGTGGGGACGATCGTCCACGCGTAGTGGCTGGCGATGATTTTGAGGAGATAGGGCGTGGGGGATTTCAGGGTGATCTGGAGCGTGGAGGCGTCGAGGGCTTTGAAACCGGTCTTGGAGAAATCGGTGAGTTTGCCCTTGGTGAAATCTTCGGCGCCGGCGGCGAACCAGAGAAGGTAGGAATATTCGGAGGCAAGGGCGGGCGAGAGCATGCGCTGGTAGGATTCAACGGCTTCGGGCGCGGTGATCGGGGTGCCGTCGGACCACTTCACGCCGGGGCGGAGGTAGAACGTGTAAACGAGGCCGTCGTCGGAGATGGTCCAACGCTCAGCGAGGCCGGGGACGGGGTGGAGGTCCTTAGGATCCTCGGTGACGAGGCCCTCGAAGAGGGCCATCATGAGCTTGTGCTCGGGGACGCCGGTGACCGTCTGTGGGTCGAGGTCCTGCGGCTCGGCGCCGTTGCCGACGCGCCAGATTTGCGGGGTGGAGGATCTCGGGGCGGCGGCGATCGGCGAAGTCGCGGCGCCCGGGGTGGCCGAGGCGGGGGGATTTTTTCGGCCGCAGCCGGCGAAGAGAACGGTGAGGAGAACGAGGCTGGTGAACGGTGCGAATCGGCGCGGGCGGCGGGTGGTGGGAAGAAGGGGGCGGAGAGAGGATTGGGGGCCACGGTCTGATATAAGCATGAAGGGATGAGAGCAAGGGGCGGGCCGAGCGCAAGCGGCGGCGTGGACGGGTGGGAGCGGAAGAGGCCTACGGTTCGAGTCGGTCGGAAGCGGCGGGGAGCTTTTAACCTAAATCCGCTGCCGGAAGTGAATCACTCAAACCCACGGGAAAGATGCCCGTGCCACGTCGGAACCCAAAGTCCGGCGATCAACCGCCGTCGGTTGAAACGCGGAGGACGCGGAGAGCGCGAAGCGAGAGACGAGATGCGGTAGCTGGGAGCGCTTCCGTCCGTTCCCTGCGGGATCCGCGGGGGCGGTAAACTGATCGTTGGCGTCGGAGAGGGGAGAAACCTCCTTGAACTCCCCGCGTCTGTTCCCCGTTCATACCTTTTACCCATGGCTGCTTTCCCCCGCCCCATTCGTCGCTGTGTTTTTGTTGCCGGCCTTTTGTTCGGGCTCGGCCGGTTGCCCGGCGCGGAGTCGGTCGATCCGTTCAAGGCGCAGGGGAATGTCGGGCCGAAGATCATGCGGCTCACGCCGGAGCAGGAGGCGGCGATCCTGAAGGACGTGAAGGTGCCGGAAGGTTTTGACGTGACGCTTTTCGCGAATGCGGCGGCGGCGAATTATCCGGTCTTCGTCGCGGCGGCGCCCAACGGTGACGTGTATGTGTCGAGCGATGGCAACGGCTCGCTCGGGCGTCAGCCGCATCGCGGGCGGATCCTGCGGTTGCGCGATACGGACGGTGACGGCCGCGCCGATCAAGTGACGGAATTTGTGAAGGATCTGGATTCGCCGCGCGGGCTCGTGTGGGACCATGACCGGCTTTACGTGGTGCATCCGCCGCATGTGAGCGCGTTCATCGACCGCGATGGTGATGGCGTGGCGGAGGAGTCGAAGATTCTGATCAAAAACATCGCGTTCGGTTTCGCAGACCGGCCGGCGGACCACACGACAAATGGGATCAGCCTCGGCATCGACGGCTGGCTCTATGTGGCGGGCGGCGATTTCGGCTACCTGGACGCCGAGGGCACGGATGGGCGGCACGTGCGGCATCGCGGCGGCGGCGTGACGCGGTTTCGCCCGGACGGCACGGGGCTGGAGATCTTCAGTCAGGGCACGCGCAACATCGTCGAAGTCGCGGTAGGGCCACTGATGAATATTTTTGCGCGCGACAACACGAACGACGGCGGCGGCTGGGACACCCGTTTCGAGCAGTTCACCGGACTCGAGCATCATGGTTATCCCTATTTGTATAAAAACTTCGGGCCCGAGCACGTGAAGCCGCTGGCTGATTACGGTGGCGGGTCCGGCTGCGGCGGGCTGTTTCTGGACGAGCCTGGCTTTGGCAAATGGAACGGGCCGCTGACGGCGGATTGGGGCACGGGTGCGCTGTGGCATCACACGGTGGAGCCGAAAGGCGCGAGCTACACGGAGACGACGGCGCCGGAAAAATTCATCGCGATGACGCGGCCGACGGATGCGGACGCGGATGCGTTGAGTCACGTTTATCAGGCGAGCTGGAAAGGGGCGACGTTCAACTGGGCGGGCACGGACGTCGGCTATATCGTGCGGGTGACGCCGAAGGATTTTAGGGCGGCGGCGCTGCCGGACTTCGAACGCGCGGGCGACGCGGAATTGGTGGTGCTACTGGAGTCGCCGAGCCATCGCACGCGACTCGAAGCCCAGCGGACGTTGCTGCGGCGGGAGTGGAACGCAGACACGAGCGCGCGTCTGCTCGCGCTGGCGCGTGACGGCGCGAAGCCGCTCACGACGCGCGTGGCGGCGGTGTATGCGGTCACGCAGCGGGCGTTTGGCGCGAACGTGGATGCGGCGGTCGCGGGACTGGCGGCGGATGGAACGTTGCAGCCGTATGTGCTGCGTGCGCTGGGCGACGGCGGCAAAGATGCGCCCACGGACGCGCTGGCGGCCGGGTTGATGAGCGCGGATGCGCATGCGAGGCTCGAGGCCATTGTCAGCGCGGTGCATCGGAACCAGGTCTCGCTCGCGCCGAAAATCGCGGCGTTGCTGGGCGATGCCGACGAGCGGGTGGCGCACACGGCGTATCGCGGGTTGGCGAAGTTGGGCGCACAGGAGGCGGTGTTCGCGGTGCTGGATGGCGCGACGGCGACATCGGCGCAGCGGGTGGGCGCGACGTTTGCGCTGGACCGGATCCATTCGAAGGAAGTTGTCGATGGTTTGTTGGCGCGGCTGGCGAAGGAGACGGTGGCGGAACGGCGGGTTAATTTAATCAGCGTGCTCTGCCGGCTCTATTTCACGGATGGCGGGTGGAAGGGTGATTCGTGGGGCACACGGCCGGATACGCGGGGGCCTTATTATCAGCCGGAGGCTTGGAACGAGACGCCGCGGATTGCAGCTGCGATCAAGGAACTGCTGGCCGGGGCGGCGCCGGCGGAGGCGGGGTTTTTGGTCGGAGAAATGAACCGGAACCGGATTCAATCGAGCGAGGCGCTGGCGCGCATCATCGCGCTGGCCGAGGAGAAACCGGAATTCACGGCCGCGGCGGTGATGCAGATGGCGGCGCTGGATGACATTCCGGCGGCGGGCGTGCCGATGTTGGTTCGGACCGCGCAGGATGCGGCCGCGAATCCCGGGGTGCTCGCGCAGGCGGTGACGGCGTTGGCGAAGACGGACCGCGCGGATGGCGCGCGGGCGATGCTGGCGGCGCTCGTGACGCTGGATGCGGCCAAAGGCTCGAACAAGGAGCAGGACGCGGCGCGGACGGCGTTTTTAAACGCGCCGAAGCTCGACGCGATGCACGCCTCCTTCGAGGTCGAGGCGACGAAGGTCGGATCACCGGCGGCGGCGCTGGCGGATGCGGCGTTGTTGAAGATCAGCGGGCGGGCGTCGGGCAGTCCCGAGGCGCGGGAGCTGGCGGCGAAGGCGCTGGCGGTGGGCTGGGAATCGCCGGAGCGGCGGGCGCAGATCATCGGTGCGGCGGAGAAATTTAAACTGCACGTGCTCGACGAGAAAATCCTAGCGGCGCTGGACGATCCGGCACCCGCGGTGGCGAAGGCGGCGAAGCGGGGGGTGGCGACCTTAAAGCTCGGCGCGAAAGGGGGCGGGGGGGGCGGGCCGCTGGTCAGCACGTTGAAGCCGGAGGAAGTGGTGGCGCAGGTGGCGAAGATGAAGGGCGATGCGGTGCTCGGTGAGCAGTTGTTTATCCGCGAGTCGTGCGTGTTGTGTCACACCGTGAGCCAGACGGAGACGCCGAAGGGTCCGTATCTCGGTAACATCGCGCAGACCTACACGCGGCCGGAGCTGGCGCGCAACATCCTCGATCCGAATGCGACGATCGCGCAGGGCTTCGCGACGGAGGTCGTGGTGCTGAAGGACGGCTCGCAACAAGTCGGGTTCATCACGCTGGAGTCGGCCGACAAGGTGAAGCTGCGCAATGTGGCGGCGGAGGAATTCACGTTTGCGGTGAAGGACATCGCGCAGCGGCAGAAGCTGCCGATTTCGGTGATGCCACCGGGATTGGTGGACGGGCTGACGGTGCGGGAGTTTGCGTCGCTGTTGGATTATCTCGAAGCGCTGGCGAAGAAGTAGAGTGACGTAGAGAGGGCCCACGGAACACACGGAATAAATAGACGGACGCCCTCCGCAAACCGGCGCGTTAGGGGATAGCGCGCCCTACCTCGGATCACTGGGTGAGGGAAACCGCTTTCAACGAGTGGAGATCGAGCAGGTTCTCGTGCCAGCCTTTGACGGAGGGCGTGACGAAGCGGCGCATGGGCACATGATAGAGGGGAATCACGGGCGCCTCGGTGAGTAGGATGGATTCGGCGCGGCGGAGGAGGGCGTAACGCGCGGTCTGATCGAGGGTGCGCTGGGACTCGGCGACGAGGCGGTCGTATTCGGCGTTGGTCCAGCCGGTCTGGTTGTTGCCGCCGTTGGTAAGGAAGATGTCGAGGAACGTGGCGGGGTCGAGATAGTCGCCGGTCCAGAATCCTGCGAGCATCCCGTAGTCGCGGGTGCGGCGGGCGGAGATGACGGTTTTCATTTCCTGCTGCACGAGGGCGACGTCGATGCCGAGCTGGGTGCGCCACATCTGTTGGAGCGCTTCCGCGACGACCTGCTCGGTGCCGTGGTAAACGTAGAAGACGACTTCGGTCTTCGGAAATCCGCGGCCCTCGGGGAAGCCGGCGACGGCGAGGAGGCGGCGGGCTTCGGCGACGTCGGTCGTGACAGTGGGATCGGCGGTGTAGCCGGCGCAGTTGGGCGGAGTGAAGGAGGTGGCGGCGCTGTCGCTGTGGATGATGCGCTGCGCGATCTGCGGGCGGTCGATGGCGAGGGAGAGCGCGCGGCGGACGCGAGCATCGGTGAAGGGCGCGCGCTCACAATTGAGGCGGAGGATGGCGGTGGAGAGCGCGACGCCCGCTTGCAGGATAGATTTTAGGGCGGGGTCTTTTTGTGCGGCGAGAACCTTCGCGAGCGGCGGCACGGCGATGTGGAGCTGGCCGGCGCGGAATGCGGCTTCGCCGACAGACGGGTTGTCGATGGGGTAGAACACGACGGCGTTGAGGGCGACTTTGGCGTGATCCCAATAGGTGGGGGATTTGGTGACGCGCAGGTGCTGGTCGGGCAGCCACTCGGCGAGGTTGAAGGCGCCGTTGCCAACGTGGTTGCCGGGGCGCGTCCACGCGGTGCCGCGTGCCTCCATGCGGCCGAATTTCTCGATGGTGGCGCGGTGCAGCGGGAACCAGCAGATCTGGGTGGCGAGTGTTGGCAGGTAGGGCACGGGCTGATGCAGGGAGAGAACCAGCGTGTGGTCGCCGGGCGCTTGGACGCCGACGGCCGCGAAATCGGGGAGCTTGCCGGTGGCGAAGGCCCGGGCGTTTTTCAGGATGTAGAATTGTTCGCGATACTCGCCGCCCAGTCCGGGCGAGAGCATGCGGTGATACGCGTAGATGAAATCGCGGGCGGTGACGGGGTCGCCGTTGGACCACTTGGCGTCGGCACGAAGCTCGAACGTCCAGGTGAGACCATCGGGGGAAACCGACCATTGCGAAGCGACGCCGGGGATGGGATGGCAATCGACGGAGTCGAGCTCGCAGAGGCCTTCCATCACGGCGCGGATGATATTGATGTCGGCGGGAATCGTCGTCGTGTGCGGGTCGAGATCGCGCGGTTCGGCGGCGTTGTTGACGTGGAGCGTGCCGGTGCGATTGCCGATCTCGACGGCGGTCTCGCGTTTGGAACAGGCGGAGAAGCCGAGCAGGACCGCGGAGACGAGGACGGTGACGAAGGGGCGGACTGACATGGGGAATGGAGAGCGGAGATGGGCCGGGAAGAAATAAGCCGGGCGATTCTCGGGCCTGGGTTGCGCGTGAGCGGCCTACTTTTTGAGCATCGTATCGCGGCGGGCTTTGAACTCGTTGCCGGGGTTCCATTCGGGCCACGTGGCGGAATTGGCGATACGGCGGCCGACTTCGAGGATGAAGGCGGCGTCTTGCGCGGCGCCCTCGAAGGTCCAGTCGGGGCGGACCTCGTCGGAGACTTTATGATAGTCGTCGGCGGTGTAAGCGTCGGCGAGTTTCTGGCCGTAATCGGCGGGCTGGCCGATGAAGGCGCGGCCGGGTTTCGGGTAGTAAGCGGGCACGCCGACTTTCGCGAATTCGAAGTGGTCGCTGCGGTAGTAGCCGCCTTTTTCGGGTTGGGCGTCGGGGAGGACGGTGCGGCCCTGCTCCTTGGCGACGGCGACGCCGATGGCGTCGATGGTGGAGGCGCCGTTGCCGATCACGATGAGGTCGCTGGTGCGGCCGTGGGGATTGGCGCCGTCCACGTTGATATTGGCGAGCGTCTTGGTGAGCGGGTAGAGCGGGGCGCGGCCGTAGTATTGGGAGCCGAGCAGGCCTTTTTCTTCGCCGGTGACGGACAGGAAGAGGATGCTGCGTTTGGGTTTTTCGGCGGCGGGGAGAGCGGCGAAACTTTGGGCAACTTCGAGGAGGAGGGCGGTGCCGGAGGCGTTGTCGGCGGCGCCGTTGAAGATCTGGTCGCCGGAGAGTTTGGGGTCCATGCCGAGGTGATCCCAGTGGGCGGAATAGATCACGTAGTCGTCGCGTAGTTTCGGATCGGAGCCGGGCAGGAGGGCGACGACGTTTTTGGAACCGACGTCGCGGGTCTTGTTGGCGACGGCGAAGGAGGCGTGGGCTTTGAGCGTGACGGGCTTGAAGTCGCGCGTGGCGGCGGCGGCTTTCAGTTTGGCGAAATCTTCACCGGCAGCAGCGAGGAGCTTGGTCGCGAAATCCTGGGTAAGCCAGGCCTCGAAGGCGACGCGGGAGGCGTTGGCATCGGGCGTGCGGAGATCGAAGTTTTCGCGGCCCCAAGTGCCGGCGACGACCGCGAAGGGATAACCGGCGGGGCCGGTCTCGTGGATGATGAGGCAGGCGGCGGCGCCTTTGGCGGAGGCGATCTCGTATTTATAGGTCCAGCGGCCGTAGTAGGTCATGGCCTTGCCGCCGAAAACCTGGGGGTCGAGCTGGCCGGAGGCGTCGGTGACGGGCGGATCGTTGATGAGCATGACGACGGTCTTGCCGCGGACATCGACGCCCTTGTAATCGTCCCACCCAAACTCGGGCGCGGTGACGCCGTAGCCGACGAAGACGAGTTCGCTGGATTTGACGTCGATGCGCGGAGTGATGCGGCGCGAGAGGCCGACGTAGTCGATGAGGTGCGTGGGGGTGAGGGTTTTGCCGCCGACGGAGAAGCTCGCGGTGGGTTGCGAGGTGAGGCCGATCATGGGAACATTTTGCAGGTAGGTGCCGTTGGGGTTGCCGGGGGCGAGGCCGAGGCGGCGGAACTCGCGCTCGAGGTAGGCGACGGTTTTTTCCTCGCCGGGGGTGGCGGGCGCGCGGCCCTCGAATTCGTCGGAGGCGAGGATTTTGGTCCGGGCGAGGATGCTGGCGCCGGAGATCGCAGGTGGGGTGGCGGCGGATAGCGAAACGGCGGTGGCCGCGAGTGCGAGGAGGAGCCGGAGGGGACGCATGGGCGGAGCGTGGGATGAAGCGATGGAACATGGCAACTATGCGGAGCCAGACGGATAATTTGACCACGGATTTCACGGATTAACACGGATGAATATAGTAGGCGGAGATCAGTGAGGCGGGCTTACGCGCAACCGCGTATGCGTGGAGATGAGTTGGTCGTTGCGACCGCCGAAAGTGAGGGCTGCATGGAAGCACCATGCGCCTCTCCACGATTTTACTCTCGCTCGCAGTTAGCTCCGCGGCTCTGACCGCTTCGGCCAAGCCGCTGATCGGCGGGCCCAAGACGATTCCAGTGGGTGCCGATGGCACGGTGCCGGGCAGTGTCGCGGCGGCGCAGATGGGGCAGGGCGGTTATATTTCCGGCGCGACGAAGGTGGCGGTGCCGTTGATCGCGGTGGCGTTCGAGACCTCGGCGGAGGCGCGCATTTCGCATGGCGGTCGCGATGCGATCACGACCAAGAGTCTGGCGCTGCGTTTGAAGATCGAGGACGACGTGCTCAAGGCGATCACCGCCGAGGTGCAGGCCTTGGTGGAAAAAGATCTGGCGGCGCAGGGCTTTGAAATTTTGCCGAAGGAAACGATCGACAACGAAGCGCGCTGGACGGGGATCACGAAAGACGGGCAGACGGGCACGGACGTGAAGGACAATTTCATGTCGGGCTTCATGGGTAACGGCAGTAAGAACCGCTGGTTTACGGCGGGTAACCGGCCGCTCTTCGGGACGGGCGCGACGGGTGCGTTGAGCGAGCTCTCGGCGTTGATCCGCACGGCGCGGGAGAAGAAAATCTCGCTGCTGTTCTACCGTTTCAAAATCCAGTTCACGGAACTGGAGGGGAAGAATACTTTGATCTTCAATTACGTGAAGGGAAAGAACGTGCTCCACATGGTGAGCGCCGACATGTCGGTCTTCACGCCGGAGCACACGCTGGGCTCGCTGGTGAAGCTGAACGCGAATCTCTCGGCGGGTTCTGACTTCGTGGAAGAGGCTCAGGGCACGCCCGGCAACTACGTGGTGATCGCCAATCCCGAGCGCTACAAGGCGGACGCTTTGCTTCTGATCCAAGCGACATCGAAGCAGTTTGCGGCGGCGCTGCGCAAGGGACAGTAAGCGCGGCGCGTGGTGTGGTGGTGAGCGCGCGGCACGCCGGCAAGCGGCGGCCCTACACAGGAGCGGTGGGTGGTCAGCGCACGCGCTGGAAGATCTGCGCGGAGCCTTCGCGGCGGATCACGTGGGTAACGTCGCCGTCGGCGTTGCGCTGGAAGGCATAGGTGCGCGGCGAATCGAGCCGGAAAAATTCGCGGTCGGACGATGGGAAGATTTCCTGGCGTTCCTCGTCGACGGCTTGGACGTAGAAGCGGTCGTCTTTGCGGAAGAAGGCGAGGCGGGTTTCTTCGCGTTGGTAGATGCCGCGGTAGGCATCGAAGGCGACGGGGTCGAGGGGCGCGGCGGTTTTTTCCGCAACGAGGTAGTCGGGCCAGGCGTATTCGCGGGCGAGGGCACGGAGGATTTCGGGGAAGAGGGGGCCGGCTTCGTCGGAGTTTGTCATGATGACGGCGCCGCGGCCGGTGCGGGGGTAGGCGACGTAGATGCAGCGAAAACCTTCGTTGGCGCCGCTGTGGCTGAGGAGGAGTTTTTCGCCGGTGCCGCGCACGCCGATGCCGAGGCCCATGTCGCTGCCGGGAATGGGGACGTCGAGCATCGTCTCGACGGAGGCGCGGGAGAGGGGCGCGGGCTGGCCGGCGAGGGCGTGTTGAAGGGAGAGCAGGAAGGCGGCGAGATCGGTGGGGGTGGTCCAGAGGCCGGCGGCGGCGAGTTCGGGGTAGGCGTGGGCGTCGCCTTCGACGCGGGAGCCGTCGGCGCGATGGCCGGCGGCGGCGTGCGCGACGAGGGGAGCCGGGAGCGGTTGGGCGAAGGTGCTGGCGGTCATGCCCGCGGGAACGAGCACGCGTTCGCGGAGGAGCGTGGGGAAATCGATTTTGGTTACGTCGAGCAGGAGTTGTTGGACGACGCAGTAACCGCCGCCGGAGTAGCGCCATTTCGCGCCGGGCTTTTGGTCGAGGCGGATGGGCTTGGAGTTGGCGGGCGAAGTGCCGTTGAGGATTTGGAGCAACGTCGGACGGGGAGAGTCGGGCGCGTAGCCGGCGAAGCCGTGAACCATAAGGCCGGCGGTGTGAGAGAGGAGTTGGCGGAGCGTGACGGGCGCACCGGCGGCGATGGGGGCGGCGAGGATTTTCCAGGAGGTGAGGCGCGTGTTGACGTCGGCATCGAGGTCGAGCTGACCGGCTTCGACGAGGGAGAGCGCGGCGACGGCGGTGACGGATTTACTGAGCGAGGCGGCTTGGAAAAGCGTGTCGGCGGTGACGGATGCGGCATCACCGGCGCGGGCGAGGCCGTAGCCGCGGGCCCATTCGAGGTGGCCGTCGTTGATGACGGCGATGCTCACGCCGGGGACGCCGTAGTGCTTCATGCGAGCGGCGAGGGTCCATGGTTCGTCGGGGCGGCCGGCGATGCGCGCGGCGGGGAGCAGGCCGTTTTCGATGCGGGTGATGCGGGCTTCGATGGCGGGATCGGCGGCCGCTGCAAATAGATCGGCTCCGACGATGAACAGGGCGGCTATGGCGAGGCGCATGAATCAGGGCTTCAGC
>JACMRG010000138.1 GCA_014376585.1 Opitutaceae bacterium | reverse complement strand
GAAACATCGTGTGCAACACCTGCCGCGCCGGTTCGACCGGATCGACGACCGCCGCCACGCGGAGTAATCCGATGGCTTCGAGCGCCCGCAGTGCCGGCGCGTAGAAGAGCTGGCTGACGGCGCCGCAGCCGACGAGGACGATGGGAAGAGGAGAGGGCACGGGGGGAATTACAAGGAGAGGAAGCGCCGGCGGTTTTCGCGCAGGCGGGATATGAAAACGGGGGACGAGAACGAAGGGAGGTGCGTCAGGCGGCACGCAGCAAAGCCGCGACTTTCTTCAAATCCTGATATGCGATCGGGCGATTCGTAGTGAACTCCCGCCACCACGCCTCGTCCAACGCGGCGTGACCGCAGTCCCGGACCAAAATATCGCCGAAGCGCCGGCGGAATGAGTAAATCTTTTCCAACGTTCTCCGGCGGATCGAAAGGGCCGGTGGCCGGTTGCGCACAAATTTCGCGACGGCGGCGGCCACCGCCGCCGGTTCTGCATCCACAATCGCGGCACAGTCGTCGGAGAAAAATTCATCACGCCCGCCGAGGCTGGGCGTCGATACCACGGGGAGATCCGCCAGCAGGTATTGGATCGATCCGAGGTTGGGCCCTTCCAGGGCGGAGAGGCACAAACCGACGCGGGCTTTTTTATACCAGTCGGCGACCTGGCGCCGATTCAGACGACGGTAACTCGCATCCCAAAAATTTCCGTTGGCCCACGTCGCGTGCGCCAGCAACGAACGGATCCGCTCACCATAAGCCGGCGTGAAACGACCTTCGTAAACATAAGTCAGCACCAGCAGGCTGGGAACGGCCGCCGCCAGTTCGAGCCGCTTGTAGGGAGCGATCTGGGCGTCGAGGACGGCATCGAAGACTTGGTTGTCCGCCGCGCCCGGCACGAAGGAATGCTCATCGATAAACGCATTTTCGTTGAGGAATTCCGCGCGGACGCCCGATGACGAGACGAGTTCGACTTCTCGCAGCGTCGCGGCGGCCAGAATGTAGCGGTGCCGCGGGAACCGCGCCTGAGCGTCCTTAATGGCGGCGACGCGGTCCATGCGCGACGGCTCGTCTTCCATAGTCCAACCGGCGCGGTAGAAGATCGTGAGATCAAGCCCGGCGAGCTGGGGTTGCAGATACACGGCCAGTTTTGAAGGGTGACATCCGCTGAGCAGGACGGGTGGATTCACGGAGACGACGGAGAGCATATCGTAGGAACGCCACGTCCGTTCGCGGTGCCGTTTGACGGCGCGGGAAACCCAAAATGAGACGCTGGGCAGGCGCCGCTCGCGCCACAGCCGGAGGGCCTTCGATAGTAGAATTTTCGGACTCATTTTATCTTTAGGGTAATCACTTTTGTTTTGCGCGGGACGCGACAGGGGAAGAATCAATCGCGCCGCAAGCCGGCGGCGAAAACGGTCTGGATGCGATCGGGGTTGAACTCGCCGGCGGCCAGGAGGCGGGTCGCTTGGCTGCGCCGGCGCCATGAAGCCTCGCTGTGCAGATCGCGCGCCCAGACGCCCAGGTCCCGCTGCTCGGTGGGATAGAAAAAATCCGCATAACCCGTGCGCTGCGCCCACTGGCCGACGGCGCTGTCGGGCGGCGCGACAATGGCGCAAGGCAGGCCGAGCTGCGCATACTCGACGAGCTTGCTGGGAAAGCTGGTGGCGGTCCAAGGCATCTCTGCGATGGTGTCGGCATAGGAAACCAAAACTCCCGCCGCCTCTCGGGCGAGGTGGGTGAGCGCCTCGTGGTTAGTGGAGAAAGGCGCGATGTGCTCCATCTGGGTGGCACGGAGAAACTCGATGAGTTCGGGGGTTTCGGCGGTCAACAACACGAGGCTGGCGCCGCCCTCGGACAGTGTGCGCGCGATCGCGCGCAGCAGGGGGAACTGGGCCGGCCAGATGAAGCCGGCGTAGTAAACCCGCGGCCACAGTCCGAATTTTTTCTGCCATCCGACAAACTGCGGGCGGCCGGCGGGGAGAGGCGGCAGCACCCGGTGAGCGGTGGTCGGCAGCCGGTAGGCGGTGGCGAGTTCGGGTGAAACGAACCAGCAACGATGCGCCTGACGCAGCATCCAGGCGTGACGCCGTTGCAACCGGTTTTTGACCGCCCGGTTGGTGACGAAGGCGGTCGCGTCGTCATGGACGAGCAACGAGAGAGGGATGCCGCTGCGGCGGGAAAAACGCGTGGCGATTTCCGCGTAGAAATCATCGTGCGCGGCGAGGTAGCCCAGCACGGCATCGGGCGGATTTTCGACGGTGCGATTTTGACATTCGCCGGCGAGCAGCCACGTGCGGGCGGCGCGGGAAGCCGACAGATTCCGACGGAAGGGGGGCCACCAGAAACGGCGCAAGGGCAGCATGACAACCGTCCAATGTGCGCGCACGCAGGCGGCGATGTCCTGCCCGGTTTCGGCGATGATCGAGATCTTCCAGCCCGCGTCGGCCAGGCGGCGGAGGTGGCGGAGGATGATCACGGGGCTGCCCGTGCCCTCGGCGGGAGTCTGGCCGATGTAGAGGAGGTGGGGCATCAGGATGAGGCCCGCGGCACGAGGCCGGAGGTGAATTGGGCGGTGAGCTGACGCGCGGCCTTGGAGGCGCCGCGGGCGCGGGCGCGCTCCAGCCGGCGCACGGCCTGCGGCTGACGCCACAGGCGGTAGGCGGCGAGCCAACGATCCAACCGGGACGATGAGTCCGGCGGCGCGCCGCCGCCGCGCAGCTGCAAGACGAGGGCGCCCGAGTGGGCGACGCCTTCGAGGAGGCGCTCGAGGTAGGCGAGTTGGAGACGACTCGCGGGCATGAGGTGGCGGAGCGAGAGGCGGGGTGAAAGCCCGAGACCAAAGCCCAAGTCCACGGCGGTGAACGCCAGATCGGAATCTTCGCCGGAGGTCAGGGCCGCGCCGCGCCGGCCGAGTTCGCGGCGCAGGGGATCGGGGCGGGTCGCTCGGGCGTAGGTCTCGGCAATACTGCGGCGCACGCAAAGGCCGGCCCCCGTGGGCACGAGGTCGTAGCGATATTGGTTACCCCAGACAAACCGGCTGACCTCGCGAATCGCCAGGTAGCAGAGGTAGGGCCGCGCCCAGTCGGGCGGAGCGACCTCGAACTCGCCGACGGATGAGCCGCCCCAGGCACCGAGGAAAGGGCACGACTTGGCCAGATCGACGGCGACCTCCAGGTAGTCAGACTTGAGAATATTATCGTCGTCCACGAAGACGAGGAGCTCGCCCCGCGCTTCGGCCACGCCGCGCAGGCGGGCGGGGGTCAGTCCAAGCTCATCCTCGCGCACGACGCGGGCGAGCGGGTGCCAATCGAAGTCGAGCCGCGAGGCGAGGGGATCGTCGGAGCGGTTGTCGATCAGGAGCAGTTCCCATCGGCCGAGACCGAGGGTTTGGGCGCGGAGCGAGGCCAGGGTTTGGGCTAGAAAATCGGCGCGCGGGTTGTGCGTGCAGAGAATCACGGAGACGGGAATTGAAGCGCGGGGGGGCATGACTTACGGGGCGGAGGCCGCGGTGCGTTGGCGTAGGGTGCGGTAGAGGCCGCGAAGATTTTCGCGCTGCCACGGGCGGCGCAGCCAGGCCTTGAACGCGTAGTGGCGGGCGGTGGCGAACTCGCCGCCTTCCGTAGCCCAGCCGGTCCATTCGCGATAGACCGAAGCGAGATCGGCGTGGGCGGGCGACACGGCGGGGGTGAAGTTCGCGTTCAGGCCGGCGTCGGCGCGAGCGGCGCGGCAGCGATCGCCGAGCAAGCTGAGCTGCACGGCGCGATGGCGGTAGTTTGTGCTTTGGGCGTGGATACGGTAGCGCAGGAGGATTTCCGGCAGGTTGGCCAGCGGACCTTGCAGGCTGGCGCGGAGAAAGAGGTCGTAGTCCTCGACGTAGTTCCAAGCGGGCAGGTAGCCGCCGAGTCGCTGCCACACGTCGCGCGGTCCCATGATCGTCGGGTGAATGAGCGCGCCGCTGTTGCCGTCGAGCAGGGCCGCCCGGATGGCCGCACCGGAGCGCGGGGGCCGGTGGAGCTTCAGCCGCGCGCCGCGCGCGTCGATAAACTCAACGGATGTTCCTACGAGCGCGACCGACGGGTTGGCCTGCAAAAAATCCAGTTGCCGGACGAAGCGGGACGGCAGGGAAAGGTCGTCGCCGTCCATGCGCGCGATGAAACGGCCGCGGGCGGTGGCGAGACCGTCGTTGAGCGCGCCGACGATGCCGGTGTTGGGACGGCGAATGACCCGGAGCCGGGCATCGGACTGGGCGGCGGCGTCGATGATCAGGGCCTGGCGCTCACGGGGCAAGGCTTTGAAGGCAGGCTCCTGCAATTGTTTCTGGTCGTCGCTGACCTTCAACACCCATTGCTGCTCGTCGCTGTCCAGCGGTTTGGCGCGCTCCAGCAACTCACGCTCACGAGAAGGCCGGTAGTCGATCTTCTCGACCAGACCGGCCTCTTTGACGGCCTTGACCGTGTCGGTCGGGATCGCGGTCAGCGGGAATTGCTCCGTCAGGCGCAGGCCGGGACGGGCGACTTGCAGCAGTTCCAGCAGGCGATAAGAGCAGTTTTCGTCGAAGAAGAAATAGTCGAACTGGATCTGCTTGAGCTCCCACACGTGCTCGACCATGCGCTCGGTCTCGACCTGGGTCAGGTTAAGGCGGTATTCCCACAGGTCGCGGTTTTCGAGGCTGCGGTATTCCGAGAGTTTTTCCTGGTAGGGCACCAGCGCAAACAGGCCGGGATAGCCGCCCATCAGGCCTTTCCAGGCATAGAGGATGCTGTTGTCCGAGCCTTCAATATAGGCACCGAAGTTGATCGCATAGCTGAGCAAGGCGGTTTTGTTGCTCTGCACGTCCGCCTGGTCGATGCGCAGCAGGGTGTGGCCGAACATCGATGACGGGCTGTTGAGGTAGGCCGCCGGGAAGATCATTACCGCACTGTGGGGCGCGACGTCCT
>JACMRG010000137.1 GCA_014376585.1 Opitutaceae bacterium | reverse complement strand
GCCGCTCACGCGATTCTCATCCGTAGCAATGTGGAGAATCGTCGTGAGTTGGTGTGAGGCCACGCCTTCCCACTGCGTCGGAAACGAGCAATGCCTCTTCACGCTTCGCTCCACTCTCCTAACCCCCCGGATCGTAACGCCACCCCGAAAAAATGCCCACCTCAACCCTGCTTCATTCGCTGGCGGCGATCATTGCTCCGACGTTCGTTTTGCTCCCGCACGCGGCCAGCGCTGCTGCCGCGCCACGACCCAACATCATCGTCATTTTCACCGACGACCAAGGCTACCAGGATCTCGGCTGCTTCGGCTCCAAAACAATCAAAACTCCAAACATCGACCGTATGGCGGCGGGTGGGTTGATGCTCAATGGATTTTACGCGCAGCCGGTCTGCGGGGTCTCTCGCGCCGCGTTGATGACTGGTTCCTATCCCATCCGCGTTGGCGAGCCCGGAAACCTGAAACGCCTGCACACAGTGCCTCATCCTCAGGAACTCACGATGGCCGAGATGCTCAAATCCGCCGGATACGCCACCGGTATCATTGGCAAGTGGCATCTCTGCAATGCGGACAAGTCCGGGCCGGGCGGCTACGAGGTTGCCACGATGCCGCGGGCCCAAGGCTTTGATTTCTTTTATGGCACGCCGTGGTATAACGGCGCGAGTGTCGAAGTTGCCGGCATTCCGTTTCGCAGCCCGATCTTCCGCAACAGCGAGGTGATCGTGAAGGCGGTCGAGAATTGGGACAATATCACCACCGACTACACCCGCGAAGCCATCGCCTACATCACCGCTCACCGGGAAAAACCGTTCTTTCTCTATCTTGCGCACAATATGCCGCACATCCCGCTCGGTGCCTCGCCGGCCTTCAAAGGCAAATCCGCTGGCGGCCCCTATGGCGACGCGGTCGAGGAGATCGACTGGTCCACCGGCGAGATTCTCCGGACGCTCCGCGAGCTCAGTCTCGACGAGCAGACGCTCGTGATCTTCACCTCCGACAACGGTCCGTGGGTCGAGACCACACACGCCATGGCTCCGACCGGAAAAGCGTTCATTCCCCGGGATCATTCCGGCCACGCCGAGCCGCTGCGCGCTTGGAAAATGTCCGCTTGGGAGGGTGGCTCGCGTGTCCCGTTCATCGCGCGCTGGCCGGGTAAGATCCCCGCCGGTGGGAAGAGTGACGACATCCTCACTACGATGGATCTGCTGCCCACCTTCGCCACGCTGGCCGGGGGCACGCTTCCCGTCTCGCTCCGGATCGACGGTCTCGATGCGAGTGAATTTCTCCTCGGGAAATCCGCCCGCAGTCCGCGCGAAGAATACCTGTATTATACCGGCTGCCTACTGACCGGCATCCGCCAGCGGCAATGGAAGCTCGTCCTTCCTCGTCCCGCGAATCCACCGGGCACCGGATGGTGGGGCCGCCTGATCGAAGAGATTAAAGAGCCGCAATTGTTCGACCTCACCGCCGATCCTGGTGAAACGACCAACCTCGCCCCGCGGCATCCGGACATCGTCGCAAGTCTCAGCGAGCGGCTCGAAGCGGCTCGCATCGAGTTGGGAGATATTGATCGGACGGGCCGCGGCGCACGGTTATTTGAAGCCGGTCCGCGCAAACTCCAAGTGCCGCTCCCAACTGCGGCCAAACCATAAAACGCCCATTAGGCCGCCGGCCAACGCGACGCGCCGTCTGCTTACCCGCTCCTTTCTCCCTCAAATAATCCCTGCTCTCTATGAAAATACCCACCCCATCCTTGCGCGCGCTGCCGTTCTTACGTCAGGCGCTCGCTTCACTGCTCACCTTCCTCTTTGTCTCGTTCGCTTCGGCCCAGACCAACACGGGCCGCATCACCGGCATCGTCACCAACAGCAGCGGCAACGCCTTTCTCGAAGGTGCCACCGTCACAATCGATGGCAGCAACCGGATGACCACCACGGATCACCGCGGCGAATTCGACTTCGGCGCGATGGGCCCCGGCGAGTTTGCGCTCCAAATTTCCTACACGGGCATGAAGCCGGCCACCGCCCGCGTCACCGTGACCGCCGGGCATTCGGCTTCGGTCACCACCGCGCTCAGCGAGGATGTGATCCAGATGGGCACGTTCTCCCTCGTGACCAACCGCAACGCCGACGGCCACGAAGTCGGCGCCTACTACGCCATCGTCACCAAACTCCCGTGAGGCTGCGTTCCGAATCTTCGTTCATGATCGCCCTTCGCGCCCCGTCTCAGGTTTTCGACCAAGCGTGGAGCCCTTCATCCACCGTTGGCGGATGACGCCGCCAACCGCACCCCGATTTCCGTTATCCAACCTGCAACTCCCACACTCATGAAATCCCTCCGTTCTGCGTCGCTGCTGCGTCGCTTCTCCGCCGCGTTCCTCGCGTCCGCCCTCGCCGTCGTCGCCCAGACACCCGCCGCCGCCCCGACCAAGGCGCCCACCGACGAGACGATCCTCTTGAATCCCTTCGACGTCACCGGCGGCAGCACCAAGGGCTACATGGCGACCAATACCATCTCCGGCACCGCCATGAACACGCCGCTGAAGGAAGTCCCGATGACCATCAACGTCATCACCGCCGAGCTACTCGCCGACATGGTCCCGGCCGATCTGATCGCCGCGATGACGTTTAACGCCTCGATCACCCAGACGACCCGCGTCCCCATCTCCAATCGCGGCGATGCGTTTTCGATCCGCGGCTTCCGCAACCGCAACGTGCTGATCGACGGTGTCACCGGCGGCGACTACATCCCGACCCAGATGATCGACCGCATCGAGGTCGTAAAAGGCCCCAACACGCTCTACGGTCAGTCTGATCCCGGCGGCTTGGTGAACATCATCACCAAACGCCCTCGCGGCCGCGAACACCTCAACGTTAACCTGCGCGCCGGCAACCACGGTCGGCTTGCCGCCGAGTTCGACGCCAACCAGCCGGCGTTGGACGGCAAACTCGGCGTGCGGGTGCTCGGCGCCCACACGGAGACCGACGGCTACCGGATTCTCGACGGCAACAAGTCGAACTTCCTCGGCCTCGCCAGTGACTTTCGCCTCGGGAAAAACACCACGCTGGTGCTGCACGGCAGCGGCTCAAAGACCGAGGGTATCCCGAGCCAGCGCTCCACGTTTTCATTCGAGATCATTCCCGCCGACCTGAATGGCGACGGCAAGATCGACGCCACCAACGTGAACGGCGTCGTCGAGAACTCCGCGCGCTACAACAACACTTTCCTCCCTCGCAACTACACCAGCGCCACAGCAGCCACGCGCTACGAGCAGGAAAACCGTTTCCTTCAGCTCGGCGTGCGCCACGTCTTCAACTCGCACATTAATATGCAATACATGGCGGTGCGCACCACGCAGGAGCTCAACGACAGCTTCCGCGAATTCAACACGTTCACCGCCGGATCGTCCGACGCCAACCATTCGGCCGACTACAATTTCAACCGGACCGATGCGCATACCCTGAACAGCTTGCTCAATTTCCCCACCGGTCCGCTCGCCCATCGCATTTTGATCGGCGGCCGTTACACCTACGATTTCAATCGCAACAACACCTACGCTCTCCGCGCGCTCGGCACCACCCCTGAGCGTGATGTCCTCGCAGGATTGATTGCCGGCGGCCGGCCGATCCGGCTCTTCCTCACTAAGGCGGATGTGCTCTCCGGCGTGAAATACTGGCTCGACGATGTCCCCAGCCGCACCGAGCTCCGCACCATCGGCACCCGCACCGGCACCAATGACTACGGCGAGACCCGCGTCGGTTCCGTTTACGCGACCGACAATGTATCGTTGTTCGATAATCGCCTTAAGTTGCTTGGCGGCGTGCGTTACATCCGCATCCGCGGCCAGTCCACCAACACCGCAGGCGTGAAGACCGGCGTCTTCAACGATCAGAGCAAGACCAGCTACCAAGCTGGCAGCGTGTTCGACCTCACCAAACAACTCTCAGTTTTCGGCAACATTGCGACCGCCTTCAACCCCAATGGTTTCGACGCCCTCTCCGGCACGTTTTTCAGCCCCGAGTTGTCGCGGGCTTACGAGGGCGGTCTCAAGTTCGACGATCTGTGGGAAGGTCGCATCGGCGGCTCCGTCTCGCTTTTCAACATCCGTAAGAAAAATGTCATCCGGTCCGATTTCAACCCGATCCTCTTCCGCAGCGACACCGAAGTCTCCGACGACGAAAGCAAAGGCTGGGAAGCCGAGCTGTTTTTTAACCCGACCAAAAACTGGCAGTCCATTATCAGTTACAGCCACATCGAAGCAAAAGTCGTCGTCAGCCGGACGCTCGCGAAAAATCTCCGCCTCGAGGGCGCCGCGCCGAACAAACTCACTTTTTGGAACAGCTACGGTTTCAACGCCGGCCCGCTGAAGGGCCTGCGTTTCGGCGGTGGGTTTATCGTCGCTCGCGGCCCGATCCAACAATTCGGCACGAGCAACAACCAGCTCGTCGTGGAGAATGGCTACACCGTCATCAACCTCTTCGCCCGCTACGGCACCAAGCTCGCCGGCCACGACGTCTCATTCGGCGTCAACGTCGACAACCTCAACAACGTCTTCTTCATCCGCAGCCGCGCCGCGACCAACGACCCGCGGCAAATCACGTTCTCCACTTCGGTTAATTGGTAAGACGATATCCCTGCGATGATCCTCGCCCTTCGCTTCGTCCTGATTTCTACCGCTCTAGTCGCCGTGAGCAGGTGCGAAGCGGCCACGGCTTCCCCCGGCACGCCCCCCAACATCGTCTTCATCCTCGCCGACGACCTCGGC
>JACMRG010000136.1 GCA_014376585.1 Opitutaceae bacterium | reverse complement strand
TGGCGAGAAAGCTGAGGGTGGAAGCGGAGGGCGGGATCTATCATGTCCTGAACCGGGGCAACTACCGGGCCGACATCTTCCGTGCCGACGCCACGAAGGCCGCCTTTCTCAAGTGTCTCGGTGAAACGTGCGACAAGACCGGTTGGCGGGTGCGGGCCTGGTGCCTCATGTCGAATCACTACCATCTGGCGGTGGAGACGCCGCGGGGGAATCTCGTGGACGGGATGCGGTGGTTGCAGGGGACGTTTTCGACCCGGTTCAACCGCCTGCGCGGCGAACGGGGCCACCTGTTCCAAGGCCGTTACCAGAGCCTCGTGGTGGATCCCGCCGGGGGACTGGGACCACTCTGCCACTACATCCATCTCAATCCGGTCAGGGCGCGCCTGTGCGAGGTCGCGCAGTTGCCCGATTGGCCCTGGACGAGCCTGCGCTGGCTGTCGCAGCCCAAATTGCGGCCCATGTGGTATGATCCCTCCGGGGCGCTGGAACATGCGGGCGGGCTCGCGGACACCCCGGCCGGCCGGCGCAAGTATGGAGAATACCTCGCGTGGCTGAGCGAGGACGAGCCGACGCAAAAAGCGCAGCGTTTTTCCGAAATGTCGAAAGGCTGGCTGATCGGCACCGCCGAGTTCGCCAAAGCGATGGTGCAGGAACAGCAGGCGCTCGCCGGCGGGGACAAGCCTCTGCCCGGCGACCTTCGCGCCGCGCAGGAGGCGGGGTGGCACGAGCTGCTCGCCAAATCGCTTAAGAAATTAAAGCGGCCGCCGGCCGATCTGGCGAACGAAGGCAAATCGGCCGCATGGAAACTGGCGGTCGCGGCGACGCTAAAATCCCGGACCACGGTGACCAACCGCTGGCTGAGTGTGAATCTGTATTTGGGGAATCTGCACGAGGTGAGCCGCAAAGTCGCGGCCTGGTCCCGCCAGCCCGATGTGGCGCTGCTCCGCCGGCTCGCATCAACCCCAAACCCCAAAGCCTGACCCCTTATCCGACGCTTATCCGACTGACCCCTTATCCGACGCCTTATCCGACGCTTATCCGACGTGCTGTGTTATCCGACGTCTTTGTGCGGACATTCTGCATTAGCGTCCGCGCTGGCGCGGGCTAGCAAGACGTCAGTGGGCGGATGGGCCGATAGGTGAAGCGCCGTGCAGAAAGGCGTGGAGTTCGGCAGCCATTTTGCCGCCGAAGCCGGGAACAGCGGAAATCTCGGCGGCGGAGGCGGCGCGGAGTTTTTCGATGTCGCCGAAGTGCGCGAAAAGGGCGGCGCGGCGGACGCCGCCGAGGCCGGGGAAATCATCGAGGACGCTCTCGCGGATTTTACGCGAGCGGAGATCGGCATTGTAGGTGTTGGCGAAGCGGTGGGCTTCGTCACGCATGCGCTGGAGGAGGTTGAGCGCGGGAGAGTTAAGCGAGAGGTTCAGGGGCGGGCGCTCGTCGGGGAAGATGATCGTCTCGTGTTTCTTCGCGAGGCCGATGAGCGGCGGGGGCGCGAGGTCGAGGGCGACGAAGGCTTTGAGCGCGGCGCCGATCTGGCCGCGCCCGCCGTCGATCACGACGAGGTCGGGCATCGGTTTGCCTTCGTCGCGGAGGCGGCGGTAGCGGCGGCCGACGACTTCTTCCATGGCGCGGAAATCGTCGTTGCCCATGAAGCTTTTGATCTGGAAACGGCGGTAGTTGTTTTTGTCGGGCCGCCCGTCGGCGAAATAAACCATCGAGGCGACGACGAAGGTGCCGGAGATGTGTGAGATATCGAAGCACTCCATCGTGCGTGGCGGCGGGTCGAGGGCGAGGGCTTCGCCAAGAAGGCGCATCGCTTCGGTGCTGGCGTCGGGCAGGGTGAGCGTGGGATCGGTGCGCTCGAAGTTGCGGGTTTTCGCGAGAGTCTTGCCGAGGGCGAAGACGATGTCGCGGAGCTCGGCGGGTTTTTCGAACTGTTGTTTTTCCGCCGCGGCAAGCATTTCGGTGCGGAGGGTTTCGAGCCACTCGCGAGATTTGCCTTCAAGAAAGGTGCAGGCGTCGTCCACCCGGCCGCGGTAGGCTTCGGGGGCGACCGTATTTTCGAAACCGTAGAGTTCTTGGCGGACATCGTCGTAGAGCCGCCAAGTGCCGTCGGGAAGTTTCTGGGGCGTGGCGTCGCCCAAGAGGATGCCGAACTGGCGGCGCATCTGGGCGAGAGATTTGCGCAAAAGGCCGCTGTGGGCGAAGGGGCCGAAGTAGCGGGAACGGTCTTCTTTTTTAAAACGAGTGAGGCGGAAGCGCGGGAGTTCCTCGGTGAGATCGACGCGCACGAGCAGGAAGCGTTTGTCGTCGGTGAAGTCGGTGTTGTATTTGGGTTTCCATTGCTTGATCAGCTTGCCCTCGAGGATGAGGGCCTCGGGCTCGGACTTCACTTCGTGCGTGTCGAAATCGGCGATCATCTCGATGAGCGCGCGGATTTTCGGGTGCCACGTCATGGCGCGCGACGGAGTGAAGTAAGTGGAAACGCGCTTTTTTAAATTCTTGGCCTTGCCCACGTAAATGATCCGGCCGAGGCGATCCTTCATGAGGTAAACGCCGGGCTTGTCGGAGAGGTGGCGGACCTTCTCTTTGAGATTTACGGTTTCGCCGGTTGGCATTTTTGCAGAATCCGCCTTAGATCGAATCTCGCAAGTATGGTTTCATCCAGCAACCCCACCGCGGCGCGGAAACCCGTCGCCCAACTCTATTACGAGCTGCTCACGCTCGGCGACGAGCTGTTGCTGGGGCTGACGGCGAACGGGCATCTCACGTTTGTCGGGGCGCAACTGGGCCGCCGGGGGGTCACCCTGCGGCGCAACATCACGATCACCGACGAGGCCGACGCCATCGTGGCGCAGTTCCGCGAAAGCTGGGCCCGGGCGGACGTCGTGATCACGACCGGTGGGCTCGGGCCGACGTGTGACGACCGCACGCGCGAGTGCATCGCGGAAGTGCTCGGGCAGAAGCTGGTGCATGATTCGCAGGTCGAAGCACAGATCGCGGGGCGCTTTGAACGGCTCGGGCGCAAGATGACGCCGAATAATCTGAAGCAGGCGCTGGTGTTTGAGCGCGGCGAGATTTTGCACAACGCCAACGGCACGGCCCCGGGACTCTGGGTGGAGCAGGACGGGAAAATCCTCGTGATGCTGCCCGGTCCGCCCAACGAGCTGCAACCGATGTTTACCGAGCAGATCGTGCCGCGGCTCGCGGCGCGCGGGCTGCTCACGGAACGCGAGGCCTACGTGCAGCTTCGCACCTCGGGCGTGGGCGAAAGTGCACTGGAGACGAAGCTGCAGTCGATCTTTGACCGGTTCGGGCCGGCGCTGAGCATCGCGTTTTGCGCGCACTCGGGGCACGTGGACTGCCGGGTGAGTTCGCCGACGGGACAACTGGGCGAGGGGGAATTGCAGGCCGTCGCGGCAGAATGCGCAAGGCTCCTTGGCGAGGATTTTGTCTCCCACGGCCACGACTCGCTCGCAAAAGTCTGCGCCGATCTGTTGCGCGGTCAGGAAAAAACGCTGGCCTGCGCCGAGACCGCCAGCGGCGGTCTTTTGGCGAACGCGTTTACGGACATTTGCGGCGCCTCGAAATTTTTTGCCGGCGGCACCGTGTGTTATTCCAACGAGTCCAAGATGCAGTTGCTCGACATTCCCGAGTGCCTGCTCGCGCAGCACGGGGCGGTGAGCGCGGAGAACGCGGTCGCGATGGCGACGGGCGCGGCGGAAAAACTCGGGGCCGACTACGCGCTCGCGATCACAGGCTTCGCGGGTCCCTGCGGCGGGACGAAGGAAAATCCCGTGGGCACATTTTATCTGGCGCTGCACGCGCCGCACGGGGTCTGGTCGAAGAAACTCAGCTACCCCGGCCCGCGCACGACGGTGAAGGTGCGAGCGGTGAACGCGGCGCTCGACTGGCTGCGGCGGGAGCTGGTGCGCGCGAGCAACGGCGCGAGCGCGATTTCGTCGCGGCTCGGGGCGATGCAGTAGCGCGGTGGTGCGTCCTAAAACGGGCGCTCACCAAGACACGGCGCGAACGCCGGACATGGCTTCAAAATGAGCCTCCCGGCTGACGACCGGTAGACGGTGTTGCAGGGCCAGAGCGCCGATCCACAGATCGTTTTCCGGAACGGGGCGACCCAGGCGCTTCAGCTCGTGCCGCAGTGAGGCGTAGTAGGCCGTGTCTTTGAAAAGAAGTTCAGTATTTGAGCCAGATGAGGAGGCAAGAGAGGGAGACCATGGCGGAGAAGGTGGTGTGTAATTTTTCGTATCTGGTGG
>JACMRG010000135.1 GCA_014376585.1 Opitutaceae bacterium | reverse complement strand
CCCGAGCGACGGGCCCACACCACTCGCAAAGGGAATCCGGCCTTCCCCAGATAGCGGCGGCCCCTCCGGCCCCCACGGCTTGATCGGCGGCTTCCCTCCCACTCGGGGTCGGCGGTCCCGACACTACCTCGATTCATCCAAAGTCTAAAAATTAAGTGAGGTTCCTATCAGCCTCCAATCCCCTCCGTATCCTGACGCCCATCCCCTACACTCCACCCCCTTGCCCCGCCCGTTCCAAGCCGCGCGGGGGGAGCGCCCGGCCCACTCGCAGCCTCTCCGCCGAACCCGGAGCCCCTACGGCCGCACCACAACCTGCGTGCGCCGGTCTTTCTTAAAATATTTCGACGCGAATGCGGCGAGATCAGCCACGGTCACAGCGTCGATCTTCGCATCATAATTTTTCCACGCGTTGATCGGCTGGCCTTGCAGGGCGTTGAGGCTGGCCTGCAGCGCACGCGACGAATTCGTCTGCATCGCCGCCCGTTGGCCCGCCTTCAATCGCGCCTGACACCGGCGCAACTCGACCTCCTCCACGCCGCCCACCTGCACGCGCGCGATCTCGGCATCGATCTCGGCCAGCACCTCGCCTTCCTTGCCCGGCTGCGTGCCCGCAAAGAAATAAAACATACCCGTGTCCAATCCCATGATCCGTCCCGAACGCACGAAGTAAGCCAGGCCTTTTTCCTCGCGCACGCGCTCAAACAGGCGCGACGCCATACCGCTAAAAAGTTCATCCGCCACTTCGCCCGCATAGTAATCCGGCGCATGCACGCGGGTGCCGGGGAATGCCTGCAGCACGACCGCCTGCTCGCGCGGCTGCTGGACGACAAAGTCACCCATTTCGGCCGGCAAATCCCGAATCTTGGTTTTGGGCGTCGGCACAGCCACGGCGGCGCCCTTGGGAATTTTGCTCAAGAACGCCCTCAGCTTTGGCGTGAGTTTTTTCACGTCGAAATCACCGGCGACCGCGAAAACGACGTTGCCGCCGACAAACAATTTCCTGTGCAACGCCTTCAAAGCCGCCGGCGTCAGCGCCTTCACGCCCGCCTCGTCACCACTCGCGTCGAGCGAGAGCGGATGCGCGCCGAAAAATTTCCGTCGCGTCAGTTTCCGCGCGAGCGTGACCACATCGTCCGCATCTTCCGCGAGCGCCGCCAACTGTGCTTCCTGCTCATGCTTAAACGTCGCCGGCTTGAACGCCGGCGCGAGCACCGCATCGCTGATTACGGCGAGCGCGCGCTCAAAATCCGGCGGCAATACTTCGGCGGCGACCCCGAGACTGTTGTTACCCGAGAGCGGATAAAACGAGCCGCCCACTTCCTCGATGAACTGCGCCACCTGCGCCGCGCTGCGCTTGCCCGCATCCTTCGTGAGTAACGTCGTGAGCAACGAACTCGAACCGCGCTGCCCCACCTCCTCAAACAGCGGCCCACCCGTCACCGCCAGACGCAGGTGCAGGTTGGGCAAACGACGATCGGGCTGAAGGAGCAGGCGAGCGCCATTGGGAAGCGTGAGTTCGATAAAGTCCGGACGGTCGCCCCTACCCTTAACGATCACGGTTTCTTCCACCGCCTTCTCGATGGGATTGAGCGAAACCGAAGTCAGCCGTGCGGGCAGCAGGTAGGCCTTGAGCACGCGTTTCAAATCGGCCGGCGTCACCGCGCGCAACCGCTCGAAGTAAGCGCGGCTGTAATCGAGGTCACCCACGACGACCTCCGCCGCACCGAGCCGCGAAGCCTGACCGCTCATCGTCTTGCGGGTGTTGATCTCACCCACGACCACTTGCCGCAGCGCCTTCTTCAACTGCGCCGGCGTAAAACCTTTCGTCGCGCAGCGCTCCAGCGTGCGTGTGATCGCCGCGACCGCCGCGACGCGTTTCGCCGCATCCGCCGTGTAGCCCACGCAAAAAAGACCGCTGCTGCCGGGGTTCCAACTCGACGCATCGATGCTGTGCACGAGCCCCGTCTGCTCACGGATTTCCTGCCAAAGCACCGAGCTGTCGCCGCCACCGAGCACCGTCGCCAGGAGATCGAGCATCGGCGCATCCGCGTGCGTGAGCCCGGGAATCGGCCAGGAGAGCGCACCACGCGACAACTCGACTTCCTCGAAACGATGCAGGTCGCGCGGGGCGAGTTGCAGCGGCTCCGCCGGCACGAGAACCGGCGCGAGGCGCACCCGCGGAGTGGCGCCGAAATGCAACTCGACCGCCGCCTTCGTGGCCACGACATCGATGTCGCCCACGATGACCACCACGAGGTTGTTGGGCACGTAGCGCGCGTGGTAATACTTCAGCAGATCCTCGCGCGTGACCGCCGAGAAAACATCTTTGTGGCCGATGATCGGCTGGCGGTAGGGATGCTCGCGAAAAGCGGTCGCGAAGAGGGAATCCCAAAGGCGGTTCTCCGGGTCGTCCTTGGTCATCGCGATCTCACGGAGAATCACTTCTTTTTCCTTCGTAGTTTCGTCGGCGGGCAGCGTCGAATGCAGCACGGCATCCGCCAAAAGATCGATTGCGACGGCGGTGTGCTCACTCGGGAGATCGATGTAGTAAACCGTGCGGTCAAACGTGGTGTAGGCGTTGATGTTGCCTCCGTGCGCCTGCACGGTCGCCGAAATATCGCGCCCCGCGCGGTGCGTGGTGCCCTTGAACAGCATGTGCTCAAGGTAATGCGAAAGCCCCGCCCCCAGATAGGCGTCCTCGTGCTGGCTGCCGGTCTTCACCCACACTTGCACCGAGGCCAGCGCGGCCGAGCGATCGGGTTTTAAGATCAGCGTCAGGCCATTCGGCAGAACCACGCGCTCGACCGGTTCGCGCCAAAATGGAGCCAGAAGTTGCAGATCAGACGCGAGTGAAACAGAAGATTTAACCATGAAATAGATTTTGGAACCAACGATCAACTTGCCGTGTTTGGCCAACCGCACCCCACCCCCGCCTAACGCCCACCCCGGGGGAGTTCAGTCCAGAACCACCGTGCGGCGCTTGCTTGCCTGGTAGGGTTTCACGAAGGCCTCCTCGAAGGTGTAAACGTCCGCGAAATCCTCGGGGCGGTCACTCTCCGTTTTGGAAAAAACATTGTATTCGATCAGATTGAAAACGATGTCGCCGAAATCGCGGCAACGCTTCACGCCCCAAGCGTTGAGCACGGTCTTGGTCATCGGACCATATTGATCGAGGGCGAAAATTCTCATCCCCTGCAGCAGCTCGGGCCCGGACACGTGCCGCGAGCGTTCCGCCTTGGACGCCTCTTTTTTACGGAGCTCTTTTACCGTATGATCGAGGCCTTGGCGCACGAAATCATAAGCTTTTTTTTCAAAGCGGGCGTCTTCTTTACAGATAAGTGAAACAATTTCCGCGAACTCCAAGTCTTGCATGTAAGATTTCAAGTTACGCACACCCGTTGCGCCGGTGCAATCTTCCGGTCGAGGTTGGCCCGAGTGCCCTTCAATTCAATTTGCCGCCATTTTGACCGAATAGTGGTTTACACCTATAAAACACCCTCGCCACGTGGGCTCGGATGTGACTTTTCAGAAACGATTTTCATGATTGCTTCCACTCAAACCAATTCGCCGCTGGCAGGGGCTGCAACGGCGTCTCCCGTCGCCATCGCCACCGCCAAACTAAAATCAGCGGGACTGCGCATTACGCAGCCGCGCCTGACGATTCTCGCGGCGCTCGTTAAGCGCGCTCAGCCGGCCAGTATCGAGACGATCCACGAGGATCTCGGCAAACGGGGCTGCGATCTGGTGACGGTTTACCGCTGCATGGCCGCCTTCGAAGAAATCGGTATCGTCCGCCGCACCTATTTCCACAATGGCACCGGCCTTTACTCGCTGAGTCTCGACGCCGCCCCTCATTACCATGTCGTGAGCAAAGCCACGGATTCTGTCCATGAACTTGACCCCGATACTGCGCGCGAATTGCGTGCCACCCTGACGAGCATCGAGGACAAACTCCGCGCCCGTGGCTATACGGGAGTCAGCCACATCGCCGAGTTTTTCGGCACGCCCCCGAGCGGCAACCGCCTGGCGTCCATTCCTGCTCCCGAAATCCGCTAAACCGGATCGATTTTCCAGCCGGGTCGCCCCTCAAGCGACCCGGTTTTTTTGCGTCCCTCAGCAGGCTATTTTGAACCACCCAATCGTATGCGTGGATCGAGCCAGAGCAGCAACAGATCGCTCACCAACGTGCCCACCACGCCCAGCAGGCTGAGGACCATGAGCATCGAGCCCGCGAGGTAAACATCCTCCACCAGTAGCGCGTCCAGCATCGTCGGTCCAATCATGGGCAGACTCAGAACCATCGCGACGATGGCACCCCCGGAAACCAACTGCGGGAACAGGCCACCCAGTCCTGAAACAAATGGATTCAATGCCAACCGAACCGGGTATTTCAACAGCAGCTTGAGCGGACGCACTCCCTTGGCCCGCGCGGTGATGACATAGGGCTGCTTCAATTCGTCCAACAAGTTTGCGCGCATCACCCGGATCATCCCGGCGACACCACCAAAACCAAGCACCACGACCGGCAGCCAAAGGTGTTGCAGCAAATCGACGAACTTCGCCCAACTCCAACCCGGCATCGTCGCGAATTCCGGCGAAAACAGGCCTGCGATGTTCAACCCGAGCCAACGCTTAGCGAGAAACATCAGAACCAGCGCGAGCAAAAACGCGGGCACGGACGTGCCAAAAAAACCCAGCAGCGTCAGAGTGTAGTCCCCCGGCGAATATTGGCGCACCGCCGAGTAAATCCCCATCGGCAGCGCGAGCACCCAAGTGATCGCCAACGTAGCCAGCGAGACAACCAGCGTGAGAACGATACGGTCGCCGACGACTTCGTTCACCGGTTTTTCCTGTTCCATCGAGAGCCCGAGATTACCTTGCAGCAGGCCGGTATCTGCGGACTTGAACGAGGTGAACCACGTGAGACCGATCCACCTGACGTAGCGCTGCGCCATCGGCTCATCGAGATGGAAATTTTTACGCAAATCTCCCGCGAGTTGCTCATTGCTGGAGGTGCCCTGCAATTCCAACTGCGCGATCCGCGTCTCGACATAATCGCCCGGCGGGAGCTGCACGAGGATGAACACGATGATCGATACCACGACCATCGTTGGAATCATCAGCAACAGTCGTCGCCCGATGAACGGATGGCGCACCGCGAGGAGCACGAGCCCCAAACCCAGCCCCAGCAACCAGCACAGCGTGCGACCCAGCCAGGCACCTACCGTCGCGCCGGCGGACTGGGCGGCGGCGACCGAAGCGACCGCGCTCGGCGGGCTCGTGATCGTGATAATTTCCCGCTTCGTCTGTGCGGTGACCGCCGGAGGATCGAAGGGTTTGTCCCAAAAATAGGTTTCGATGGCCGTGTTCCCCGGCGACTGCACGCCCGCGCCAAAAAGCGCCACGCGCGGCACGTTGCGGAACCCCTTTTTAACCACGACAAGCTGCGGCGGCGGAGTCGAGATGCTGATCGTCCAAAGGTTGTCCGCCGCGATTTCCAACACCTCGTTGAAGCGCGCCCGGCGCGCCGCCTCGGTCGGCAGCGACGACGCCTCGTCGAGAACGCGCATCGCGCTCAGCAGCGGATGATCCGGCGGCGGCGCCAACGCCGCGGGCCGCTCGCGCACCGACGGATCGCCGTTGAGCCCGCCGTTCATATACCAGATGCCGAACCGCGGAGCGAAAAACGACTCGCCGTAGGTCGGCACGAAATTGCGCGGCTCGACGAGCGGCAAGAATTCGCTCTCCCCGCTCCACACCGTGAAGTCGTGTTCAAATGCCAACTTCTCCTGGTCAAAGAGTTTCCGCGCCCGCGAACGCAATGTCACCCGCACTCCCACCGCCGCCCAGTCGTCGATGATGAACTGCGCCGGACCGAGGATGGTGTAGTCGGTCAGGTTTAACGCGAAGGTCATGCGCGTGCCGTCGGGAAACGTGCGGTAGCCCTCGCCGTCGCGGCGCGCGAGCCCGAGCGAGTCAAGCATTCGGTCCGCCTCGGCGGGATCGTGCGCGGTGAAAGAATGGAAAAGCCGCTCGTTGTGGTAGGCCGAATCGGGACCGGGATCAATTTGCGCGGGCTCCCCCTGCCCGTTGAACTCCGCGTCGATAATGTCGCGGCGGTTGATCGCGAGGGAGAGAGCCTGGCGAAAAGCCCGCTGGTTGATGAGATCATGCTTCAGCTTTGTCTCGGGCCGGGCGGGATCGACGAGGCGGTTCAAATTCGGGAAGACCGTGAAGAGCGACTGCGTCGCGGGTTTCCAGTGATAAACCTCGTAGCCGTTGCGCGCCGCCCCGCCGAGCAGCAGAATGTGGTCTTCATAGCGGATCTGGCGGTCCTGCATCGACGGTTCACCGTTGGCGGCGGAGACTGCGATCAGGTTGTTGGTTTTGATGTCCATCACCAACCGGTCGAGGTAGGGCAGCTGATTCCCCTTCGTATCGACGACGCCGTAATAGGGATTGCGCACAAACGTCTGCGGCGTGGTCGGCGTGTAGGTGTGGTAGATCCAGGGCCAGAGCCGGGGATGCTCGGAGTTGGTCCACATCTTGATACGTTTGTAGAGCGCCACCGGGCTCGACAATTTCAGCGCCGCCATCGTGCGGCGGATCAGGTCCTGATCGCCATGCTTCGGGTGGTAGGGGCGCAGATAATGCGCCGGGACGATATAGTCGGTGTAATCTTCGTAATTCATCCCGATCGAGGCGAGGCGCTCCGGGAAAAGCGGGTTCGGCTCGTCGAAAACAAAACGCACGTGCAAATCATCAATCACCTCGATGCGGCCGAGGCTGCGGCCGGCGCGGAAGAAGCGCGGTTGGGCCCGAAAATAAAGCACCTCATCTTCATACCAGTAACGAAAATCCTCACTCGTGAGCGGATGCCCGTCGGACCAGCGCATGCCCCGGCGCAGCGTGAAAATGAACGCCTTCTGGTCCGCCGAGACCTCCCAGCCCTTGGCGACGTGCGGCACCAGCGGATAACCCCGCGGCGACCAGCGCACCAGATTCGCATACGAAAGCCGCCAGGTGACGGTGGTGAAATCACTGATCGAATTGGCCAGCCGATACCACGTGCCACCGTAACGGCCGATTCCGTCCACGCCCTCGATCACGATGGGCTCCGGGCCGGTCCGCAACGCGACGGGTGGCAGTTTTTTTTCCCGCACCAACTCGGCCAGAACCGGCGCCTCACCCCTCGGCCACCAAGCCCCCTTCGCCCCTTGTCGATAATCAACCTTCTGCGTCACCACGGGAGCGACTGCGGGATCGAATCGCACGGCATTCTTCCGCGCCGCCTCCACCACCGCCAACTCCGCCGCAGGCGGCGGCGCCGGCGGCGTCTCGACATCGGGACGCAGCGCCCACGCAAACACGTAGAGCAACGCGGTGAAAGCCAGCGCGCCCAAAGTGAAGCCAACGAGGGGGGCGAGCAGGCGGTTCTTCACAGTGGAAACTGGCGCCAGAAAAAAGTTCGCGCTCGGTGAAAGCAACGCTCTTCCCCGGACTTACCGTTCTTGCCAAAGCGGCCCGCCTCCCGCTGTGCTCCCCTCATGCCCCAAACCATCTCCCGTCGCCACGCGCTCCGCTCTTTCGCCGGTGCCGCCGCCCTCGCCGCCCTCGCCCGCCCCGGTCGAGCCGCCGAGGTCAAACCCTCCGCCCCCGTCCCCGCCATGCCCGCCGCCCCCAACCCCATTCGCCACTCGGTCTGCAAGTGGTGCTACAAAGAAATTCCTCTCGTGGATTTCGCCCAAGCCGCCAAGGACATCGGCCTTGAGTCCATCGAACTTCTCGACCCGAAGGACTGGCCTACCGTCCAAAAATACGGCCTCACCTGCGCACTCGCCAACGGCACCACCACGATCCCCAGTGGCTTCAACCGCGTCGAGAACCACGCCAAATACGTGCCCTCGATGATTGAGCGCATCAACGCCTGCGCCGACGCCGGCATCCCCAGCGTGATCACCTTCTCGGGCAATTGTTCCGACAAAACCCTCGGCAAGATCAGCGATGAACAGGGCCTCGAAAATTGCGCCATCGGCCTGAAGCAGATCGTCGGTGCCGCCGAGAAACGCGGCGTCACCGTCATCATGGAACTCCTCAATTCCAAAGTGAACCACAAGGACTACATGTGCGACCACACCGCGTGGGGTGTCGAACTTGTGAAGCGCGTCGGCTCCGAACGCTTCAAACTCCTCTATGATATTTATCATATGCAGATCATGGAAGGTGATGTGATCCGCACGATCAACGAAAGCCACGCCTACATCGGCCACTATCATACCGCCGGCAATCCCGGCCGTGCCGAGTTCGAGCTCACCGACCAGCAGGAGCTTTACTATCCACCGATCATGCGCGCCATCGCCGCCACCGGTTTCAAGGGCTTCGTCGCGCAGGAATTTATCCCGAAGCGCGATGCGCTCACGTCGCTCCGCGCGGCGGTCAAGCTCTGCACGGTTTGAGCGAATCGAAAACGTCGCCGCACGTTCCCGGCTGGCTGCGCCGTCTACTCGGTTCAGCCACGCTCGACTTCACGCCTCTGCGCGTCTCGCGCGACTATCGGCTGCTCTTCATCGGGCAGCTCGTATCCGCCTTTGGTTACGCGATCACCTACGTCGCCCTGCCCTGGCAGGTTTACCAACTCACAAAATCCACCCTGCTCGTCGGCCTGCTCGGACTCACGGAGTTCGTTCCGATGCTCGCGCTCGCGTTTGTCGGCGGAGCGCTGGCCGATGCGGTTGACCGGCGGCGCCTTATTCTCTGGGCGGAAGCGGGACTCGCGCTGAGCTGCTCCGCATTGATTGCCAACGCCCTCCTGCCTGAGCCCCGCGTGTGGGTCCTCTTCTGCGCCGCTGCACTGACCGCGGGCAGCAACGCCCTCCACCGTCCCGCGCTCGAGTCACTCACCCCGCAGCTTCTGCCCGCCGAGCACATGCCGGCGGTCGCGGCGCTGAGTTCCTTCCGGTTCAGCTTCACGTTCATCGTCGGCCCGGCCATCGCCGGCGTGATCGCCGAAACTTTCGGCGCGGCGACGGCCTACGGCATCGACCTTGCCACCTACGCCGTCTCCATCGCCACGCTCCTCTTGATCCGTTCCATTCCGACAACCGGCGCGTCACCCCGCCCCAGTCTGCGCAGCGTCGCGGAGGGTCTGCGCTACGCCCGCAGCCGGCCGGAACTGCTCGGCACCTACCTGATCGACATCAACGCGATGTTCTTCGGCATGCCCATCGCCCTGTTTCCTGCCATCGCCGCGAGCTTCGGCGGCGCGTCGGTCGGACTGTTTTACTCCATGCTCGCCGTCGGCCCGCTCTTGGTGACGTTGACCTCGGGCTGGACCAATCGCGTCCAGCGCCATGGCCTCGGCGTAACCTGGGCCGTAGTCGCCTGGGGTCTCGCCATCGTGGGTTTCGGTCTAGCGACCAACCTATGGGTGGCCCTCGCATTTCTCGGGTTGGCCGGCGCCGCCGATTGCGTGAGCGGTCTGTTCCGCATGACCATGTGGAACCAAACCATCCCCGATCGCCTCCGCGGGCGCCTCGCCGGTATCGAGATGGTGAGCTACACCAGCGGCCCGTATCTCGGCAACGCCGAGGCCGGCCTGGTCGCGAGCGCTTTCGGGCTCCGCACCTCAGTGGTATCAGGCGGTATCCTGTGCGTCGCGGGCGCAGCCGTCTTGGCGCTGCTCCTCCCTAAATTTATCCACTACGACGCCCGCGAAGGGTTGGCCGGGAAACGCGAGGAAGAAGAAGCGCTCAAAGCCGAAGAAGCCACCCACGCCAACGGCTAGAACCTCGCCCTCAGAGCGAGGCCAACAAGCGTCGCAGCGCTTCATCCACCAGCTTGGGGTTAGCCTTACCCTTTGCAGCCTTCATGATCGGACCCTTGAAGGCGTTAATCGCGCTGTCCTTACCGGCCTTGAACTCCGTGAGAGCTTTCGGGTTGGCGGCAATTGCGTCGCGGCACCAGGTTTCCAGCTCGCCGGCGTCGGTCGCCGAAGCGGTAAGACCCAGGCGGGCAACAATGGCCGCGGGCGCTTCACCGGTGGCGAACATCTCCGCGAAAACCTCCTTGGCCGCAGCATTGAGCAATGTGCCCGCATCGACGAGTTGCACCAGCGCGGCGAGGTGCGCGGGCGTGATCTTCGCGGCGGCAAGCGCGATCTTCCCGGCGCCGAGTTCGCGAAGAAAATCGTTGGCGATCCAATTGCCGACCGCCTGCGCGCGCCCGGGCCCCGCAAGCTTGGCCGCTGCTTCGAAAAAATCGCCCAGCTTCCGCTCGGGAATCAGAACCGACGTAATGGTGTAGGGAACCGCGTATTCGCTGAGGAAGCGGCGCTGCTTGTCGAACGGAAGTTCGGGGCATGTGTCGCGGAGTGAATTCTTCCACGCGACGTCCACGTGGACCGGCATGAGATCAGGGTCGGGAAAGTAGCGGTAGTCGTGCGCCATTTCCTTCGAGCGCAGTGATTGCGAGGTGCCGGTCTGGCCGTCGTAGTCCCGCGTTTCCTGAATGAGTTTTCCGCCGGCGGCCACGACGGCGAGCTGACGCTTAATCTCGTGGGCAATGCCGTCGCGCACGAACGAAATAGAGTTCAGATTCTTGAGTTCGACCTTGGTCCCGAGCTTCGTCTCGCCGACGGGACGAATGGAGATGTTGGCGTCGCAGCGGAGTTGGCCCTTCTCCATGTCGCAGTCGGAAATACCACCGTAGATCATCGTATTGCGGATCGAGGTGAGATAGGCGAACGCTTCCTCCGCGGTGTGCATCGCGGGATCGGAAACAATCTCCATGAGCGGCGTGCCGGCGCGGTTGTAGTCCACGAGCGAATCGATCACGTGGTGATTCAACTTACCCACGTCTTCTTCGAGATGAATGCGCGTGAGCGGAATATTTTTATGCTCGCCCATCACGTTGCGCGCCGAGCCGGGCAGCTCGATCTCGACGAAGCCGCCGATGCAGATCGGCTGGTCGTATTGCGAGATTTGGTAGTTCTTCGGCGAGTCGGGGTAGAAGTATTGTTTGCGGTCCCACTTGCAGACGGCGGCGATCTCACAACCCAGCAGCAGGCCTGCTTTGATGATGGCGTCGAGGGCGGCCTTGTTCATCACCGGCAGCGTGCCGGGCAGCGCGAGCACGACGGGATCGGTGAGCGTGTTGGGCTCGTGGCCGTAGCCTGCGCCGACACGCGTGAAGACCTTGGAGTGGGTCTTAATCTGGATGTGGACTTCCAGTCCGATGACGGCTTCGTAGTTCATTTCTAAAAAGGAGAATTAAAAACAGGACACGGAGGGGCCACTGAGGTCACAGAGCGGGGCGACGGATGCCCTTGATCAGCGTCGTGGAGTTAAAATTGAGAAGCAGGCCCAGACGGCAGCCGGTGAACTTCAGATGGGTGAGCAGTTGGGCTTCATGCACGTCGATCGAGGCATCCACAGTCTTTAGTTCCACCACCACGAGTCTGTGCGCGAGGAAATCGAGCCGAGAGGCATCCTCAACAAGGAGGTCTTTATACCGAATCGGACAGAGTTCCTGCTCCTCGAAGATAATGCCCCGCGGCTTTAGGTCGTATGCAAGAGCTTTTTGGTGGACGGACTCAAGCAAGCCGGAACCGAGCTCACGATGGACCTCAATGGCCGCACCAATGATCTCCTCTGGGAGTTGGTTAATTTCGGGATTCATCTCCGTGATCTCTGGGCCACCTCTCGTGCACTCTGTGTAACGACTCAGAGGGCAGGACGTCGTTTAGACCAGTCGTGCGCCTGCTCGTAGGCGTGGGCGGTGGCGAGGAGGTCGGCTTCGCGAAAGGGCTGGCCGATGAGTTGGAGCCCGATGGGCAGGCCGCTCGCGGTAAAGCCGCACGGCAAACTGAGCGCGGGCAGACCGGCAAGGTTCACGCCGATCGTATAAATATCGCAGAGATACATCGCGAGCGGGTCCGCGGATTTCTCGCCAAGCTTGAAAGCAGGAATGGGCGACGTCGGCGTGACGAGCGCGTCCACCTCGCGATAGGCGCTGAGAAAATCCTGGCGGATGAGGGTGCGGACTTTTTGCGCGCGGAGATAGTAGGCGTCATAGAAGCCCGAGCTGAGCACGTAGGTGCCGAGAATGATGCGGCGCTTCACCTCGTCGCCAAAGCCCTCGGCGCGCGAGTGTTGATAAACATCCAGGATATTCTTCGCTTCCTTGGAACGATGGCCGTAGCGGATGCCGTCGTAACGGGCTAGGTTGGACGACGCCTCGGCGGTCGCGATAACGTAGTAGGCGTCGAGGCAGTATTGGGTGTGCGGCAGCGAGACCTCGCGGATTTCGCAGCCGAGCGATTTGTAGAACGCGATGGCTTTTTCGACGGCCGCGCCGACTTCAGGGTCGAGGCCCGCACCAAAATATTCTTTCGGAATGCCGAGCTTCCACGGACCACGACGATTTTTCAGTTCGGCGCGATAATCGGGAATTTCAGTTTTGAAAGAAGTGGAATCGCGGGGGTCGTGGCCGGCAATGGCGCCGAGCATGATGGCGGCATCTTCGACGGTGCGGGCGAAAGGTCCGATCTGGTCGAGCGACGAGGCGTAGGCGATCAGGCCGTAGCGCGAGATGAGACCATAAGTGGGCTTGAGGCCGACGAGGCCGCAGAGCGCGGCGGGTTGACGAATCGAGCCGCCGGTATCGGAGCCGAGCGTCGCGATGGCCGCACCCGACGCGAGCGCCGCCGCACTGCCGCCGGAGGAACCGCCGGGCGTGCGCGTAAGATCCCACGGATTGTGCGCGGGACCGAAAGCCGAGTTCTCCGTGGAGGAACCCATGGCGAATTCATCGCAGTTGAGCCGGCCGTGGAGCACCGCGCCGGCGCGTTGGAGGTTTTCGGTGGCGGTGGCGTCGTAGGGCGAAACGAAGTTGGCGAGCATCTTACTCGACGCCGTCAGGGGCTGACCGCTGACAGCGATCACATCCTTCAGACCGACGGGAATACCGTCGAGCGGGCCGCGCGACTCTCCGGCGGCGCGGCGGACATCGGATGCGGCGGCTTGCGTGAGAGCGTCAGGTTCGTCGAAGGAGTTGAAGGCGTGGACGCGAGGTTCGACAACTTTCGTGCGCGCGATAACGGACTGTGTGAGTTCGACCGAGGAGATCCGGCCCGCCGCGAGTTGCGCGGAAAGTCCCGCGATGGTTTGGAAATACAGCGGAGCGGACATCGGGGTTATTCCACGACTTTCGGGACGACGATCATGTTGTCGCGTTGCGATGGCGCGTTGCGGAGCGCATCGGCGACAGCGAGGCCGGGCTGGGCGACGTCGATGGCCCAGACGTTATGCAGCGGGAACGCATGAGCGGTGGGCTCGACGCCGGCGACATCGACCTTGGCGAGTTGCTCGATGTGGCCGAGCACACTGCCGAGCTGCGCAGAGAAGCGGGCTTTCTCCTCGGGCGTGAGCGCGAGCCGCGACAATTCCGCGATGCGGTCGATATTGAGATCGGCGGGATGAGACATGGTTACTTGCGGATGGTGTAACCGGAGGACGCGACGACATCGTCCTGAATTTTCGTGAACACCGCGTTCACTTCGTCGTCGGTGAGCGTCCGGTCGGGAGCGCGGAAGACGAGGGAGAACGCAAGGCTCTTGGTGCCTTCGGGGAGCGCTTTGCCCTGATAGACATCGAAGACCGTGACTCCCTCGAGGGCGAAGGCGTTGCCAGCGGCGGCGCGGGCAGATTTGGCGAGCGCTTTTTGAACTTCGCCGGCGGAGGCCGCGACGGGCACGACGAGCGCAAGGTCGCGGAGTGCGGCGGGTTGCAGGCTGAAGTCGGCGTAGCGTTTCCGCGCAGCGGAGGCCGCGGCGAGTTTCTCGGGGAGGATCGCGACAATGCCGGCGTAAACCTTGCCCT
>JACMRG010000134.1 GCA_014376585.1 Opitutaceae bacterium | reverse complement strand
GGTTGGTGGGCGTCAGTCGCGAGGGCTTTCCGCTGCTCGTGCTCACCCAAGCCTCCGGCGGCATCATGACCGTCGGCGCCACCGTCGGTCTCGCGCGCCAATCCGGGCTCGGTCGCAGCGCGTCCATCCTAGCCGGCGCACTCCTGCTCGGCATGGGCAATGTCGTGGCGCAGTTCACCGCCGCGCAGACCGATCTGTTTACCGCCGGAGTGTTCGCCGTGTCATTTTATCTCTGGCTGGCCGCCCTCCGACGCCGCGAGGCGTTGGGGCGCCGTGCGCCCCGAGCCGGACTGGCGCTAGGCGCCAAGGGCACCCTCTTTTATCTCGCGCCCGGCGCCGTCCTCTGGGTCGCCTGGCTCGCGTGGCAACACCCGCTACCTTGGCCGCAATGGCGGCGCACGCTCCTCGCTGCGGCACTTGGCCTCGGACTCTTCGCCGCGCCGGCTTTTGTCCGCAACTGGCGCGCTTACGGCGACGCGCTCGGGCCCGCCGTGTGGGTCAAAAAACATCATAAGGGCTTCGACTCCGTCTCAGGTCAGACGCACAAAATTTATTGGAATCTCACCTCTGCGCTCGCGCAAAACCTCGAGCCGCAATCCCAACCCCCCGGCCTGCGCGCGCTCTCGCAAACCGCCGGACTCGCCCTCGTCGCCTCCCTCCCGGCCTCGGCGCAAGACCCCTACACGCTCAACCATATCGACCGCCGCCTGGAGCTTGAAAAAATTCTCCGCCGCTCCGAACCCGATGCCGACGCGACCTCGTTCGGCCTGATCACCCTCCTCCTTTTTTCCGCCGGCACCCTGATCGCCCTCGCCCGGTGGCGCCGCCCGCCCGCCCGCCTCATCCTCGTTTGGAGCGCGGGCGTGATCATATTTTTGGTCTTTTTCCTCACAATGCAGCAGTGGCATCCGTTCTCGTTTCGCTACTTTGTGCTGGTCGCGCCGTGGATCGCCCTCGTGGCCGCGTGGGGCATCGAGCAACTCGCACCGCGACCGCGCACCGTCGTCTGGACCCTCGCGCTCGCCGGCGTTCTTGCCGTGAGCTGGCACGTGACGTTGCGCACGCACCAAGCCGGCTGGCGCGCCGTCACTCAGCCCACGCGCTCGCTTGGCTTCTTCGTTTCCCACGGGTGGCGCGAGTGGTCCCGTCAACTCGACCAGCCGGAGACGCCCTTCACCCTCGACCTGCCCGAGGAACGCCCGCTCTCCGCCTTCTACCGCCAATGGCCCCGCCGCGACGTCGCCTATCTGCCCGAATCTGCTCCGGCCGCCGCGACCGCCGAAGCCGCCGTGCGCGGGCTCGACGGCTGGTTGATCGTGCCCGCGTCCCATTTTCTCGGTCGCGAGGGCCGCGTCGCCGCAAGCGTGTGGTTGCTGGGCGGCGACGAAACCAGCCCCTTCAGCCTCGCCGCCTACCGTTCCTTGGGGCCGGATGAGAAACCCAACCCGGTCATCTACCGGCAACGTCGCACCCTCGTCGGCCCGACCGTCACCTTCGACCTTCTCATAAAATCAGCCGGCGCTCCCACGGTTCGCGTGGCCTTCGCCAACCCCGCGCCCCAAGCCCGGGATTTTCGCTGGGCCACTCCCTTGACGCATCAGCAAGCCACCCTCGCCCCGGGCGAACGTCGCGTGATCGAACTCCCCTTGCCCGCCGACGCCGTCAGCGAAGTGAAAATCATCTTCACCCGCGTCTCGGGCGACTCCGACGACGCTCTCACGGTAGAGCTCGTCCGCTGACCTCCAATCAGCTCTTCGCCAAAGCCGCCCGCGCGCGTTCGGCTCTGGGGATTTTCCTCAGCCGCCACCGCTGGTCGCCGTTCACGATAAATCCCGCGCACCGCTTGCTCCCGCACCGACACGGGTGTTGCCGCCACTCTTTGAAGGCGAAGCCGTAGTCGAACGTGAGCTCCTCGCCCGCCGGAATCTCCCGCCGCGCGACGATCCAGATACGCCCGCCAATGTTATCCGCCCGGCAGTTCGGCGCGCACGAGTGGTTGATCAGCCGGGCCACATTGCGCCGCGTGCGGCCGTCGAGGTCGTGCCGTTGGTTCAGATCGAAAATATAAACGCAGTCGTCGCCACCCTTGCGCCCGCGCTGGAGCCGCTGCTCTTCCCGCCGCTCCGCTTCTTTCTTCGTAATCCTCTCCCCCGTGTATTCGATCACGCGCGTGCCATCGGGAATCGTTTCCCGCGCATACACGCCTCGGCCATGGATGGTCGATCGCCCGTGACTCACCCACCGCGACGGCGCGGCTCGCAGGATCTTTTTACTAACCCGTGTCGTTTTCAGACGGCCAACGCAGCGACCAATTCTCCCGCGATCAACCCTCAACTCACCGCCACCGCCCGCCGCCCCT